>NZ_FNCS01000003.1 GCF_900100665.1 Pelagibacterium luteolum
CCTCGCATTCGAAGCCTATGTCGAGCAGGTTCTGGTGCCCGAGTTGCGGCCCGGCGACATCGTGATCATGGACAACCTCTCCAGCCACAAAGGAACCCGGACCCGTGAACTGATTGAGGCAGCGGGCGCATCACTCAGGTTCCTGCCGCCCTATAGCCCCAACTTTAATCCGATCGAAAACGCCTTCTCCAAACTCAAGGCGATGCTTCGCAAAGCAGCAGAGCGAACCGTTGATGCGCTCTGGAACAGAATTGGCAAACTGGTCCAAACCTTCACGCCCAAAGAGTGCGCCAACTACTTTGCAGCCGCTGGATACGATGCAGACTGATAGGATTCCGCTCTAGCAGTGTAACGGCCCAAATCGGAACTGGTGCGGATGCCGACAAGCTTCGCTTCGTTGCTCGCGAGGCAGGTGCGGGCACCATCGCCGTCACCGGAACGGACTCGGCTCTGTTCGGAGCTGCAACCGCCGGCGCCGCTGAAACAGTCAATGCCAACGGAACAGTTGCAAAATCTGTCGATGAGCTGGTAACCGAAATTAATCGGGCGAAAAACGCAGATCAGACGGACAATGCACTTTTCGGCAAAATCCGTGCCTCAAACGACAACGGCAAGCTCCGAATCGAAAACCTTTCGACGAGCGACCTGAGCATCGGCGGCGCGACCACCGGCAATGTCGTTGACGGAACCACAGCTGCAGGCACAAGTTCTGCCGAAATCGGAGGTAACACGGTCCGTGCAGACCTGGCCAAGCAGTTCAACGAACTGCGCGATCAGCTCGACAAACTGGCCGATGACGCTTCGTTTAACGGCATTAACTTGCTGCGTGGCGATAATCTACAGATCACGTTCAACGAAACCGGCACGTCTGAAATCAACATTCAGACAAAAGAAGCCAAGACGATCAACTCGACAAATCTGGGCATCCAGACCACAATCGAGGCCTCCCAGTTGGATGATGACTCCTCGATCGATGACTTCTTGTCGGAAATCAAGGGCGCCATCAATGATGTTCGTTCGCAGTCTTCTGCTTTTGGCTCGAACCTGTCGGTCGTTCAGAACCGCCAGGACTTCACCAAAAACATGATCAACACCCTGCAAACCGGTGCGGCCAATCTGACCCTCGCCGACTCCAACGAAGAAGCTGCCAACCTTCTGGCCCTCCAGACCCGTCAGCAGCTGTCCTCGACAGCCCTGTCGATGGCTTCGCAGCAGGATCAGTCGGTACTGCGTCTGTTCTAAGAATAAGAACAGCGATCATTTTCGGAAAGGGCGGTCCAGAAGGGCCGCCCTTTTCATTTGCCGGCCCTCGGGCCATAATTCACTGAATTTGCGGGGAAAGAATCATGGCACTAAAGGTCGAACTCAAGCCCGGCGAAAAGCTGCTCGTCGGCAATTGCGTGATCACCAATTCCGACCAGCGCACCCGCCTGTTCATCGACGGCAAGGCGCCCATCCTCCGCGAGAAGGACATCCTCTCCCCCACAACCGCCGACACACCGGCCAAGGCCGTTTATCTGGCCATCCAGATCATGTACGTGGAAGGAAATGTCGAAAAACTGACGACAAATTACTTCTCCCTGATCAATGACGTGGTCAAGGCAGCGCCATCAACCCTCCCCATTATCGACCAGATCAATAATGAGATATTAACCGGCGATTTGTACAAAGCATTGAAGGCTGCAAAGAAACTGATCGAATACGAAGGGGAGCTGCTGTCGCATGCATCAGGGGGCACTCGCATATCAGAAGACGGCTCAGCAGACCGCTAGCCCCCGCAATCTCGAAGCCGCGCTACTCGCTCGCTTTGCCTCCCAGCTCCAGCAGATTCGTGACACTTGGCCCGAGCGCATGGACGAGCTCGACGGCGTCCTCAACAAGAACCGCAAGGTCTGGTCGATCTTCGTTTCCGCCGTGACCAAGGACGATCATCCCCTGCCCGCCCCCGTGCGCCAGAACGTCGCCAATCTCGGCATTTTCGTCATGGGCCAGACCTATGAGTTGATGGCCGCCCCACGCCCCGAAAAGCTCGACGCCCTGATCAACATCAATCGCCAGATCTCCGCTGGCCTCCGCGGCGCCAATAGCTGACCGCCAGCGCCATTCCATACAAAAAGCCCCGGCATCGACCGGGGCTTTTTGTTCTCAAGCGCTTTAGGAATGCCTATTCGGCCGGACCATCCTGTCGCCCATTGTTGCGCGTGACGTAGAGCCCGAAAACGCCAATTGCGCCGAGGACGAAGGGAATCCATAGCCACAGAACCAGAGTTTCCATCTCATTCCCTCAATCGAGAAAGCACGCGTTGTGCCAGCAAATGTAGCACGATCGCCGACACGATACCAAGTAAGCTCAGAGATACGACATTCCAAGTGTTCTGCTCGGGCATGGTTCCCAGAGCAATGCCGACCAGTGGCCCGACGAGAGATACCGTAACAGTCCCGGATGCAACGGCGTTCATGAACCCGGCCGTCAACTTGGTGCGTTCGTTCTCAACGAGACTCATCGTACGCCCCCGCCTTGCCTACAGATAGTTCACCAGGCTCAACTGGCTGGCCATCGCGGTGGCCTGATAGCTCGCCTGCAATTGCGTCTGCAGCGTCAAAAGCATCATGGCGATCTCTTCGCGCGGCGCGGTGGCGATATCGGACAGCATGGTCTGGAGCTGCGCGTTATACTGGGTATGCCGCTGCTTCACCGTGTTGATCGTCGACGAGGCCAGCCCCAGTTCCATGGTGATCAATTCGATCGACCCCGGCTTGGAATTGTTGCTCTCAGAAAGCCGCGCCCGCTGGATATCCACCATCGCGTCGTAGCGCGCGGCATTGGTCGTGTCGAGCGCGCTGAGATCATCGGAGACCGCAAACACCGCCAGCCCCTTGATCAGCTCCACGAACCCCTTCTCATTGGCCTGAACACCATAATGCGCCTTGGTGTTCTCGTCGACATTCGCGGTCACCGTCTGACGCGGATTGGTGGAATCCTGCCCCTTGTACCACGCCGCCGCGTTAGGATCCTGCGCCTCGCCGGTCGCGTTGAAGAAACGATCCGCCGCCGCATAGGCCGATGATGATTTCAGCTCCGTTGCGGCAAGGGTCTCGAATTTCCCGGTCACCGCGGCACCAAGATTTGCCGCCGTCGACTCTGGCGTGTCGCCGATCCTGAAGCTTCCCGCAGGCAAGGGATCGGTATCCCCCGCCACTGCTTTCAGCGTCACATATTTGATCGTGTCGCGATCGTGGGGATAGGTGATCCCGATCGTCACCGTATCGCCCGGGCTGGGCTGCGCGTCGACAGTCATTGCATAGCTTGCGCCGACTGGAGCGTCCGGATCGGAAACATCGGCCGGCGTCGGCACCACCGATATGCTGCCTGGAGGATTGACCGCGACGCTGGTCAACTTGATCCCTGCATCGGGATTGTCCGCTTCACCCAAGACCACCTGGCTGCCTGTCGCCGT
Organism: Pelagibacterium luteolum; assembly: GCF_900100665.1. Lineage (GTDB taxonomy): Bacteria > Pseudomonadota > Alphaproteobacteria > Rhizobiales > Devosiaceae > Pelagibacterium > Pelagibacterium luteolum. The sequence continues at coordinate 3,459 of NZ_FNCS01000003.1, forward strand.
CGCCGTGACGTTGCCGGTCGGCGCAACCCCCGGAACGCTCGAGGTGGCGCCATCGAGAACATTGCGATCCGCCACGAACTGCCGAAAGCCGTTCGGACCGTTCATGATCTCTTCAAAGCTCGAAACCGGCTTGGTGTCAGACTTGTTGCCGCCGAAAATGAACTGCCCGGTGATGTCGGTATTGAGAACGTCGATCACTTCCTTGAGCAAATTCGTTGCCTGGTTGCGCGAATTGGCGAAGTTGATCCCGTCGGTGCCATAAGCACCGGGAACCGCCAGCGCCCGCGCATCGGCTTCGATCTGGTCCAGTCGTTCGAGCCCGTTGGTGTAAAAGCTCATCCGGTTTTCGACGGTAAGGATATTGGACTGAAACCCCTCGATCCGTGTCAGCCGCGCTCGGATATTGAGCTCGTGCACCCGGTCGCCGCCCATCTCCGCCAGCGTATTGTAGCGCTTGCCGGTCGCCAGTTGCAGCTGAAGGCTCTCGAACTGCTTTTGCATCTGAGTGATGGCGCTCAGATCGCGCGAGACAGGGTACATCGATTTATTGATGATCATGGCTTCAGCCCTACATCCTCAAAAGCGAGTCGATCAGTTGCTGCACGGTCGAGACCACTCGGGCGCTCGCCGCATAGGCATTCTGCAATTGCATCAGCCGCGACATTTCCTCGTCGACATTGACCCCATACTCGGCGCTCATCCGCGTCGTGATCGACTCCAGTGTAAACCGCGAGGCTGAATTTTGGCTTTCCGCCCGTGACACCACATTGCCCTGATGGTTGATCATCTGGGCGACGAGTTCCGATACCTTGCCCGAAAGCCGAACGCCGCCATCGCGAAGGTCCGTCATCTTTTCGGAGGTAAAGCTCATCGATTTCAGGCTGTCGAGCAGGTGCTGCGGGCGCGTCGCATCGCCCATCGAAACGCCGTCCGCATATTGAACAAGACCGCCATTGTTCAGGATCAGCGCAGGGTTCACTGATATCCGCCCGGCAAACCCGACCTTCTGCCCATTGCCGTCGAGGCTGTTGGTGAACGCCGCGCCGTGCGTATCGACGAACAGGTTCAGTGCGCCCGAGGCATCCCCGCCAGCGCCTGCGGTGATCCGCGACACAAGCGACGATACCGTCCCCGTCCCGTTCTCGACGGAAAGTTCGCTACCCGCGCTGGAAAAATTGAACCGTGCCGAAAGCTGCGGATCTGCACCCAGCGCAGCAGCGATGGCCGCAGCGGGATCGCCGCCCGAAATATCGACCCCGATCACCCGCTCGCCCGTCGCGCTGGGCGATTTGAGCGGCAGCGTCGATGCATCGCCGACAGCCACGACGCGCACGTTCTGGTTGCCATAGCTGAGCGACAGGGAATTCCCCGCCTTCATGCCGGCCAGGTCGAGTTCGAAAACACCGCTACCCTCGGTCGTCTCGCTGCCTTCGGTCACCACGGTATTCATCGCCTGCGCCAGCGCCGCGGCAATTTCGTCGAGCTGGTTCTGCGTATCGACAAGCGTCTTGTCGCGCAATTCGATCAGGCCGGCCAGGCGACCCGACGAAATCAGGTTCTGGCTCGCCAGATCGACCTCGAGCCCCGAAGGCGTGCGCAGCGTCAACTGCCCCACCCCGCTCTTGGCCGGATCGCTGTCGAAGAGCGCGTTCGAGTTCAGCGCCCCGCCCGATTTGAAGCCGAACTGCGAAGGCTCGACGTCGAGAATGCCGACACCGCTCTCGGTCATCAGCGCGACGGTACCGTCCTGCCGATAGGTGGTCCGCACGTCGATCTTTTCCGAGATCGCGCCGACCAGCCTGTCGCGCTCGTCCATCAGGCTCAACCGCGCCGTCTGGTCCTGCGAGAGGTCGAGGATGCGCGTGTTGATATCGGCAAGCTGGGTCAGCTGCCGGTTGAGTTCGGCCACTCCGTTGGAAATCTGGCTTTCCGCCTCGCGCCGCATTTCCTGCACGGCGCCGGTCAGCCCGTTCAGTTGCTCGGCCAGCTGCTGGGCCGCGTTGAGCACGCCGGCCCGGGTCGTCACGTCATTGGGATTGGTCGCCAGCGACTGCAGCGCATTCTCGAACCCTGCATAGAGCGTATCGAGCGAATTGGTGTCGCCCGGTTGGCCCAGATGCATCTGCAGCCGGTCGAGAAAGCTTGCCCGCACATCGTGATAGGAGGTCTGCGACACAGCGACGAGGTGCTGCTTTTCCAGCGCCTCGGAAAAGGCGCGCGACAGCGTCGAAGCCCGCACCTGCGCGCTCGTGCCGTAGGCTGTTTCCTCGATGACGATCGACTGGCGATGATAGCCCGGCGTCCCCTGGTTCGCGATGTTGCGCGAAACCACATCGATGCCCCGCTGGCTGGCCGTCATGCCCCCCAGTGCATTCGAGAGTGTCGAACTCAATCCCATCGCAAGAACTCCAGCTTCGTCATCAATCCAGTGCCCCATGCACTGAGGAAGGCCGATCAAGGTGGAGCGAAAATGAGTGTTTCCGAGAACCGGAGCGGAGCGTACATTTGGGTACGTGAGCACCGGAAGCGCAGGAAACGCTCATTTGCAGCCCGCCTTCACCGGCCGGGCGGCCATTACCTCATCATGTTCAAGGCTTCTTGCATCATTTCATCCGCCGTCGAGACGATGCGGGTGCCGGCGGAGTAGGCCTGCTGGGTAACGATCAGCTTGGTGAACTCTTCCGAGATGTCGGTGTTTGACGTCTCGAGCGCCCCGCCGGTCATGCCACCATCGATCGAGATGATCGCCTCGCCCGACTCTGCTGTCGAACTGTAGACGCCGCCATCGAGCCGCTTGAGCTGGTTTTCGGCATTGAAATTGGCGGTCACGATCTGGAACAGCTCGATCTGCTTGCCGTTCGAATAGGTCGCAACCACGCGCCCGCTGTCATTGACCGCGACGGACATGAACGACCCTGCCGGATACCCGTCCTGGGTCAACGTCGAGACCGAAGCGCGACCATTGGCGTTGTCGAACTGGGTCAGCCCACCGGCGCCCAGATCGATCTCGACATCGCCGACCACCGTTCCGTTCACAGACAGCCCGGGGATCTGAATCACCAGCGTGTCTTCGAGCGAAACTGTGCTCCCGTTGTGCCGCGACAGCACGCCATCATCGAACTCGAATTCCGCGTTCGGCACCGGCGTCCACGACTGCGGCTGCGACTTATCCATGTAGTAGAGCTGCCAGGTGTCCGGCTCGCCCGAAAGCTTGCCCCAGCGCATCTGGACGTTCACCGACGCGCCGTTCGCGGCATAGACGGTGATCGCGCCACCCTCCACAGAGCGGTTGACGAACTGGGACGCGTTCAGATGCACCGGCGGGGGCGCCGCCGCCGTCAGCGTCGTGTACATCTGCGTTGCGCCATCGCCCGAGAGCGTGATCGCGTAGTCGGCGTCGATCGGCGATACCGCCAGGCGCCCGGCTTCGTCCAGCCGCGCATTGGCAGCGCCAGTGTTGTTCACCCAGGCAATCAGATCGTCCAGCGTCGTGCCGTCAGTACCTTCGGTAAACGTATGGGTTGTTCCATTGATGGTCATGGCGAACGTGTCGCCTGCTGTCCACCCGAGATCGGCGGCCAGCTCGGAATCGCCATCGAGCTGATCTGCGTTCGACAAAACGGTCGCAAAATCCGCTGACAGACCGCTTGCGGGTTCGGCCGGCAGGTTCAGCTCATATTTGATCCGCCCGGTCGCCTCGGCCCCGATCAACCCGTTGGACACCTTGATCATCTGGGGCACCGAGCCCGAAACGTTACCGGTCGAGGAATCGATCGGCACACCCATCAGATAATAGCCGGCGCCGTTGCGCAGATAGCCTTCGCTATCCATCTCGAAATCGCCGCGCCGCGAATAATACTGCGCCTGCCCGAATACCGCCGCGCCATCCGAGGTCCCGGTCTTTTCGGCAACGACGAAATACCCCGACCCGTTGAGCGCGACGTGCGTACCCGTGGGCGAAGTGACGATGTCGCCGCGCACGTCATTGGTCGAACGCGAATATCCCAGCACCGCACCCGGCACCTGCCGCCCGACTGCAGCGTCCGGGATCAGGTCGATAAACCCGGTCTCCATGCGCTTGTAGCCGGTGGTCTGCGAGTTCGCGATATTGCCCGAGATGTTCTCCAACGCAAACGACTGCGCCGCCATCCCGGTCACTGCCGTCGCCAATGCCCCATAGATACCCATTGATCACTCCATTACTTCGGCACGCCGAGCACGCGCCCCTTCGGCAACACCAAAGCAAGGACAATGCCAAAACCCCAATGCTTTGAAACTGTTACGCTTTACAATCAGCGCCCGATCCTCCGACCCCGCCCACCCGGAATCTTTCACCCCCCACCCGGCAATTTGTGCCCTTCTGCCCAACCATACCCAGCCGGCATCACACCCCTCACCTCCGCGCCCTCTAAGCCCCCTTGTTGCGCCCACCAACCAACGGACGCGACCTGCGACCCAGCACCCGCCGCGCACGCTCCTACATCCACAGCGCCACCAACCCACCAGCCCCAATGCCGACCTCACCCACAAACGCCACCCCGGACGCGCCCCGCGACCCACCACCCTCCGCGCCCGCCTCTCCATCCAAACCGCCGCCCAACCCCACCGTCATCCTCGGGCTCGACCCGAGGACCCAGCGCAGCGCCGCCAGAAGCACGGCCACCAACCCACCAGCCCCAACGCCGACCTCCCCCACAACCGCCACCCCGGACGCGCCCCGCGACCCAGCACCTCCCGCGCCCGCCTCTCCATCCAAACCGCCCAACCCACCACCGTCATCCCGGGCTTGACCCGGGACCCAGTATCCTCCGCATCTGCGGCTCCATCGACCGCACCCCTCCACCAAATGGGCACCCCAAGGCGCCCCGATCCACCGCTGCCCACTGGACGCCCACCCCATATGAATTTATGCAGGCGGGAGACGTAACGCCCGACCCACCGCAGGCCCGCCCATGCTCTTTGCCTCCGCCGCCGAATTCCGCTCCAGCCCCCGCAAGGCGGTGACCGTGTTTGGCATGGCCGGGGTGGGCAAGACGCGGCTGGGCAACATATTGCGCCGCGCCGACTGGTTTCACTTCTCGGTCGATTTCCGTATCGGCACGCGCCACATGGGCGAATTCATCGTCGACAATTTCAAGCGCGAGGCGATGAAGGTCCCGTTCCTCGCCGAACTCCTGCGCTCGGACTCGATCTCCATCCAGTCCAATCTCAGCTTCGACAATCTCGAGCCGCTCTCGACCTATCTCGGCACCCCGGGCAATCCCGCCAAGGGCGGCCTCACCTTTGCGGAATACCAGCGCCGCCAGGAACAGCACCGCGTCGCCGAAATCTACGCCCTGCTCGACGTCCCCTATTTCATCGAGCGCGCCAAGGCGCTTTACGGCTATGACGATTTCCTCTGCGACACCGGCGGCTCGCTGATCGAGGTCCTCGATCCCCACAACCCGAACGACCCCGTCGTCAAGGCGTTGGCGGATAACACGACCCTTCTCTATCTGCGCGGCACCGAAAACGATGCCCAGCGCCTCATCGATCGTTTCAAATCCAACCCCAAGCCGATGTACTACCCCCCCGATTTTCTCATCGGCAAATGGGACGAGTTCAAATCGATCAACGGCGTTACCCATGACGACGACGTCGATCCCGACGCCTTTGCCGTCTGGGGTTTCGAGGCCCTCCTGCGCGACCGCCTGCCCCGCTATCAGGCCCTCGCCGACAATTTCGGCTATGCGATCGACGCCACCGAACTCTCTGACGTGCGCGATGAAAAAGACTTCATGGAGCTCATGTGCCGGGCCATCGCCGCACGCTCGGTGGTGGCCGCAAAAAGCTGAACGCCCTCTCCGCTTTATCGAGTTTCAGACTTATATAGGCTTGCTCTAAAGGAGCATCTTCATGCCCATTCGCATTCCCGACCAGCTCCCCGCCCGTATCACCCTCGAAAACGAGGGCGTGGCGGTCATGGATTCCACCCGCGCAGCGCGCCAGGATATCCGTCCGCTGCAATTTGGCCTGCTCAATCTGATGCCCAACAAGGAGCGGACCGAAACCCAGTTCGCGCGCCTTATCGCCTCGAGCCCGCTGCAGATCGACCTGACGCTCGTCCGGGTCTCCGACCACCAGTCGAAAAATACGCCCGAAGACTATCTCCAGTCCTTCTATTCGACTTGGGAAGAGGTTCGCGAAAAGAAGTTCGACGGCTTTGTCGTCACCGGCGCGCCGATCGCCCACATGCCCTTCGAGGACGTGCGCTATTGGCCCGAAATGCTCGAAATCATGGATTGGACGCAGACCAACGTCCACCACACGATGTTCATCTGCTGGGGCGCCCAGGCCGCATTGCACCATTTCCATGGCGTAAGACGCTTCCGCATGCCCACAAAGGCGTTCGGCGTCTATCGCCACCGCCTCGTGAACCGCCGCTCCCCGCTGCTCCGTGGCATGAGCGACAGCCCCATGGTGCCGGTCTCGCGCTACAACGACATCGACCGCACGAGCATACCTGGCGATCTCGACATCCTCATCGACAATGACGAGGTCGGCATCTGCATGCTCGAAGATCGCAAATACCGCGCGGCCTACATGCTCAACCATCTCGAATACGACAATCGCTCACTGGCCGACGAATACCACCGCGACCTGAGCGCCGGCCTCAATCCCGAACCGCCCGCAAACCTGTTCCCAAATGGCGACACCTCCATCGACCCCGAAAACCGCTGGCGCAGCCACGCCCATCTCTTGTTCCAGAACTGGATCAACGAAATCTACCAGACCACCCCCTATGACCTGAACAAGGTCGGGACAGGCGAGTGGTAGTGCAAAATAAGCCGCCCGCGCGCCGAACCCATCTCGGCATCCGGGGCGAAGACCCGGAACCAAGTATGCTCTGAAGTCCATCGGGTCCGCGGTGCCCGCCGAATACGGGCGCCGCGGCGATCCGCCCAAAAAAATCTTAAGAAATGCCGGGCAGCAGGCGCCTGCCCGACGCCGCACATCCCACTCAGCCGCGCCGCCTTGCGCAGAGCGACGCCCAGGCACCCCGCTCGCGCCAATACCCAGCGCGCGCCAAACCCACCCCGTCATCCCGGGCGAAGACCCGGGACCCATTATGCTCCGAATATGTCGCGTGCCGCCTCTTCACCAGCGCCACAGACCTAAGCAGTGCAACAGCCCCAGTCGCCCGCCTCTCACTCCAGTCCCGCCGCCACCCTCAGCGCCGCATTGATCCGATCCTGCCATCCCGGCCCGTCATCCTGAAAATGCTCGAGCACATCGCGATCGATGCGCAGCGACACCTGCTCTTTCCCGGTCGGAATGACATTGGTCTTCGTCTTCGGCGCCTCGGGCTTGGTCGTCGCTGCTTTGAACAGCGCCTCGGCACGTTCCTTGCCGCTGGTTGGTCGACGTGGCGAATGGGCCATATAGGTCCCCCTACTTTGCAAGATGGAATTCAGCTCTCAACGCGTTCGTCGAACGTCCGCGAACCTCGGGCCGGCGCCGCAGCAGTCTAGATCAAACCAATCGGCGTCACGCTGCTTCCGCGGCCGGGCCCCGGCTAGCCCCAGCCATATCCGATGGTCCCAGCAATGTCAGCCTGCCCCGCGCACCAAAGCCCGTCAACCCGGTGCGTACGCCTCACAAGTCCTCCCCGCCGCACCTCACGGTCCCAGCGGCCCGTCAGACCTCCCTCTCGATCACCCCCAAACGCCGCGACCTCGGTGCCGCTCCACAGCACATGCAAAAGCTAGCCACCACCGCAAGTGGCGTCAAGAACAAAATAGGAACTCCCCACCGCCACGCAGCCATTCGTCCTCCCCCAATTCCAAATACCGCGCCCGCGCCCTTCACATTCCCTAACCCACCCCCTATTTTCTCGGCGAACGCGGAGTCCCCCCTTGCCCAGCCTGCCGACAACCCTCACCGACGAACTGGGCATTGCGCTCGGCAATCTCGCGGACGCCGCCACCGGCACGATAACCCCCACGCTTCGCCTCGGCGTCACCGGCCTGTCGCGCGCCGGGAAAACCATTTTCATCACCGCGCTGATCCATAATCTCTTGACCGGCGCCCGCCTTCCAGGCTTTGTCCCCATGGCCGAGGGCCGGCTGATCGGCGCCCGCCTTGCCGAACACCCCGACAACGCCACTCCGCGCTTTGCCTACGAAAACCACCTCGCCGCCCTCACCGGATCGCCCCCGGTCTGGCCCGAGAGTACGCGCCGCATTTCCCAGCTTCGCCTCACCCTGCGCTATCAGTCAAACAACTGGCTCAAAGCGCAATTCGGCACGCAGACGCTCAATCTCGACATCGTCGATTACCCCGGCGAATGGCTGCTCGATCTACCCCTGCTCACCAAAACCTATGCCGAATGGAGCGCCGAGGCCCTGGCCCTCGCCCGCCGCCCTGCCCGCGAAGCCGAAGCAAAACCCTTTCTCGACGCCCTCGCCTCCCTCGACCCCTCACGCGAGGCCGACGACGTCACCGCCGAAACCCTCGCCGCCGCCTTCACGCAATATCTGCGCGCGTCCAAAGGCGATGCCCGGGCCCTGTCCACCCTGCCGCCGGGTCGCTTCCTCATGCCCGGCGATCTCGAAGGCTCGCCCGCGCTCACCTTCGCGCCCCTGCCTGATCCCGTCTCGACGCTGCGTCATTCCAGCCTTTACGCCATGCTCGAGCGCCGCTACGAAGCCTATAAATCCGTCGTCGTCCGCCCGTTCTTTCGCGACCACTTCGCCCGGCTGGATCGCCAGATCGTCCTCGTCGATGCTCTGCGCGCGCTGAACGCCGGCCCCGAAGCCGTCGCCGATCTCGAAACCGCGCTCACTGCCGTGCTCTCCTGCTTCCGCCAGGGCACCTCGAACCCCATTTCGCGGCTCCTCACCCGCCGCATCGACAAGATCCTCTTTGCCGCCACCAAGGCCGATCTGCTCCACCACACCTCGCACACAAGGCTCGAAGCCATTCTCAACCGCCTCGTGGCCAGCGCGGCCCGCCGCGCGCATTTTTCGGGCACCGAAACCCGCCCCCTCGCCATCGCCGCCATCCGCGCCACCCGCGAGGGCGCGATCAAGGACAACGGCGAGACCTTGCACACCATCATCGGCACCCCGGAAGAAGGCCAGCGCCTCGGCGACACCGTCTATGACGGAAAAACCGAAATCGCGTTGTTTCCCGGCGACTTGCCTGAAAATCCGGATTCATTGTTCAAGACACATGAATCGACACCTCAACTCAATTTTCTGCGCTTCCTGCCGCCGAAAATCCTTTCGCCCAGCCAAACAGGCGATCCGGTCTTTCCGCACATCCGGCTCGATCGCGCGCTCGATTTCCTCATCGGGGATAAGATGCAATGAGAGAGCCCCGCGCGATGCCCATACGCCCTACAGCGCCAGCCGAGGCGCCGCGTAGCCCCCGCGCTTTTAACGCAGCGATCGTCGAGGAAGCGCCCGACGTTTTCGAAGCAACGCCGGCCGAACTGGCGGACACCGACATCGCCCCCGCCCCGAAACGCCTCGGCCGCTTCTGGCGCAATCTCGCGCTCTGGACGGGCGGCACACTCATCTCCCTCGGCCTTGGCCTCGCCGCCGACCGGCTGATCCGCGATCTCTTCGCAGCCTATTCCTGGCTCGGCTGGGTCGGTCTCGCCGCCCTCGCCGTGTTCGTCCTCGCGCTCACCGTCCTCGTTTTCCGCGAGCTGATCGGCCTCGCCCGCCTGCGCACCCTGGACAAACTCCGCGACCGAGCCTCGTCAGCGCTTTTGGCCGATGACCTCGCGGCGGCCCAAAAGATCGAAGCCGAACTCCAGTCGATTTATTCCACCCGCGCCGATCTCGCCCGCGCCCGCGACAATCTCGCCACCGACGCAAAATCCATCCTCGACGGCGCCGAGCTAATCAAAACCGCCGAGCGCGCCCTCATGGCCCCGCTCGATGCCCGCGCCCGCGCGCTTACAGCGTCCAGCGCCCGCCGCGTCGCGCTCGTCACCGCCGTGGCACCGCGCGCTTTGATCGATATCGCTTTTGTGATTTTCGAAAGTTTCCGCCTCGCCCGCAACATCGCCGATCTCTACGGCGCCCGCCCGGGCCTTTTCGGCTTTTTTCGCCTCGTGGGCGCCATTCTCGCGCACCTCGCCGTCACTGGCGGCCTCGTGCTCACCGATGGCGTCGTCGAACAGCTGGTCGGCCATGGCGTTGCCGCGAAACTCTCGGCCCGCCTCGGCGAAGGCGTCCTCAACGGCCTGATGACCGTCCGCGTCGGCATCGCTGCAATGAAGGTGGTCCGCCCGCTGCCCTTCGCCACCCAGAAGTCCCCTGTCGTCTCCGACTTCCTCCCCGACCTCGTCAAACTCGCCGCCGATCCCAAGCAGAGATAGATTGGCGCAATCGGTAGAGGTTGTACGAACAACCCGAAGCCGTTTTCACGGCTCCGGGAGAACACCGCGTCAGTCGTCGTCTTCGTGAAGAAGCTGAACCTGCATTGGCCCACCATTGGTCAGCGTGCTGCCCATCGTCATGGGCGCGCCGGCGATAAGGCCTGCAGCCTGACAGTCCGCGTATGTTATGCTGCGGAGCTCGATCGTCGGGGTCGACAACTCCGCTGGTGTCGAGGGCTCTTCGGCGGCAGCATCGGCGATGCCGTCGGCCTCCAGGGTCGCACAATAATCCTGGACATAGGCCCAATCATGCGCACTCACGTTGATACCGCCAATTTCCGCAGAAAGAACTGGCGCCGTGAGGCCAGATGCAAAGACAAGTGATGCGAAGAACACACTAGGTTTCATGTTGGTCTCCATTGACCCAAATGCCGATTTTTTGACATTTCACAGGCGCGGCAGTCCAACGATTGTCGACGCAGAAAAACCGCGCCTCGTACAAAACGCATTGCCCTTGATAAGGTTTCCAAGGAACACGGAATTCATTGCCCAACAAAAGGGCAGCGCTAATGCGCTGCCCTTAAACTTATAGAAGTATCCCGAATTAGTTAGGAACGGTCGGGGACTCCATCGTCACGCCCGCATCCGGACCACCTTCAACCAGGCCCGCTTCAACACAATCGTCACGTGTCAGAAGGCTGAGGTCGATAGAGGTCGTCGCGAGTTCCTGAGTTGCGGAGGGCTCATTCTCGGAGGCCTCAGGGTTGTTCAGATCACCGAGATCGGAGCAATAGGCCTCAACGGCCGGCCAGTCTTCTGCGCTGACGGTCGTGCCAGCGATTTCCTGAGCGAACGCAGGAGCGGCCAGACCAGCAGTGAGAGCAATCGAAGCGAAAAGAGCGGTGCGTTTCATTTTTATCTCCATGTCTTTTTAGACCGGGCGCAAGGGCTGCGCCTCCCTCACAGCGCTCTATGGAGAAGACTTCATCTCCCGGCGCTGCTTCGCCCAGTAAATGGCTCGCCACCCAAATCGGTTTCGAAAAACCCCAATAATTCAAGTTTGACTAACATATGTGATTTTCAAGCTTGCTGATCGCCTTCCGATCTGTGCTGCCCAATGGGGAGCCAGCCACCATCATCCACCCTCATACTGCGCCACCCCGCCTTTCCCCAGACATGCCTCCTTACACCACGCGCGGGTATGCGCCACCACCTTCGCCCATATCACCCGTCCTCAACTGCCCGGCCCTCACCACACCGGCGTCATTCCGGGATTTATCTCCGGGCCCCAGCCATGCGCCGTCTGGCACGTGAATACTTATCTCCTATCCCTCCTGCGCCCCCCTCACTCCAGACATATCGACTGCCCACCAGCAACGCCAGACACACCCATCTGACCCGCCCCCTCCGCCACCGCCACAAAAAATCTGCTTGCCCTCTCACCTACATATCGATATTTCTCGATATATGGATACAAACGCTGCTCTCGACGCTTTCGCCGCCTTGTCCCAGCCAACCCGGCTGGCGATCTTCCGGCTGTTGATCAAGGCCGGCCCCAAGGGCATGCCCGCAGGCGAGATCGCCGATGCGGTCGATGGGCGGCAGAACACCGTCTCGACTCACCTTGCCGCACTCACCCGCGCCGGCCTCATCGCCTCAGAGCGCGACGGGCGCGTCATTCGCTACGCCGCCAGCTTTGCGACCGCCGGCGATCTGGTCGCTTTCCTTCTCGAAGACTGTTGCGGTGGCCGCCCCGAAGTCTGCGCGCCGCTGATTGCCAATCTCTCCTGCCTGCAACCGAGCGCCGAGGCCTGCTGTGACTGATCCTGTCTATAACGCCCTCTTCCTGTGCACCGGCAATTCCGCCCGTTCGATCATCGCCGAAGCCTTGCTCAACCGCGACGGACAGGGCCGCTTCAAGGCGTATTCCGCCGGCAGCCAGCCCAGGGGCGACGTTCACCCCTACACACTCGATCTGCTGCGCGGCCTCGGCATCGATACCGATTTCGCCCGCTCGAAAAGCTGGGACGAATTTGCGGGGCCCGGCGCGCCCGAGTTCGATTTCATCTTCACCGTCTGCGACAGCGCCGCCAATGAGGCCTGCCCGATCTGGCCCGGCCATCCCATGACCGCCCATTGGGGCATTCCCGATCCTGCCGCGGCCGAGGGGACAGACGCCGAAAAACACCTCGCCTTCGCAGAGGCAACGCGCCAGCTCTCCACCCGTATCTCTCTCCTCCTCGCGCTGCCGCTCAAGAGCCTCGACCGGCTCGCGCTGAAATCCCGCCTCGACGCCATCGGCCAGACGAAAGACTAGACCCCATGACCACCGACACCACCGCACCCGCTCCGGCGGGCGGCATAGGCTTTTTCGAAAAATGGCTGTCCGTCTGGGTCGCTGCCTGCATCATTGCCGGCATCGCACTAGGCAATCTCGCCCCGGGCCTGTTCGCCGCCCTCGCCGGGCTGGAATACGCTTCGGTCAATTTCGTCGTCGCCGTGCTGATCTGGGCCATGGTCTACCCGATGATGGTCGCCGTAGATTTCACCGCCATCGGCCAGGTCGGGCGCCAGCCCAAAGGCCTGATCCTCACCCTGGCGGTCAACTGGCTCATCAAGCCATTCACAATGGCCCTGCTGGCCGTCCTGTTCTTCAATTTTCTCTTCGCCCCGCTGATCGACCCCGCCGACGCCCAGCAATATATTGCCGGCCTCATCCTCCTCGGCGCCGCGCCCTGCACCGCGATGGTCTTCGTCTGGTCGCAACTGACCAAGGGCGATCCCAATTACACCCTCGTTCAGGTCTCGGTGAACGACGCCATCATGGTGGTCGCCTTCGCGCCCATCGTCGCGATCCTCCTCGGCCTCACCGAAATCACCGTGCCGTGGGAAACCCTCCTGCTCTCGGTCGGGCTCTACATCATAATCCCGCTCGTTGCCGGCGCCATCACCCGCCAACTGATCCTTGGCGGATCGAGGGACACAGGCCGCATCGATGCCTTCACGGCGCGCATAAAACCCGCCTCCGTCCTCGGCCTGCTGGCGACCGTGGTCCTCCTCTTTGGCTTCCAGGGCGAAACGATCCTCGCCAATCCGCTGGTCATCCTCCTGATCGCCATTCCGCTGCTGATCCAGTCCTATGGCATTTTCGGCCTCACCTATTGGGCCGCCTGGAAGTGGAAAATCCCCTTCAATATCGCCGCGCCCTGCGCGCTGATCGGCACGTCGAACTTTTTCGAGCTCGCCGTCGCAGTCGCCATCTCGCTCTTCGGGCTCAATTCAGGCGCCGCGCTCGCAACCGTCGTCGGCGTTCTCGTGGAAGTACCGGTGATGCTCTCGCTGGTTGCCCTCGCCAACCGCACCCGTCACCATTTTTCGTAAGGCCCCGCCATGATCACCATCTACCACAACCCCGATTGCGGCACCTCGCGCAACACCCTCGCCATGATCCGCCAATCGGGCGAGGAGCCCGCGATCATCGAGTACCTCACGACCCCTCCGAGCCGCGAAACCCTCATCGATCTCATCGCAAAATCCGGCCTAACGGTCCGCGACGCCATGCGCAGGAAAGAAGCACCCTACACCGATCTTGGCCTCGACGCCCCCACAACGACCGACGCGCAATTGCTCGACGCCATGCTGGCCCACCCCATCCTCATCAACCGCCCCTTCGTCGTGACCGAGAAGGGCGTTCGCCAGTGCCGCCCGTCCGAAGTCGTCCTCGACATTCTCCCCAATCCCGACATCGGCCCCTTCACCAAGGAAGACGGCGAAGTCATCATAAATTCAGAAGGCAAGCGCCTTGTCTGACATCGACACCTTCCCCGCCCTCGCCGAAGACCACTTCCGCCCGGTCAATGAGGCCGCCCTCTTCACCCCCGATCGCAAAACCCACGCCCCGCGCATCCTGTTGCTCTACGGGTCCCTGCGCGAACGCTCCTACTCGCGCTTCGCCACCTTTGAGGCCGCCCGCATCCTGCGCCGCTTTGGCGCCGAAACCCGCATCTTCAACCCCGAGGGCCTGCCACTCCCCGACGGCGCGCCCAAGGATCATCCCAAGGTCGCCGAACTGCGTGAGTTGGCACAATGGTCCGAAGGCATGGTCTGGTGCTCGCCCGAGCGCCACGGCGCCATGACCGGCGTCATGAAATCCCAGATCGACTGGATTCCCCTCGCCATGGGCAGCATCCGCCCCACACAAGGGCGCACGCTTGCCGTCATGCAGGTCAATGGCGGCAGCCAGTCCTTCAACGCCGTCAACCAGTTGCGCATTCTCGGCCGCTGGATGCGGATGATCACCATCCCCAACCAGTCGTCTGTCCCAAAGGCCTTCAACGAGTTCGACGAGGCCGGTCGCATGCGCCCTTCGCCCTTCTACAACCGCATCGTCGACGTCATGGAAGAGCTGATTAAATTCACCCTCCTGACCCGCGACCGCGCCGACTATCTCACCGACCGCTACTCCGAACGCGTCGAAGCCGCCGAGGCGCTGAGCAAGCGGGTCAATCAGAAAACGATCTGATTTTACGCGTACGCCACCCACCCGCGCATGCTCAGCCCGGCATAAAACAACTCCGTCCCCGTGAACCCGGCCTCCGCCAGCATCGCCTCTTCCTTCGCGGGCGATAGGATCGTCAGCCGCGTTCCGATAGCCTCCTGCGCTGCCTCTGCCCGCTCGGGGTCCACCCCGCCATACGCAACGTGTCGCGCGATCCACTGCGAGCGCTCCGGTTCAGTCTGCGCAAAACTGATATGGGCCACAACGAACGGCGCCCCCGGCACCAGCCGGCGGCGAATTTCACGCAGCGTCGATAGACGCTTCTCCCGCGCGATGAAATGGAACGTCAGAAGGCATACAGCGCCATCGAACGGCCCCTCCGGCGCGTCCTCTATATAGCTCTCGAGCAACCGCACCCGATCGCCATGCGGCACAACCATGCGCTCCGCCACGGCGAGCATCTCCGCTGAAGGATCCACCCCGTCAAAATTCCAACCCGCATGCGCGTCCGCCAGAACTTTTAGCTCCAGCCCGCCCCCGGCGCCCAGCACGAGCACCCGGCCCGTATCGGGCACGCGCTCTGCCAAAAGCTGCGATGTCATCTTGTGCAGCCCGTCGAGTCCCGGCACCTGCCGCCGCGGGCCCTCGCCATAAGATTGCGCATGCCCGGCCCCGAAGGCCCCTGTCTTCTGCGTATCGCTCGTGCTCATGTATTTATGTGCGTTCCCTGAATTCCAACGTATCAAACGGCCGTCGTTGCTGCCCTTCCCCCGATCCCGCGAATCGCATCACTTGGTCCCTCGCACCAGACCGCGTCAGCCCCAAGGCCACCCAGATGCCCATCGCCCCCGTCACCCTTTCTGGCGCCCATGTCCAGCTCGTCCCCCTCGATCCCGCCCATCACGACGGTCTCGTCGATGCGGTCCGCGATGGCGATCTCTGGAGGCTCTGGTACACGACCATCCCGTCCCCCGACGGCATGGCCGCCGAAATCGACCGTCGCCTCCGCCTCCAATCGGAAGGCACCATGCTGCCGTTCACCGTTCAGAATGCCGATGGCCGCATCGTTGGCATGACCACCTACATGAACATAGACCAGGCCGCCCCCCGCCTCGAAATCGGCTTCACTTGGTACGCCTCAAGCGTCCAGCGCACGCCGCTCAATACCGAAGCCAAGCTGCTGCTGCTCACCCATGCCTTCGAAACCCTTGAGTGCCTGGCCGTCGAATTCCGCACCCACGTGCATAACCTCCAGAGCCGCCGCGCCATCGAGCGCCTCGGCGCGCGCTTGGACGGCATCATGCGCCACCATCTGCGCATGCGCGACGGCACCATCCGCGACACCGCGGTCTATTCCATCACCGCGCCCGACTGGCCCGCGGTCCACTCCCACCTCTCCTGGCAACTTGAGCGTCCCCGCTCCTGACCCATCCCGGGCTCAACCGCACGCCGCGCAACCAGCCTACTGCTTGAGCACGATATAGGCCGCCGCCCCGGCCATCGCCCCCGCCGCCCCGCGATTGAGCGCCTTCAGCGCCCGCGGATTGCGCAGGAAATCGCGCGCCTTGGTCGCCAGCGCGATATAGGGCAGCAGCACCAGATACAGCACGACGATTGTCGTCAGCACCAACCCGGCAAACCGCTCCGGCGTCACTTCGTCCAGCTTCACCACGGTCGGCAGCAGCGCCATATAGAAGATGATGGTTTTGGGATTGCCCAGCGTCACGGCATAGCCGCCCGCTATCGACGCCCAGACCCCATTGCCCCGGCGCGCTTCGACCTTGTCCGGATCGATCCCCGCCTTCCAGAAGCTCCAGGCGAGGTAAACCAGATAGGCCGCACCCAGCACCTTGATGACAACAAAAATCCCGGAAAACGCGGCCGCCACCGCCGCCAGCCCCAAAACCGCCAGCGTCAGATAGGTGAGGTCCCCAAGCACCAGCCCGGTCCCGAACCACATCGCCGGTCGAAACCCCGCCCCCAGCGCCTTGCCCACACACGCCGCGATCCCCGGCCCGGGAATCCCCGCCGCGATCGCCAGCGCAATGGCATAGGGAAGATACTCGAAAATCGACATGGCACGACCGAACGAAGCGACGAATTTCCGCTCTATACACCCACGGGCAACGCCGCAAAAGAGCCCATCACGGTTCCAAACCACGCTGCTCCCAACGGCCCACTATCCCCCGCCACACGCTCAGCGCCCGGAGCTCTGCCGCACCGCCAATCAACCCCACCACCGTCATCCCGGCCTTGAGCCGTGACCCAGTAAGCTCCGGGCCCGACGGTATCCCCGCTGTCAAACACTTACACCCGAGCATACCGAATCCCGGCTCGTCGCCCGGGACGACAGCGAATGGTTGGCAGGTCCGAGGCCAGTCACTCGCCCCTCACTCCACCCACCACCCGTCATCCTCGGGCTCGACCCGAGGACCCAGCCTCGCGCCGTCCGGCGCGAGAAAGGACTCATCCTGGGCAAAGAGACATTGGATCGCCGAGCCAACTTCCACCCGCCTCCATCCCGGGATGTATTCCCGGGATCCAGCGCAGCACCAGCCAAGTCCCAAACGATTTCGCCCTACGCCGCCACCTTCACGCCATCGAGCTCGCCATCCGATTGAAACGTCTCGATCATCGGCTTGGCAAAGATATAGCCCTGTACGAGATCGACCCCACACGAGCGCACAGCATCGAGCTCGCCCCGCGTCTCGATCCCCTCGGCGATCACTTCGATCCCAAGCGCGCGCGCAATCGAAACGATACCCGAAACGATCACCCGCCGGTCTGCGGAGTCCCCGATCCCCCGGATCAGCTCCATGTCGATCTTGATCAGATCGGGCCGCAGATTGGCCAATAGGCCAAGTCCGGCATATCCCGCGCCGAAATCGTCGATGGCCGTCGTGAACCCCATGTGCCGATAGGCTTCGACGATGTTTTTGACATGGGCCGTGTCACGCATCTCTTCGTTCTCGGTGAATTCGAACATCAGATGCCGTGTATCGAACTGCGCCCGCTCGGCCGCCGCCAGCGACGCCTGAATGCAGGCGCGCGGTTCGTAAACCGCATTGGGCATGAAGTTGATCGACAGCTTCGGCGCCACCTGCCCCCGCAGTTTCGCCCCGGCCAACTCGATGGCCTTTACCCGGCACGCCTGATCGAACGCGTAGCGGTTTTCGTCAGTCACCTTCGACAGCACGGCGCCGGCGCCTTCGCCATTGACCCCGCGCACCAGCGCCTCATAGCCCCATATCTGGGCCGCCTTCATATCCACGATGGGATGAAACGCATGGTAAAGGCGTGCTCGAAACCGTCACCATTGCGGCAGGCTTCGCATTTCTTGGAATGGGTCATGACAGAACTCTAAAGAAAGACCCCCGCACTTTGCCCATTCAAATTTAATTATGTATGACGACGCGCCCCATGCTCGTCGTGTAGCAGCGCCCTCGCCCACCACACCCGTCATCCTCGGGCTTGACCCCAGGCCCCAGCCTTGCGTCGCCCGGCGCAAGGAAAAAGACTCTTCTAATGACATGAATGACGATAAGGGCGCCGCTTTTCAGCGATAGCGCCCGGCCGAAGTCAGCGCCCTAGGCCGCTTCTTCCTGCCGTGCCGAATCCGCCAGCGTCACCCGCAATCCGTCAAGCTCTTCGCTCATCAGGATCTGGCACGACAGCCGCGAATTGGCCTCATAATCAGCGACCGAATCCAGCATGTCCTCTTCCTCGTCGGTCGGCGGATTAAGCTTGTCCTGCCACTCGGGATCGACGAACACGTGACACGTCGCGCAGGCGCACGAGCCGCCGCACTCCGCTTTGATGTTCAAACCCCAGTCACGGATCACCTCCATCACCCGCCACCCTTCAAGAGCTTCGAGTTCGTGTTCGGTGCCGTCCTGATCGGTGACGAATATCCGCATGGTGGAGATCCTGTTCGCGTGAGGTCGTTAGGTCCCTGGCTTGGCCCGGATGAGTCGAAAATGGTGATGACCGAGAACCGGAGCGGAGCGTATTAAAGATACGTGAGCACCGGAAGCGCAGGTCATTGCCATTTGCAGACCATCCCGGTCAAGCCACGCCGAGTTTCTTTTGGAGTTTGCTGGAAGAGGTGGTGTACTGGAAGACGATCTTTTCGTCGGGGTGCACTATCCGCTTGGCTGCTTGCGACATCAGCGCGCCCTCGTGGAAACCGGACAGGATGAGCTTGAGCTTGCCCGGATACCAGTTGATATCGCCGATTGCGAAAATGCCCGGCACGCTGGTTTCGAAGCGCTCGGTATCGACCTTGATTAGCGCGTTCTCATGCAGATCGAGCCCCCAATCGGCGACCGGCCCGAGCTTCATGGTCAGTCCGAAGAACGGCAGCAGCCGTGTCGCGGGAACGCCCAGCTCACCGCCGGCAGTCTTCAGATAGACTTCGGTCAACTGCCCGTTTTCACCCTCCAGCCGCCCGAGCTGGCCGGTGATGAAGTTGATCTTGCCCTCTTCGACCAGCGCCCGCATCTTGTTGACGCTGTCGGCATGGCCGCGGAACTGGTCGCGCCTGTGCACGAGCGTCAGCGACCGCGCCAGAGGCTCGAGATTCAGCGTCCAGTCGAGTGCAGAATCGCCGCCGCCGACGATCACCAGATCCTGGTCGCGGAAATCGTCCATCTTGCGCACGGCGTAAAACACCGACTTGTTCTCGTATTGCTCGACGTCTTCGACCGGCGGGCGCTTGGGCTGGAACGAGCCGCCGCCCGCCGCAACCACGATCACCTTGGTCAGGAACACCTCATCGGCATCCGTCGTCACCCGGAACGAGCCGTCCTCGAGCTTTTCGCAGTTCGTCACCATCTGGTTGAAGTGGAACTCAGCCCCGAATGGCTGGATCTGCTTCATCAGATTGTCCGTCAGCCCCTGCCCCGAAATCTCGGGAAACGCGGGAATGTCGTAGATCGGCTTTTCGGGATAGAGCTCGGCACACTGCCCGCCCGGACGATCGAGAATATCGATCACATGACATTTGAGGTCGACCAGACCCAGCTCGAAGACGGCAAACAGCCCCACAGGCCCCGCGCCAATGATTACGACATCGGTGACGATTTCATTTCCGCTCATACGAACACGTCCTGGTACTTAGAAATAACAAGCTGATGCTTGGAATATATAGAAGACGCCGCCTGTCAAGTATGGGCGGCGATGATGGGACTTTACTCGGGCCGCCGCAGGAAGGGACGCGTACCCGCCGGCACTTCGTGCCGCTCACCGATCGGCTGGTAATACAGCGGCACCTCGGCCAGCGCATCTTTTTCAAGCGCCTCGCGCGTCGCCTTGTTGGTGACCACGAACGCATCGATCCCGCACCGGCGCATGAAGGGAATCTGGTCGGTCAGCACGTCGCCCACCGCCCGCAATTCGCCCTCATAGCCGAACCGCTCGCGCAACAGCCGCGCGCTCGAATACCCGCGCCCATCGGTAAAGGCCCTGAAATTGATCGCCACCGACGAAAACCGCGCCAGATCGCCTTCGATGTCCTCGACCTTCTCGCCGGGATTGACCTGCAACCCGATCGGGTGCGGGCTGGCCAGAAACGCCGCACGGTGTTCAACGAAAACGCTGACCGGCACATGCGTATAGCGCACATCGGCCGGCTCATCGCCTTCGGCCCATGCTTTCCAGGGATCCGCCTTGAACGCGCCGTCCTTGAACAAATGCAGAGAAGATTGGCTCACCGGCTTCGCGATGCTCCCGTTGAAATCGAAATGAATGCCGCACTCGCGCTTGTCGCGACCGCGCCAGCGTCCTGCCCTCGGGTCCTCGCCCTCGGCCACCGCGCTCGTGCACGGCGCGCAACCGATGGACTTGTATCCCTCGCCGTAAAGCGGATGCTCGGGCAGGTCATGGCGCGCCTTGTACGCTTCCACGTCCTCATTGGTAAAGTAGGCCAAAGGATTGACCTTGATGCGATCGTCGCTCGTCAATTCGAAATGCGGCAACACCCCGCGCTCGGCCGTCTGGAATCGCTTGCGCCCGGTCACCCACCCGCCATATCCGCTCAAGACGTCTTCGAGCGGTTCGGTCTTGCGAATATGGCAGCACGAATCCGGATCGGTCTCCCACAGCGTGCCATCCGGATCGAACCGGGCCAGATCGGCGCTGTCGGGATAAAGCGCGATGACATTGGTCAGCCCCAGCCGCTGTTTCAGCGTCTCGACATAATCCAGCGTCTCGACAAAATGCTTGCCCGTCTCGAGGAAATACACCGGCAAATTCTTGTCGACGAGGCTTACCAGATGCAGCAGCACAGCCGAATCCGCGCCGAACGACGAGACCATGGCGATATCGCCCGGCAACAGTTCGTCCACCGCCTGCCGCAGCACCGCCTCGGCATCCATCTCGTCGAACATGCCATTGAGCGCCAATATTCCCAGCGCCTTGAGCTTGTCATGCTTGGGCGCCGGCGCACTCAACACCGAACTAATCGCGGCCATGTAAAACCCCTGACTTAGCCATTTCGAGCGCCCCAGACACTCCCGTCATCCTCGGGCTTGACCCGAGGATCCAGTGCAGCGCATCCACGCGCTCCGAGCGAACCTCAACCATTCCCATACAACGCCTCCTTGAACGGCGCGTCGCCCAGCCGCCGATAGGCCGCTATGAACGTCTCGTCCTCGGTCGTGCGGCGTGCGATATAGGCATCCACCAGCCGCTCGATCGCCCCCGGCACTTCGTCGGCGACGAATCCCGGGCCCAAAATCTTGCCCACCGCCGCATCCTCGGTCCCGTCACCACCTACGGTGATCTGGTACAATTCGGTGCCCTTCTTCTCGACACCCAAAATCCCGATATGGCCCACATGGTGATGCCCGCAGGCATTGATGCAGCCCGAAATCTTGATCTTGAGCTTGCCGATTTCCTTGGCCCGCTCGGGCGCTGCGAACCGGCGCGAAATATCCTGCGCAATCGGGATCGAACGCGCATTCGCCAAGGCACAGAAATCGAGCCCCGGGCAGGTGATCATGTCGGTGATTTCACCAGCATTGGCATCCGCCAACCCGGCCTCGCCCAGCGCGTCATACACCGCCCGCAGATCGGCAATCGCCACATGTGGCAAAACCAGATTCTGCTCGTGGGTCACCCGCAATTCGTCGAACGAATACTTCTCGGCGATGTCGGCAACCGCCTCCATCTGCTCGGCCGTCGCATCCCCCGGCGCCCCGCCGATCGGCTTGAGTGACACGGTGATCGACGTGTACCCGCTCCGCGCATGCGGAAACGTGTTGTTCTCCAAAAACCGCCCATAGGCCGGATCGAGGATCTTCTCGCGCTCCACATCCACCGACACCACGCCATGATCGACATAGGCCGGCTGCGCGAAATAGGAATTGATCCGGTCCAGCTCCGCGTCCGGCAGCGTCAGAACGCCCCCGCGAATGTGCGAAAACTCGTCCTCGACCTGCCCCTTGATGTTTTCCAGACCCTCTTCATGGACGAGGATCTTGATGCGCGCCTTATACTTGTTGTCGCGCCGCCCATAGCGGTTATAGACCCGCAAAATGCTCTCGAGATACGCCAGCAGATGCTCGTGCGGCACGAACCCGTTGATCAGTTTCCCGACCATCGGCGTGCGTCCCAGCCCGCCGCCAACATAGACGGCCCAGCCGACATCGCCCGCGCCATTGGTCTGCGCCATCAGCCCGATATCGTGAAATTTCACCGCCGCCCGATCGTTGGGCGCGCCGGTGATCGCGATCTTGAACTTGCGCGGCAAGAACGTGAACTCGGGATGGATCGACGACCACTGCCGAATGATCTCCGCCACCGGACGCGGATCGATGATCTCATCGGCCGCAGCGCCCGCGAACTGATCCGTCGTCACGTTCCGAATGCAATTGCCCGACGTCTGGATCGCGTGCATCTCGACGCTGGCGAGGTGGGCCAAAATCGCCGGAATATCGCGCAGCTTGGGCCAGTTGTACTGAATGTTCTGCCGCGTCGTGAAATGCCCGTACCCACGGTCATATTTCCGCGCGATATGCCCCAGCATGCGCATTTGCTTGCTCGACAGCGTGCCATAGGGCACCGCCACCCGCAGCATATAGGCGTGCAACTGCAAATAGAGCCCGTTCATCAGCCGCAGCGGCCGAAACTGGTCCTCGGTCAATTCCCCCGCAATGCGCCGGCGCACCTGGTCGGAAAACTGCGCAACGCGTTCATTTACAAACGCGGCGTCAAATTCGTCATAGCGATACATGTTCGTCCTCGCCCAAATGCTGGCGGTCAAATTTCGGCGCCGTCGGGCCACCGGCCCGTATCTGCGCCCGTGTCCGGCTCGGCGTAATCACGCCCTCGATGATCTCGACATCCTCATCTTCGAGGCTGATCACCCGTCCGCTCGCCTTGGCCGCGGCCAGCGCCGCTTCATAGGCAGCCTCGTCATCCTTCTCATACACCCGCGCCGCCTGCAGCTCCTCTACCCACCGCCCGTCGGCATCGAGATAAACCACAGCCCCGGAGAGCAATTCATTTCCTGTGAGGATTTTCGTCATTTCACTCAATATGTTACGACATTCGTCGGATTCATTTTATCGCTAAACAGCACCGCCACGTGCCCAATCCACCACCGTCATCCCGGCCGTGAGCCGGGACCCAGTATGCGCGCCGCTCTCGGCACCATCCCCATCACGCCACCCGCTCCGCCAGAGCCGCAATCGTCTCCGCCGACGCCCAGTCGCCCTGCGCCACGGCCTCACCGACAAAAATCACCGTCGGCCCATCGACAAAATCGATCTCACCGCCCGCCAACGCGCCCACCGTCCCGGCATAGAGCGCCTTGTCCGCCCGCCCGGCATTGACCACGATCCCCACCGGCACCGAACCACTCAGCCCATGCGCCATCAGATCGCCGGCCACCTTGGAGGCGATCGATTTGCCCATATAAAGCCCCAGAGTCAGCCCCGATCCGGCCAGTGACGCCCAGTGCCGGACATCCTCATCGTCTGCCCCATGCGCCGTCGCGAACACAAACCCCGACGAAACCTTGCGCAGCGTCACCGGCGTTGCCGTATCGGCTGCCGCCGCCAGCGCTGCCGTGACACCCGGCACGATCTGGTACGCAATCTGGGCCTTGCGCAGTGCGGCAATTTCCTCGCCCGCGCGCCCGAACACCATCGGATCGCCCGACTTCAGCCGCGCGACCTTCTTGCCCTCGCCCGCCAGCCGCACGATCAACGTATTGATCTGCGCCTGTGAAAACGAATGATGCCCCTTGGCCTTGCCCACCGAAATCCGTTCGGCATCGCGCCGCCCCATCTCGACGACGGCCGCTGGCACCAATTGATCGTGAACGATCACGTCCGCTTCCTGCAGCAAGCGCTGCGCCCGCAGCGTCAAGAGGTCGACCGACCCCGGCCCGGCGCCGATCAGCCACACGACGCCCGTACCTGCCGCTGTACGCGCATGCGCATCCAGCAGCGCATCGGCCACCGCCGCGCCCTGCCCCTTGGCCAGCGCATCCTCGATGCCCGACGCCACGACCAGCGCCTCATAATACCGCCGCCGCGCCACGCCATCCTTGAGCACGGCCGCAACACGATCCCGCATCGATCCCGCCAGCCGGGCGATATCGCCAAACCTGGGCGACAGCATCGCCTCGATCCGCGCCCTGACCAGCCGCGCCAGAACCGGCGCATCGCCCTCCGATGAAATCGCGATCGAAATCGGCGCCCGGTCGACGATCGCCGGCGTGAAGAAATCGCAATTGTCAGGAACGTCCACTTCATTGGCCGGCACGCCAGCCAGCCGCGCCATCCGCAAGGCCCGCTGTCCCGCAGCACCATGATCGGCAACGAACACCATCGCCGCACCGAAGAAATCGCACGGCACAGCGTCGCGCGCGACAAGCGTCACGTCCAGCCCCAAAAAATCGGCCTCGAACTCGGGCGCGACGACAAAAGTCTCGCCATTGGTTTTCGCCGCCAGCCGCGCCTTGGCCAACGCCTCATCGTCACCGCCAACGATGACGATGCGACGTCCGGCAACTTTCATCGAAACCGGAAATGTGTTGAGCCGCGCCACGGGTGAGGGTTCTCCGAGCAATTTGGGGTTTTCAGGGGTTGCAGATTTAGCGCAATACGTCATGGACGCATGTCGCGCATCAAAAACCTGCTGGAAAATAGGGATTTTGCGCCATCCCGTCTAGCGTCGCCACGACGCTGGGTGAGTTATTTCGCTGCGCTGCCACCACTTAGAACGCCCGCAATGGCCCACCCTCTTCCGCGCGAAATCATTCCGCAATGCGACACGGGTGAAAAACACGACCTAACACATCGTCTAATCATTGAAAGCACAGCCTTCCGCCGGTGAGCCCGCAAATCGCGCCGCCGTCCAGTCCATGAGCGGTCCGATCAGCGGCGAATCCGGCGCGACCAGCGAAACATGGTCCCGCCCCGCAAAGGTCAGATAGTCCACATCCTGCCCATCGGCACACAATTGCGCGACAAACCCGGCCTGCACGGGCTCGAGCACAAGATCGTCCTCATCCCCCTGCGCAACCAGAACCGGCATCGCATATGCGCCCAGCGGCACATTGTCAGCCAGCCGTGCGCCAAGCGCCCCCTCTTTCGGATCGGACTGAAATATCCCACCAGCAGGAAGCAGCATCGTTTCGGCCACGGAAAACAGCGTTTCCCGCCCGCCGACACATCGCCCGGCAATATCGGATGCCAGCACGCCGGCCAGTCCCCCGACATACGCGCTCCTGTCGATTTCTGGATAGGTCTGGCTGTAGGACGCCATCAGATAGGAAGAGACGATCTTGCCGAACAGCCCCGATCGCGCCGTCTCGACAAGTGCCGGCAAGTCGCTCGCCGGCGCCAGGCCGGCCACTCCTGCGACGGTGATCTCGGGCGCATAATCGGGCGCGATCAATCCCGCCCACAACGCCACGCCGCCGCCCTGCGAATGCCCCCAGACCACGGTTTCCGGCAAGAGATCCACAGCGTCCATATCCACAGCGGCACGCACCGCATCGAGCACCCCCTGCGCCGACTCCCGCCCTACGAGATAGGCGTGCCCGCCCTCGGTGCCCAGCCCGACATAGTCGGTCGCCACATATGCCCATCCGGCATCGAGAAGCTTAGGAACGCCGGGCACATTGGCAAACGGCGCAAACACCGAGGGTGCGCACCCAGCGACGACCCCCGTCGTTCCATGCGCCCAACTCACCATAGGCAGCGGTCCGATCGCATCGACAGGCGTCATGACCACGGCACTGGCCGGTGCCAAATCGCCATGTTCACGCGTCGTCACATAGATGATGCGCCAGGCTTCCGCCCCGTCCGGCACGTCGAGACTATAAGGCTCGACCGCGATCAGATCTCCTGCCGCCGCCCCCTGGGGTACTGCAGCATTTTCGAGAAAATCACCCACCGCGTCGGGCCGCGCCCAAACCCAGGCCACGACAATGCCCAGCAGCGCCAACGCCACAAGCAGGCCAACCAGCCATGAAAGGATTTTCACGAGCCTCACCGCACACCCCCGCGCGCGGTCGTCCCATCCCGTCATTATCAAAACAGATCGGGACAGCCGACAACGGCGCGGCGATATCTTATCCCCGCACCCTCATCTTGCGCTACCCTGGGCGATTATCCCTGCCGGCTCGGTACTTTCACAACCAGCCCGTCGAGTTCGTCACGAATGCGAATCTGGCACGACAGCCGGCTGGTGTCTTTCACATCGAAGGCGAAATCGAGCATATCCTCTTCCATCGAGGATGGGCCACCCGTCACGCCGAACCATTCCTCTTCGACATAGACATGACACGTCGCGCATGTGCAGGCCCCGCCGCACTCTGCCACCACGCCCCGCACGCCATTGCGGATCGCCGTTTCCATCAATGTCGCACCGTTTTCCGCTTCAACGTCACGGCGCGCGCCATCGGATTCGACGAAGGTGATCATAGGCATGAAAGAAGGCTCCGGGGATAAGTGTTTCGCCCCGGATATAGGGTCATGGGTCGGCGCGCACAACCGTGTTGCCAACCGCGATATAGCGCGGTCGATCACGTACACAATCGCCGATCTCGACCCATATATGCGGGGTTGTGCAGGTCAGTCTTCGACGATCGCGGAGATATAGGCGCAGACTTCGGCGACGGCCATCGCGAGATCGTCCAGCGTCTCGTCATCGAGCGCACCCGAGTCGCGAAACTCATGCTCCGCAGCCTCCGAAAGCGCTGCCAGGGTCACTGCCCCCACCCCGCGTGACGCACCCTTAAGTGTATGCAATCCAAGCGTAATTTCATAAGTGTCGCCGCTGGCGCGTACCCGGTCGAAATACGCGGTCACCTGCCCGGAAAACATCCGCAGCACCTCGTGCTCCAGCGCCCTGTCGCCCATCGTCTGGCGTGCCAGATGCACGAGATCGATGGGCCGGTTGGTTCTGTCGATCCGCGGGGAATCGAGGCTCGGTCTCGGGCTCGGCAGCACCATGGTTTTCCCTCTACGCAACACAAAAAATGGGATGTTTCGACCTTAACCAACGGTCAATGAAAACTCCCTTAACCGCCGATAACCACTCGATTTTCTTAACAAAGTGTATGGTTGAAAAAAGCCGTTAACGGTCTTTTAATAAAGATTTCAGCAAGCGCGGCAAAAGGTGTATAAGGCTATGATAGAGCAGAAGGCAGTGTGGGAAGCTGCGGGGGGCACCTCGCATTCCGGCCCACGATTTTCGGCAATGACGCGTTTACGCACGAGGCCCCGTAAGTCATTGTCGCAATTGCCGTTTCTGCAGTGCGGCGCATTGAGTAAAGAGTATTGAGTATGGCGAACAAGTCGACCCCCCCCAAGGACGATCCGGCAGCCCTTGCGTTTTCGGCTGTCGAAAACGCGCTGAAGGACTCGGTCTTTTCGATGGACGACAAACCGGCCAGAAAGGTCGAGAGCCAACCCGCCGCAAAGCGCGAGCCCAAACGCGAGCCTAAGCGGGAAAACCCCAGCAATACCGAGCGTTTACGCGCTGCCGACAAGATCGCTGCGCAGGCATCTTCGGTCGCAAATGACGACCGCTCGCCCGCATCCTCGGGCCTTTTCGCCTTTAATTCCCGCGCCTCGAACGCGCCGATCTGGGTCGCGATCTTCGCCTCGATCCTCTGGCTCGCCGGCGTCGGGGTCATCGCCTCGCTGCGCTATTCCGGCCAGTTCGCCGACGGCCTGACCCTGGGCGAATTCGTCCAAACCCTTGATTTTGCTGCCCTTGCAGCCATCGCCGCGTTGCCCATCCTGGCGATGATCTCCATCGCCTTCCTCATCCGGCGCGCTCAGGATCTTCGCCTCGCCGCCGCTTCGATGACCCAGGCCGCCATGCGGCTCTCCGAACCCGAATCCGCCGCCGCCCACAAGATCGCCACCGTCGGCCAGGCCGTCCGCCGCGAGGTCAACGCCATCGGCGACGGCCTCGAACGCGCCCTCTCCCGCGCCGGCGAACTCGAGGTGATGGTCCACAACGAAGTGACCGCCCTCGAGCGCACCTATTCCGACAACGAAACGCGCATGCGCCAGCTCATCGAAGAGCTCTCCAGCCAGCGCGAAGCCGTGGTCACGAATTCCGAGCGCATGCGCGAAGCCATCGTTGCGCTGCACGGAAATATGTCCACTGAAATCAATGAGATAGGCACATCGATCACCGATCGCCTGCGCAATGCCGGCACCGAAATCACCTCGGCAATTTCCGAGCGCGGCAATGCCGTCGCCGAGTCCATCGAGACCGCCGGCAATACGATCGAAACCACGTTCGAGCGCCGCAGCCAGTCCTTCACCGAAGCCGTGGATTCGCGCACGTCCGACCTGATCCTGGCCCTCGACGATACCGCCAGCCGCCTCGACGGTACGCTCACCGACCGCACCGATACGCTGACATCGGCCATCGCCAACTCCACCGATCGCCTCGACACCACCCTCACGGCCAGTGCCGAGAGCGTGCATAAGTCCTTGGAAGGTCACGCCAATCTCATCGAGTCAGCGCTGAGCGGCACCACTGGCCGGCTCAACTCCCTGCTCGATGAAGGCGCCTTGACGCTCACCAGCGCGCTCGACGCTCGCAATGCCACGTTGGCCGAAACCATCACCGCCGGCGCCGCCCAGATCGAAGCCGCCTTTGGCGACCGCTCCGACCGCTTGGCCGAAGCGCTTGATCGCGGCACGGCATCGGTTGCCGAAACCGTCGATGCCCGCATCAACACTCTGGTCAATGCGCTCGACTCGCACACCATCACCTTCTCCGCTGCCGTCGAAGAAAAATCCGCCAGCCTATCCGACATCCTCCGCGGCTCGACGGAATCTATCCTCACGGACTTCTCCCGTCGTTCGGATACGCTTGGCACCACCTTCGCCGCCCTCGGCGATCGGCTGTCAAAGGACCTCCTCGCCCGCTCGGACGAAGCGGAAACCACGATCAACCGCATCACCGATCGTCTGGACGAGACCTTCTCGATCCAGTCCAACGCGTTGGAAAGCCAGATCAATTCGATGACCTTGCGTCTCGACGGCGCTCTGGAAGAATCGGGTGATCGCGCCCGCCAGGCCCTGTCGCGTGCCGGCGATGAAACGCTCGCGCAGCTCAATGCACGCGTTGACGAAATCTCCGTCATCCTCGACAGCCGCATCGGCCAGGTCGACTCGATCGTCGGTGAAAAGGGCGAAAAGCTCATCTCCTCGCTCGATGCCCACACAGGCGAAATTTCCGAGCGCAGCGCACGACTGGAGTCGATCCTCGACGACAAGGGCCGCGCCCTTTCCAACGTGCTCGAAACAACGTCGGACAGCTTCTCTGCCCTCGCCGACGCCAAGACCAGCGCTCTCACCGAAGCGCTCGA
Source organism: Pelagibacterium luteolum (assembly GCF_900100665.1). Taxonomy (GTDB): domain Bacteria; phylum Pseudomonadota; class Alphaproteobacteria; order Rhizobiales; family Devosiaceae; genus Pelagibacterium; species Pelagibacterium luteolum. The sequence continues at coordinate 33,183 of NZ_FNCS01000003.1, forward strand.
CAGCCGCGTGGAATCCCTCGCCAGCGCCATCGATATCCGCACCGACACGCTCGCCAGCGCCCTGGAACTGCGTGCCGACGCGCTGAATTCGGCCATCGACATCCGCACGGATTCGCTGACCTCCGGCCTGGATCTGCGCACCGAGCAGTTGACCTCAGTATTCGACAGCCGCGTCGATCAGGTCACCAACGCCCTCGACAGCCGCACCGATGCCCTGACCTCCGCGCTCGACGACCGCACCGGGCGCTTCTCCACCGAGTTCGATAGTCGCGCCCGCGCCCTCACCGAGTCGCTCGACGAGCGCACCGGCCAGCTCAACTCGGCTCTCGATGGCCGCACGGAAGCACTCACCTCCGCATTCGAGGGCCGCACGCAGGAAATCAGCGAGGCTCTGGACTCCGGCGCCCGCGCAATCTCTTCTGCATTCGAGGGCCGCACCGAGGCGATTTCGTCGGCCTTTGAGGGCCGCACACAGGAGATCACCGAAGCGCTCGATGTCGGCGCCCGCGCCATTTCCTCAGCGTTTGAAGGCCGCACCGATGAAATCAATGCGGCCATCGACGCCCGCGCCCAGTCTCTGACCTCGGCATTCGACGAACGTACCACCCAATTTACCGCGTCGCTCGACGAGCGCACGGAGCGCTTCGGCTCGGTGCTGGATGGCCGCGCCGAACAGTTCACGTCCGCGCTCGACGACCGCTCCGAGCAGATGGCATCGGCGCTCGACACCCGCACGAACGCGCTCACCTCGGCGCTCGACAGCCGTACCGTGCAGCTCGACACGACGCTCTCGGCCCGCACCACCCAGCTGGACGACACGCTGGCCGAACGTGCCAATGCGATGAATTCGATGCTCGACATCACGGCCAGCCAGCTGTCCGAAACCCTCACCGAACGCACCCGCTATCTCGGTGGCGTGGTCGATGAATCATCCGAGCGGCTTGAACGTTCGCTCACCGATCGCGCGCGGTTGCTGGAAACCGCGCTAGACGAAAAATCCGCCCAGATGTCGGAAACCATCGCGTCGCGCACCGGCGAACTCACCGGCGCCATGGAAGCCTCGGGCGAGAGCTTCCGCTCGACCGTCGACGCCAGCCTCATCCAGGTCACCGACACGATGGAGACTCGGACCAGCCAGGTGTCCCAGCTCATCGAAAGCAAGGTCGCCGAGGTCAATTCCAATATCGGTCGGGAGATCGACACCGCCGTTTCCAAGCTCTCCGATGCCGAAACCGGCGTCACGGCGCGGATCGGCGAAGCGGCATCCTCCGTCAGCCAGAGCGCCCGCGATGCGGCCGATCTCGTGGAATCGCGTCTTACCGAAGCTCGCACCGCCATCACCGAAATGGTCGACGATCGCCTCGGCACCCTGCCCGAAGCCATCACGACCCGCGCCGAAATCACCGCCGAGCGCCTGGCCGCGCTCAACGAAGCTATCCACGGCACGATCACCGATTCCATGCGTGATCTCGAAACCGGTGCCGATCGGATCGAATCTACACTCACCGGTTCGATCCACAGCGCCATCGGCCAGTCGATGGCCGATCTGGAATCCGGCGCCAGCCGCATCGAAACCGTGCTCAACGACAAGCTGGCCAACGTCACCGCCAATATTTCGTCCGATGTTGAACAGACAGCGATGCGGATGGATGCCGTGGTCCGCAAGGCCATGGAAGAGCTCAAGACAGCCGCGGTGCACATCGAGGACCTCGTCGAAGTCCGCGCCGTCCATACCGCCGACGAGCTTGGTCGCAAGGCTTCGGAAATCAACCGCATGGTGTCCGAGCACACCGACCGGTTTGCGGAAATCATCGACACCAAGCAGAACCAGCTCACCAATGCTCTGGGTGCCCAGACCAATCTGCTCCGCGCCGCTCTCGAGGGCACGGCCCGCGACAGCGAAGAAATCATGGCGGAATCGTCGAACCGCATCCAGCACGAGGTCACCGAGTCGCTGCGCAAGCTCAACGACGCAAACCTCCTGCTGCAGCGTGTTCTCGAGTCCTCGACCGGAAACCTCGCCCGCCTTCAGGGCAGCGTCGCCGAACAGACCCAGTCCTACTCCGGCGCCGTCCGGGATGCCCTCTCAGGCACCGAGGAAGCCGGCCAGATCATGGGCCAGCACGTCGAAGCGTTGCAGTCGACGATTGCAGCGATGCTCGATCAGTTCAGCCAGATGTCGGGCAAGCTCCAGAGCGAAACCGGCGATTTCACCTCCGCCGCGGCCAATCTCGCCGAAGTCTCGAACTCGACGATGGACACGCTGGAAAACCGCCGTGGCGCCATGGAATCTCTCGCCGAAGGCTTTGCCGCCCGCACCGACGAAATCGACAACCGCCTGCGCGGGTTCGCCCAGTCGATCGCGGAAACGGTCAACCAAACCGAACGTCGCCTGATCGCCGCGCGCAAGGCTATGGAAGAGGCGCTCGAAACGACATCGGAATCGGTAGCCGGCCAGATCTCTTCGATTGGCGATCTTGCGACTGGCGAAGGTCAGCGCGCCAGCGAAGCCCTGCGCAAGTCCCAATCGGACCTCTTGGCCGACATCGAGCGCGCCTATTCCGACGCGACGCGCCGGTTTACCGACACCGCAGATGCGATGCGCATGACGGCATCTCAGCTCGGCCAGGAACTGGAATCGACCCGCAACGAACTGCAGCGCTCGGTCCTCGATTTGCCCGAAGAAACCCGCGCCAGCGCCGCTGCCATGCGTCGCGTCGTGGCCGAACAGATCGAGGCGCTGTCCGAACTCAATGCCATCGTACGTGCCCAGCCGGGTACGCACGAGGTATCGACCCGCTCGACACCGCGCACGCCTTCGGCCCGCCTCGCGGCGCCGGAGCCCGTCCGTCGCGCGGAGCCGGCCACACAGCCACAGCCTCAGCCGCGCCCTGCTCCGGCCCGCGAGCCGGAACAGCCCCGCCAGCAGGCGCCCGTGGCGACAGCCTCGCGCCCCGCTGCAGAGCCGCAGAAGACGCCATCCGACCGGCTGAACGAAGCGCTCGCCCAGTCGCGCAGCAGCCAGCAGGCGCCCGCAGCGCCTCAGGCCGCCCCGCAGGAAGGCGGCTGGCTACGTGATGTCCTCCGCAACGCGTCGGCAAGCCAACAGGCCGGCACCCAGCGCCCGCTGAACCTCTCGAGCCTTACCGAAGAGATCGCCCGTGCCATGGATACGGACGCGCTCTCGACGGCGTGGACACGCTATCAGGACGGTGAGTCGGGTGCATTCAATCGCCGGCTCTATACGATCACCGGCCAGGCGACCTTCGACGAAGTCCGCCGCCGCCTGCAGCGCGATGCCGAGTTCAGCCGCACAGCCAGCGCCTATATGAGCGAGTTTGAACAGCTCCTGGGTGAGGCTGCAAACGGTCCCAACGGCATGCAGGCCACTTTCGGCCAGCTCACCTCCAACCGTGGCAAGGTCTATACGATGCTCGCCCACGCCAGCGGCCGACTGACCTGATCTCTAGGGATCATCGACCTTTGTAAGCGGCCCCAAACGGGGCCGCTTTTTTGTCTAGCGCTTGATTTCCTTGATCGCCAACGATGCAAAAACCATCGCGGCTCCCAGCCCCGCCAGCACCGCGGCAGCGTAAAAACTGTCCAGACCGTAGCGGGCGACCAACGGCCCGAACACGATCAGGGCGATGACCGACGCAATCTGGCGCAGCACCACATAAAAACTCTGCGCCTGCGCCGCGATGTCCTCGCTGGTCCAGTTGGCGATGAAGTTGATGATGCCCATGTAAGCCAGTCCGAACGTCAGCATATGCAGGGCCTGTAGCCCCGCCAGGAGCCAGATATCGGTGCCCATCGCCATGCCCACCCAGCGGAGAACCCCTCCAAGGCAGGCGGCAAGCAGAAGGTGGCGCGCTGAAAACCGTTTGGCGAAATGGGCAAAGAACAGCATCGTCACGATCTCGCAGATCGGCGCGACGATCCACAAAATCCCCAGCGCCGCTTCAGGTACACCGGCCTGTACCCAGAGCAGGGCCCCAAAGCTGATCAGCAGCATATGGCTGGCCTGCAACAGGGCCGTTCCGCCAAGCGTCAGAAGGAACCAGGGCTTTAGCACCTGCCGCATCGTCGTCGCCATCTCCGGCGACAGAACGGGTGCAGCAGCGTGCACATCCACCGGCCCCTCGGGTGCGCGGAAGAATGGCAGTGGAAGCGCCGCCGCCCCGCGCATCAGGCATGTCGCGATCATCATCGGTACGAACACCGCGATCCCGATCCAGCCGAACAGCAGCCCGGCCAGAGCCGTGATGGCGATATAGCCGAACGTGCCCCAGATCCTCACCTTGGCAAAATCGCTGCCGCGGCGCCGTGTCATGCGAATGGCCGCCGCATCGATCACCGGCTCGATCGCCATGATGGGGATGACGACCAGCGTATTGAACAGCAAAACGCCCCAGAATTCGTCGATGAAGATAAACCCAAGCGATACGACCGCGCTCACCAACGACCCCGCCACGATCACGCTGCGCCAGTCCTTTGCCCGGTCGGCAATGCGCCCGACGAAGAGGTTGAGCAGGATCATGATCATGATGGGCGTGGCGCTGATCACCCCGATTTCCTCAGGGGGAATACCCTGGGCATCGAGCCAGATCGGCAGCAGCAGGGTCGAAACACCTGCCGGCAGGAACATTGCGCTGTAGTATAGACCCGTGCGCATCTCGGGCGTGGTGAACCGCGCGGGCAGAACGTTCGTCATAGGAAAACCAGGTGGAGGGTATAAGGCTCAACCATGCGCAGGGGCGCTTCAGGCTGGCAAGCGTCAATACCGTCGATTTCGAGGAAATCCTACTCCGTGGCTCGCAACCGCCCCAGCCCACGTTTGCGACGCGGTGGTGCTGTCAGTTCCTTCCAGCGGATCAATTCGAACGCCCCGTCATGATCTTCGATCACCGCGGTGCAGCTCTCCACCCAATCGCCTGAATTGATGTAGTGGATGCCGAATTTGTGATGCATGGCCGCAAAGTGGATGTGGCCACAGATGACGCCTTCGACCTCGGAATTGCGAGCCTCGTGCGACAGTGCTTCCTCGAAACGCCCCATGATGCTCACGGCGTTCTTGACCTTGCGCTTCGCCCAGGCCGACAGCGACCAATAGGCAAGCCCCATGCGTCGGCGCACCCAGTTGATCGGCGCGTTGATGGTGAGAGCGAAATTGTACGCCCAGTCTCCGATATGGGCGAGCCATTTGGCATTGGCGACGACGACGTCGAACTGGTCGCCATGGATCACCAGATAGCGCTTGCCATCGGCCGTGACGTGGATCATCCGGTCGACGATCTCGACGCCCCCAAAATAGGTGCCCATATAGTCGCGCAAAAACTCGTCGTGATTGCCCGCGAGATAGACGATCCGCGCGCCATTGCGGGCCTTTTCGAACAGCGCATGCGCGAGTTCGTCGTAGATCGGTGGCCAGTTCCATTCCTTCTGAAGCCGCCACCCATCGATAAGATCGCCGATGATGTAGATCGTATCGGCTTCATAGAGCGCGAGGAACTTGAGCAGCTCTTCGACCTGGATCGCCTGCATGCCAAGGTGTACGTCGCTGAAAAACAGCGCCCTGACCCGCCGGACGGCCCTCGTCTCTTCCATTAAGGCGCCCCTTGTTCCTGCCACAGGCCCGTAACCGATTCCCATCGGACCGCGCGCACTTTAGACGAGCACCCGCGCTGGGCAAAACCGTTTCGGCCCCCGCATGCGCGTTCGCGCCCACCTGTGTCAGATGAGAAACAGCACGACGGCGATAAGCATCAATGCTGCCAGCACGCCGCCGAGAAAACGCTCGCCTCCGGTGCGCTGTAGGAATGTGATCAACGCACGGCCGCCAACCATCCAGAGAGCGCATGACATCGGGCTCAGCATTGCGCTGCCGATCGAAAGTACGAGCAAATTGACGATGCGCCCTTCTCCAGGCGGAACGAAAAACGCGGCAAAGCTCACGGCAGTTGCCCAGGCTTTGGGATTGATCCACTGAAACAGCGCTGCTTCATAGGCCCGCATCGGCCGTTCGCTGCCGCTGGCCGGTCCGATTGAAATCCCCAGCATGGTCCACGCCATCCACAAGAAGTACGCCGCGGCGGCATAGCGCATGATCGTGCTCAGCACGGGATAGGCCGTAAAAACCTCCCCTAGCCCCAAGCCAACGACAAACAGCATGACGGGAAAACCGAAGATGATCCCGATCGCGTGCGGCATCGTCGCGGCCAAGCCGAACTTGGCGCTCGATGTCATCAGCATGAGATTGTTCGGTCCGGGCGAAAAATACGCGGTGACCGCGGCCAGAAAAAAGGCCGCCAGCATTGTCGGTTCAAGCATGGACGCCCCACAACGTCAGTATTGCTGACGTATTGTTAGCATTGTCCGTGCTTCCCTTCAATGACTCACAGCGCGTCGGCGATCTTTTTGACCGTATTGAAATTCCGAGACGTACCTACTCCTGCACGCTTCGGCGTCATCACTCCGGCCAGCCGCGACGTGCCTATGCCTCCCGCGAAATAGACCCACGGATCGCCGTCCACGAACCGGACGATTTCCTCCGCGCTCGCTCTTTCTTCGAGTAGCTTTCGCGCCGCAGCGGTCACCGGCTCGCGCATTACACGAACCGCAACGTGGGACGGATCGGTACGCGTCTGCTCGGGAAACGGATTGGCCGCAACCAGCCGTGCCCAACCTGCCGCATCGCGAACGATGAAGTCGATGTGCCGGCCGAACCGCTCGGCGAAGGCCGCCTCGAACTCCCGTTCGATGCCACGCGCATCATCCGAATTCGCGTCGAAAACCACGTTGCCCGTCGCAAGCAGTGCTTTGGGATTGCTGTGGCCAAGCCCTTCGATCAGTTCACAAAAGGGCGCATTGAGCACCCGTTTGCCCGAACCAATGGTGATCGAGTACAGCAGGCCAACGAACCGTGTCACGGCACGATGCCCATCCGGCGCTTGAGGGACATGATCCGCTGATAGCTCGCCTCGACCAGCCGCGCGAAATCGGGGTCCGCCTCTGCTTCGGCAACCAAAATAGAATGAATTTCGGCACCCAATTCCGGGTCATATTCGGCCGTATTGGAAAACAGCAAAATGTCGTTTCCTGCCCGAACCGAACGCGAAATGGTTTCGCTCAGGCCGAACCGGCTGCGGATCGCGCCCATCTCCAGATCGTCGCTGATCACCACGCCGTCATAGCCTAATTGGCCGCGCAGCACGCCGGTGATCCATTCGTGCGACAGCGTCGCCGGCAATTGCAGCGCATCCCCGCTCTGGATCTCGCCGTTAAAGAGATGCGCGACCATCACCATGTCCACGAGCCCACGCCCGATCAGATTGCGATAGGGCTCGAGTTCGACTGGATCCCAGACATCGGTCACATCCACGAAACCGTCATGGGTGTCGTCCTCGCTCGACCCATGCCCTGGAAAATGCTTGAGCGCTGTCGCAACGCCCGCGCTGTGGTGCCCCTCGATGAACGCCGCAGCGAGGTCCGTCACGGCATCGGCGTCGTCCCCAAACGCGCGCTCATAGCGCGCGATGATCGGGTTGGCCGGATTGAGATTGAGGTCGACCACCGGGCCGAAGTTGAGGTTGAACCCCTGACGCGCGAGATCGCTGGCCAGCGCCGTATATATCGCCTCGGCGTGCTCGACCCCGCCTGCCGCCACGTCTTCCGCCGACGGGATTTCCGCAAACCCTACGGCGCTGGTCAGCCGCTCGATCTGGCCACCCTCCTGATCGAGTGCGATGAACGGCGGCAACCAGGGGCGCGCTGTATTGAGACTACCGTTGATGGCGCGCACGCGCGGAAGACTGGCGACATTGGTGCGCAGATACATCACGCCCCCGATCTCTCCCCGCGCGATCTGGTCACGCACCGCCCGCACCCCGGCATCAGACTGGGAATCGCCGTTGAACCCCATCAGGACCATCTGCCCCGCCATGTCCTCGATACTCTGCGCCTGAGCCGGCAAGCCGGTAAAGGCGATCGAAAGGCTGACGATGACGAGGGTGGCAAGGCGCATGAACAATCTCGCTTGGTGGATCGAGAAGCAGTGTGCCCGATTCTACGGCGCTGCCACCAAATACCTTTGGCGGCTCGAAAGAAAATGGGCGGCGAAGGCATCATCTGGACCGGCTATGTGGCGTAAATCAGCCGATCATGCGCGTCGTGAACTTGTCCTGCTCGGCCCCCGAGAGCAGAGCGATGATCTGAGCCGCCGGTGCCGGTCGGGCGAAGTAATAGCCCTGACCGATCTTGCAGCCGGCCAGGCGCAGGAGCCACGCTTGGTCCTGGGTCTCAATCCCTTCGGCCACAACATTCTTGCCCAGCGATTCCGAAAGCATCAGCACAGTGCGCACGATCGCAGACGCCTCGGCATCCTGCGGCAGTCCCCGGATGAAGCTCTGGTCGATCTTGATCGTATCAATCGGCAGGCGCCCCAGATAGCTGAGCGATGAATACCCCGTGCCGAAATCGTCCAGCGCCACCCCGACGCCTATGTCACGCAATGCCAGAAGCTTGGTCGCGGCACGCGATGTTTCCGTCACCAGCAGGCTCTCGGTGATCTCGACCTGCAATCGGTTGGGCGCAAGGCCCGAGGCCGCAAGCGCCGCCTCCACGTCGCCGACGATATCGCCATAGTCGAACTGAAGCGGCGAAACGTTGACCGAAAGCCGTACCGGCTTGTCCCATGTCGCGACTTCCGCACAAGCCGTATCGAGCACCCAGCGCCCGAGTTCGAGTATGAGCCCGGTCTCCTCGGCCGCCGGAATGAACTCGGCGGGAGAAACAGTACCCAGAAGCGGATGCGTCCACCGCGTCAACGCCTCAACGCCAATGATCTCCCCCGTCTCCAGATCGACCTGCGGCTGATAGTGGACAGTGAACTCGTTATTGGACAAGGCGGCGCGCAGCGCGATCTCCATGTCCTGTTTGGTCTTGATCCTTGCGTCCATGTCCTTGGAAAAGGTGACGGCGCAATTGCCTTGCTGGTCGATAGCGATCGACAGCGCCAGGCTGGCATGCGTCACGATCGCTTCGGGCGAACTCCCCGAAAGATCGGAATCGCTCATGCCCACCCGTGCCCCGATAATCGCTTGGTGCCCATCGAGGTGATAGGGCCGGGAGATGGTTTCGATCAATTGGTCGGCGAACGCGCGCCCGTCGTCGGTAGTGGTCAGGCCCTGCCGCAGCACGGCAAATGCGTTACCCTCAAGCCGGGCGACGCTGATCGGACCCAAAAGATCGAGCCGCGAAACGACCTGTTTGAGCAACGCATCGCCATGCGCATGGCCGAGCGTATCGTTGATCGTCTTGAGCCGCGACAGGCCGATGAGAAAGACGCCGACACCACGAAACCTGTCCGCGGGCTTGATCAACTGCTTGCCCACTTCGTCCAGAAACCGCGCGCGCGATGCAGCGCCGGTCAGTGGATCGTGCAGGGCAAGATAGCTCATGCGCTCTTCGTCATGGCGCCGCTCGGTCACGTCACGGAAGGTGAGACACGCCACCCGCCCCGTGCTTTCGTCAGCATCGATATCTGAAAGCGTGACGACAAATTCGATGACCCGCTCGACATCTTTAAAGGCAATGGCGGTCTCGCAAACCGCATCCATGGCATCACCATGATCAAGCGCTCGCTCGAGGGCATGGCGGAAGGGCGCCGGCAGAACCTCTTCGAGCCGCTTGCCAACGAGGCCCGGCCCTACCAGATCTTCCGCCAGCCGGCTGGCTGCACGGATCGTCTTGTTGCGGTCGATCACGACCACGCCATCGAAATTGTCGGCAACCACGCGCTCCAGCATCGACCGCATCGCATCGCGCTCACGCGAAGCTTTGCTGAGCGACTGGGACTTCTGCTCGAGCTCATGCCAGAACGCCGCAATGATCAACCCGGCCTGCGCCACATGAATGCCGGCCGTCTCGAGCAGCAGCCCGGAATGGACTTGCAGCACCAGCGCCACGAATTCGAGAACGCCGCTATAGGCCGCTGACCCCAGCAGAGCCGAACGAAGCGTCATGCTCGGTCGCAGGATTGCAAAAACCAGCGTGCCGGCAATGATGATGATCCCGACCGGCATTCCGCCCATCGAGCGCAACATGCGATCCTGGCGCACGCTTTCGGCAGCCAGAAGTTCCACGGCCGGGGTCGAAAGCATGCCATACCGAGGCACGGTCTGGGTCGAAATCTGGGCGTAGCTCGCCAATCCGATTACGACATCCCGATCCAGGAAGAACTCCGGCGCAGTATTTCCGTCGAACAGGTTGGACAGGGTAACCCGCGGCACCGTCGCATAATCGATCGCGTAGTCGACAAAGAAACTGTCCGGACGGATGTCGCGGCTCGGCGTTAGCGCGGTCGCAAAGGATTCGATCACCCAGCCATCGTGCATGGCGGTGGTATCATACGTACCCTTCAGCCGGTCCCGGCCCATCACCGCGTCGATATAGACAGGCGGCGCGATGGAGGCGAACAGCGGCGACGGGAACGCCAGGGTGAGATCACCGCCGCTCTCGCCCCGATGCGTCGTGATCGTCCTGACACGCCCTGCATGGGTCTGCAAGGTCCGGACAAGTGCGGCGTCACCGGGGTCGGGTTCCCGGCTCGATACCGAGATCCCAAGAGTGACCGAGCGCGCGCCGCGGATGAACAACTCTTCTATCGCGCGGGCATAAAGCCCTCGTGTACCCACACCCACGCCAGTGTTGGCCACGGCCTCGGCATCGATCTCGACCAGAATGATCTCACCGGTCGCTGGGCGGTTAGTGAGGGAAAACCGCACATCGCGCATCGCGCCATCGAGCGCGGCAAACCATCCTGCGGCCACACCGACCAGTGTGAACGCGCAGACCGCAGCGATGATGATGAGTTGCCGCTGCCTATCCACGCCGCTCCGCCGTTCCTGATCAGACGGCGATTATTACCACCGGCGCTGAACAAGCCGTAAATCTTGAGGTGGCGATGTCCGATAAAACGCCGCCACCTTAGAGATAAATGCTTGTCCGATCAGCGATTCTTGCGGTTGGCGATCAAATCGTCGACCACGGCTGGGTCGGCCAGCGTCGAGGTGTCGCCCAGCGCCCCATAATCGTTCTCTGCCACCTTGCGCAGAATACGCCGCATGATCTTGCCCGAACGCGTCTTGGGGAGACCCGGAGCGAACTGGATATGATCGGGAGACGCGATCGGCCCGATCTCCTTGCGCACCCAATTGCGCAGTTCGACAGCCAGATCATCGGACGCCGTCTCGCTGGCCATCAGCGTCACATAGCAGTAAATCCCCTGCCCTTTGACGTCGTGCGGGAAGCCGACAACAGCGGCCTCGGAAACCTTCGGATGTGCGACCAGCGCACTCTCGACTTCCGCCGTACCCAGCCTGTGCCCCGAAACGTTCAGCACGTCATCGACGCGTCCGGTGATCCAGTAATACCCATCGGCGTCCCGGCGACAGCCATCGCCCGAGAAGTAAAAACCTTTGTATTGCTGGAAATAAGTTTCCTTGAACCGCTGGTGATCGCCATAGACCGTCCGCATCTGCCCCGGCCAGCTATCGGCAATGGCAAGGACGCCCGACGCTTCGGTCTCCGCGATCACCTTGCCGCTTTCGGGCTCCAGAACCACCGGCTGAACACCAAAAAACGGCTTTGTCGCCGATCCCGGCTTGGTCGCAATCGCACCCGGTAGTGGCGTAATCATGAACCCGCCGGTTTCCGTCTGCCACCATGTATCGATCACCACGCACCGCTCGCGCCCGACCTGCTTGTGATACCACATCCAGGCTTCCGGGTTGATCGGCTCGCCCACCGACCCCAAGAGCCGCAGGGTCGACAGATCCGCGCGCTCGACGAACTGGTTTCCCGCGCCCATCAAAGCGCGGATCGCCGTCGGCGCGGTGTAAAAGATATTGACCTTGTGCTTGTCCACGACGTCCCAGAACCGTCCGGCGTCGGGATAGTTCGGCACACCCTCAAACATCAGCGTCGTCGCGCCATTGGCCAGGGGGCCGTAGACGATATAGCTGTGCCCGGTCACCCAGCCCACATCCGCGGTACACCAGTAGACCTCGCCATCGCGATAATCGAATGTCAATTCGTGCGTCAGCGAGGCATAGACCAGATAGCCCCCGGTCGTATGCAGCACGCCCTTGGGCTTGCCCGTCGATCCAGAGGTATAAAGAATGAACAGCGGGTCTTCGGCGTTCATCGCCACGGGCTCGCAGACTGCCTCGACCCCGGCGGCCGCTTCGTGCCACCACACGTCGCGACTGCCCTTCATGGCCACATCACCGCCGGTGTTGCGCACCACCAGCACCTTTTCAACGCCCGGACAATCCTCTAACGCCTTGTCCACATTGGCCTTGAGCGGCACGGACTTGCCGCCGCGACGCCCCTCGTCAGCCGTCAGCACCACGCGGCTATCGCAATCGTTGACCCGACCGGCCAAAGCATCGGGCGAAAACCCGCCAAACACCACCGAGTGCACGGCCCCGATCCGCGCGCATGCCAGCATCGCGTAAGCCGCTTCGGGGATCATCGGCATATAGATCGTGACGCGCTCGCCCTTTTTAACGCCGAGACCTTTCAGCACATTGGCAAAGCGGCACACCTCTTCATGCAGTTTGCGATAGGTGATATGCCGCGCCTCGGCCTTGGGGTCGTCGGGCTCGAAAATGATCGCGACCTGATCGCCACGTGTGTCCAGATGCCGGTCGATACAATTGGCAGTGACATTGAGTTCGCCGTCCTCGAACCATTTGATCGAGATGTCCGGCCATTTAAAACTTGTGTTCTTGACCTTGGTGAAGGGCTTGATCCAGTCGATCCGCTTGGCCTGCTCGCCCCAAAATCCGTCCGGATCATTTACCGAACGCGCGTACTTCTCTTCGTACTGCGTTGCGTTGACATGGGTCTTGGCGACAACGTCGTCGGACGGGGCAAAAAGGGCCTCCGGGCTCATGGCTTCCTCCACAAATGATTTGGCCCTGTCTTAACCCGGCGTTTCCGATAGGAGCAAGCCATGCCGTCCGCTCACCTTTTCTTAGCCACGCTCCGGCTAGTCTTTGCGCCAATCAGGGAGCCGGACAATGACCGATCCGCAGATCACGCCATCACAGATGACCGCGCGCGGTGCCACTGAAGCCGACATCAATGACGTCCATCGGGAGTTGATGGATCTGATCGATTCGATGCCCTATTACGGCGAGCGCTTCAAAGCCTATGAGAAAGCGCGCTTCGACCGAACATTCCTGCGCACGCTCATGGCCATCGACCCCTGGCACGTCCTGCTTTTGGAAACCGACGGCAAGACCGGCGGCTTTTTGATCTCCGGTCCGGCCAACGGCACGATCTTCCAGTTCTGGTCGGCAATTTATCCCGATTTCCGCGGCACTCCGCTGGGCCGCTTCGGCATGGAAGCGTTCATCTCCCACTGGGACAACAACCGCTTCCACAAAGCCTCGACCTACACCCGCCCCGACAATCGCCCTGCCCTCGTCCTCCTCAAGCGCTTCGGCTACCAGCAGGTCGCCCATCTCGAAGACCATATCTTTGGCGAAGACTATTTCGTCATGGAGCGCAAATTCACAAAATCCATCGACGGCTACGACGACGGCATCCGCTTGCCTCTGGCAACGCGGCTGAAACTCAAGCTCAAGGCATTGAGCGACCGCTAGGCCGCCACCGGCCGCCGACGCAACAGTCCAAAGATGGACACATCCACCTTCGCCCTGTGCAACGCCGTGAGCCACAGCGTTACCGACCAGATCGAAACCGCGATAAAGGCGGAAACAGCCGCGCCCATCAGCCCATAGGGCGGCACCAGCGTCCAGTTGCCGATCACAAGCGCCATCACGCCCAAACCCACGGCCGGCAGGCTGGCCCACGGCCGGTCGTGCATCGAGAGCACCAGAGAGGCCGGCCCGAACGCCGCGCGCACCACAAGCCCAAGGCACAATATCGCCACTGGCAGGGCGCCATCGGCGAAGTCCTCGCCAAAGATCATCAGCACATAGCGTCCGAAGATCAAAACGCCGAGAAACAACAGAACCGCGAGCCCCGTAGCCACAAGATTGGCCTCGCCCACCCGCTTTGCGAACGCCTGCTGGTCAGGGTCCCGCTCTGCATCGAACATGTTGGGCAGCGTCAGCGCATAGACGGCCACGACCCCGAACGCCGCAAGAGCAAAAATCCGCGTCGACACACCGAAAATCGCCAGATCCTCACGCCCCAGCAGTCCGGCCAGAAGGATCAGATTGATGTCGAAGAAATAGTCTGACGCCAGTGTCACCAGAACCCAGGGCGCGGCAAACCGCCACCAGCGGCGCGGCTCCTTGGCACGCCACGCATCCTGCGTCGGCACCGCCAGCACCGCCTTGCGCACCGAAAGGCACTGCCAGGCGAACAGCACAAGCAGTGCGACCGCCAAAACCCAAAGCATTCTCGCCATGTCCGGCGCCGTCGAAAGCACAGCCACAAGCCCGAACGCCAGCAGCGTCAGCCCCGGCCGAAACAGCATGTCGGGCAGATACCCGGTCATCGGCTGCTTGAGCCCCACGAGAATGGTCGTTGAGACATAAGTCAGCCCAGTTGCCACACCGATCACGACCGTTTGCAGCCATAGCGGTCGCAGATGCTCACCAGCCTCTCCCATCAAATGGGTCAGCGGCCATCCAAGCACCAGCGCCACTACGCCCATGACGGCGAGATATACATAGCTCCGCCTGACGAACCGGCGCAGATGATTGCCCTCACCACGCGATCCATACTCGGCGGCAAAATAGGTGGCGACTGTCTGGAAGCCCAATGGCAACGCCACGCCGATGAGGTTCGCCGCCGCAATCACCAAAAGGAAATCGCCCAGCGACTCCGCCCCCCAGACGCGCGAAATCGCTGCCTGCACCAGAAAGATGAAACCAGCGCCAAAAATGCGCAACCCGAAAATCAGAACCGATTTCGACGCAAGCTTGCCCGCAATACTCATATCAGCGTCGCCCCATCCGGCGCATCGCCGCAAGTCTGAGCGCCGTCACCCGATCCCGGCTCCGCGTCACCCACTCCCGCGCCTTGTAGGCAAAAGTCCCCGCCAGCCGGGCCCGCGTATGGGTGGCAAAATTATAGACCGGAGGCAGCGGGCTGATATGCCCGGCCTCGCCGACCATCCCACTTTTAAATTGCTGCAGCCCGGCAAAGCCGTCCGTCCCACCCAGGTCATAGAGCTTGGCGCGCGTGTTCTCGCGTAGCCATCTGATGATGTGCCAGTGGAGGAAATAGCCAGCCCGCAGGTCGAGCGCTGCATTATTCGTCGCGCCGTAGAGATAGCAGGCCGTATCGCCAGCCGTAAAAATCATGGCGCCGGCGACAGTCTCGCCGCTATGCGTCACGAAAAACAGCTCGGGCCGCGCAGTACCATCAGGCATCGCCATCAGCGCATCGACGGTATCAATTCCGGAATAATCGGCAAACATCTTGCGCTCGGTCATGGCACGGTAAAGCGTCATGAATCGCCCAAGGTCCGCGGGCGTCCCGTGTTCGATCTCCAGACCGGCCTTGAACGCCTTGCGTAGATTGTAACGCCATTTCTGCCCGAACGCCGCCATGCGCGCCTCGTCCTCAAGGGTCACATCGACCACATAGCGCAGCGGATATTTGACGCCCACACCGGCCGAAAACCCGCGCGCCTCAAGCATCCGCGCCACCCGGTTTTCATGTCCCGGCTCGACCTTGGGCATGATCGAAACCATCATCCCCCTCCGGTCGGCATATTCGGCGATCATCGCCTCGACCATGCCGGCCATGATGCGCCCCGACGGGTCCGAAGCACCATCAGCAAGGATCGGCCCCCATTTGCACAGCGCCACGCTCGCCAGCCCCAGCGGCAGTTTCTGCACCATGACCAGCGACCCGCCGACAACGGCGCCACCGTCCGAAAACAGCATTGGCTCCAGCGTCACACCCGGCCAGCGACGGGACGCATAGGCATAAAGCTGTTCTTGGCAAACCCCATCGAACCCCGAAACCGTGCGGTCCCAGCCATCCCCATCGGTCGCCGTCATAACGAACCCTTGGGTCGGCGCTGCGGCAGACGTCCGCTTAAGCGCCGGAAAGGCTGAGCTATGGCTGGTCGAAATCATGGTTCACTCGATAGCGGGATTGAATTGCCGCAATCTAACCCACCCGCCCCTGCCGAATACTTTCACCCTAGGGCCGAAAGTGCTCCACTTCCCACCGTGGTAAAAAAAGCTTTAGACGTCCCCGACAAATCGCGCGGATTACCTATCGAACCTCGGGAGCAACGCTCTCCCCCTCGAGCCGTCGGATGATCGGACATTCTGGCCGCTCATCGCCGTGGCAAGTGTCTGCCAGGGTCTTCAGCGTATCGACCATGTCCTGCAGCTTTGCGATCCTGCCTTCCAGATCGGCGACGTGTTCCCGCGCGATCCGCTTGACGTCCGCACTCTGCCGAGTCCTGTCCCGCCACAGGCCCAAAAGCGTGGCGATTTCGGCAACCGAAAACCCAAGATCGCGCGCCCGGCGAATGAACCGCAATTGATGAACGTCAGGCGTGGAATAGTCGCGATACCCCGACGTTGTACGATCCGCCGGCGGCACAAGCCCGATCTCCTCATAATAGCGGATCATCTTGGCCGAAACGCCCGAAAGCTTTGCTGCTGCACCGATATTCATAATGCGTCGAGACCTCGCTTGACCTTCCCATGGTTGGAAGCCTTACACATATAGGTCCAGACTCACGCCCACATCAATCCTTGCGCTCTCCGAACAAGATAAGGACCATCGCGATCATGAAACCGCTTGCGCTTGCCGTACTCATTGCCCTGACCGGCGCCCCTGGAATTGCCGCTGCACAGGACACGTCAACCGGCGGCCACGACGCCCATATGCAGCATTCTTCGGTGGCCGACGACCCGGCCACTGCCGCGTACCAGGCCGCCAATGCACGTATGCACGAAGACATGGCCATCGATTTCACCGGCGATCCCGATATCGACTTCATGCTCGCGATGATCCCGCATCATCAGGGCGCTATAGATATGGCAGAAGTGGCACTCGAACACGCCACCGATCCCGAGGTGCTTGCCTTGGCGGAAGAGGTCATCGCCACTCAGAATGCCGAAATCGAAATGATGCGCGCCTGGCTTGCCGAGCGCGGCCAGTAATCAAAGTAACGAGACAAACAATGACAACCGTCACCAAGACCGCCGATCTCTACCGCATGGTCACCGACCAGCACACGTGCCCTTATGGCCTGAAATCTCTCGATCTCCTGAAGCGAAATGGCTACGCAGTCAACGATCATAAGCTCGCCTCGCGCCCCGAGATCGATGCCTTCAAGGCCGAGCACGACGTCAAGACCACCCCTCAGACCTTCATCAATGGCCAGCGCATCGGCGGCTATGACGATCTGGCGCGCCATTTCGGCAAGAAGGTCAAGGACAAGAACGCCGTCACCTACACGCCGGTGATCGCTTTGTTCGCCATGGCGGCGCTCATGGCGCTCGCCGCCAGTTGGGCGGCGTTTGGCAGTCTCGCGACCATCCAGACCGCAGAATGGTTCGTCGCATTCTCGATGTGCCTGCTGGCCCTGCAAAAGCTCAAGAACGTCGAGAGCTTCGCTACGATGTTTCTGAACTACGACCTGCTCGCCCAGCGCTGGGTGCGCTATGGTTATGTCTATCCCTTCGCCGAAGGTCTGGCCGGGCTGCTGATGGTCGCCGGCGCCTTGATGTGGCTTTCGATCCCGCTGGCGCTCGTTATCGGCACGGTCGGAGCGGTCTCGGTTTTCAAGGCTGTCTATATCGACAAACGCGAACTCAAATGCGCCTGTGTCGGCGGCGACAGCAACGTCCCTTTGGGCTTTGTGTCACTGACCGAAAACTTGATGATGGTCGCCATGGCCATCTGGATGCTCGCCAAGCCATTCGTCCTGGGCCACTGAGCCCGGCGAAACGCACCGGCAGTCGTTATATGAGGGATCACCGTGAACCCCTCGAAAGAGGGGTTTTTGGTGGGTGCACAAGGGCTCGAACCTTGGACCCGCTGATTAAGAGTCAGCTGCTCTACCAACTGAGCTATGCACCCACAAAACCCGGCGGCACGTTGCGGCACCGCCGGAATGGCGCCTCTCTAGCAAACAGCTTTCAGCCTGTCCACCCAAAAAGCGATATCAGGGGAATGGGTTTTCGCTGGTCCCCAGAAAGGCCTGATCGCCCCACAATTGCTCGATCACCCGGTCGCGCCCACACCCGATGCGATAAGCGTTGTAGCGGACCGGATTGGTGATGTGGAAATCCTGATGATAGTCGTCAGCAGCATAAAACGGTGCCGCATCCTTGATTTCCGTCACGATCGTGTAGCCGCTTTGCTGCGCGATCGCCGCCTTGCTGGCCTCGGCCGTCTGCTTTTGCTCAGGCGTCAACGCGAATATGGCCGGCCGATATGAACTGCCCTGATCGCAGAACTGGCCGTCGGCATCGGTGGGGTCTGTGCTGTGCCAATAAACGGTTAGCAACTGATCATAGCTCACGATTTCCGGATCATACTCGATCTCGACAACTTCGTAGTGTCCGGTATCGGTATAGACCACGTCTTCATAGCTCGGGTTTTCGACATGCCCACCGGCAAAGCCCGAGGTCGTCGCCGTTACGCCCTCGACCTTGTCGAAATTGGATTCGACGCTCCAGAAGCACCCGCCCGCAAACAGCGCCGTATCGGCCATGGCTGGCGTAGCCATCAGCGCCAGTCCGGCCACGCTCGATGCGATGATTTTTCGATACATTGCATATCTCCTCATTCCAAATCCACTAGCTGCCGAGCCAACTCGGCCTGCAAGTCAAACCCGCGTGAACGAAAGCCGATCTGTGTTGCCAGAGTAGATACGGTAAGCAACCGGAAATGATTGCACGGCTACCATCACATTCGGTTCATCGCGCGAACCAGCTTTGCAAGGACCAACGGTGCCCCTGACAACATCCTCCGGCGATTTTGCCTTGGGCCGCCTGGCCCTTGCCACTGCATATTGGCTGCGCCCGGTCCGCGCGCACCATGTGCCGTTTCTCGTCGCTGGTCTGGTGCGGGACCGCATCAGGCGCCCTCGGCCAGTCCCCGATGCCTCGATGATCGCCTCCCGTCCGCCCGGTTTTGCGGGCCTTGCGCGTGACCTGTCCTCACCCGTGGTTCTTAAAGCCATGGCGCGCGGCTTTTATCCCCAAAGCCATTGGGGCACGATGAAATGGTGGTCTCCACCGGAGCGCGCCGTCATGCATTTGAGCGACGTTCACATCGCCAAGCGTTTCCGACGCACGATGCGCCAGACCGACATGACCGTCGCCTTCGATACCGATTTCGCCGGCGTCATCGATGGCTGTGCCGCCCCCAGGCACGAGGGCAAGCCCAACCTCACCTGGATCACGCCGACGGCTCGCGCGCTCTATGTTCGTCTCCACGACGAAGGTCATGCCCATTCGGTCGAGGTTCTCGACGCGGACGGCAAACTGGTCGGAGGCCTGTTCGGCGTCACAATTGGCGGCGTCTTTTCCGCGCTCTCCATGTTTCACACAGTCGATAACGCATCGAAATTCGCCATCGTCAGCCTCTACCATCATCTCGCCGATGCTGGCTTTGCCTCGGTCGACCACCAGATCATGTCCCCTTGGGTCGAGGCCCTTGGCGGCACTGTGCTGCCGCGCGAAGACTACTGCGCGCTCCTTGACCGCCACGCCGACACCGTTCGTGCGCCCGGCAGATGGCAGGCCCGCTTCACTCTTGCCGAAACTTCCACCTGGGACGCAACCACCCATCCCTGACCCCGCTTGTCCGCCACGCGCAACAGGCGCATCATGGCGGCAACCATTGTGGGGGGAACACCAATGCAACTCGGCGCTTTTTCGCTCAGCCTGGCCGTCAAGGACATCGCCCGGTCGCTCGAATTCTACCAAAAGCTCGGCTTTAAGGTCATCCACGGGGATCAGGCCCAGAACTGGCTGATCCTCTCGAACGGCACCACAAGTATCGGCCTGTTCCAGGGCATGTTCGAAAAGAATATGCTCACCTGCAACCCCGGCTGGGGCCTCGACGGCGCGCCGCTCGACAGCTTTGAAGACATCCGCGACCTGCAGGAAAAACTCAAAGCATCGGGCATCGCCCTCGATAGCGAAGCGGACACCACCAACACAGGCCCGGCCCACGCCATGCTCACCGACCCCGATGGCAATCCCATCCTCATCGACCAGCATCGCTAAAGGAGCCAACGCAGCGTGGCCGAGATCAAGACCAAACCGACCCAAATGGATGTCGACACCTTCATCGCCGCCGTCGAAAAGCCCGTCCGCCGCGCCGACGCGATCGTCCTGCGCGACATGATGGAGCGCATCACCGGCGAACCCGCCACCATGTGGGGACCCTCGATCATCGGCTTCGGCAGCTACCACTACCGCTATGACAGTGGCCACGAAGCCGACATGTGTCGCGTGGCCTTTTCCCCCCGCGCCGCCAATCTCGTCCTCTATCTCGGCGGCTTCCCCGAGTTCGACGAACTCGTTGCCAAACTCGGCAAACACAAGCGCTCCAAAGCCTGCCTCTACGTCAACAAGCTCGCCGACATCGACATGGCGGTCCTGGAAGAAATCACGCATCTGACCTTCGAGGCTACCGACGGCTCCCAGACCTCTTCGGCGTGCTAGCCCGAGAAGGCTGCCGCATACTCAGCGAACAACGCCGTCACAAATTCTTCCTCCTTGCCACCCCCAACAGTTCACTCGCTAAGTCACCCGCCGCACATGCAGAGAACCCAACCGCCGTCACAGACCTGATCCAGCGCGCCCACCACCCCCCAACCGTCACCCTCGGGCTCGACCCGAGGGCCCACGCAGCTTGGCCATGCCCAGCAAGGCAGGAGGGTTCTACCTGTGGCGGCGCAGTCCGGGTCCTTGTGTCCAGCCCGAGGATGACGTGCATGGACCAGGCACCCTCGTGCGTCGGGACGCTACCACCCGCTCTGTCACGCCGATGACTTGATCCCGTCCGGCCCGGTCAGGAAGGGCATGACATCCACCCCGTCTCCCGGAAACACTGTGACATGCGGATGATCCACAAACAGCGCCGCAGCCGCCTCGGCGGTCTCGGCTTCAACGATCACATAGCCGCAGAAATCATTGACGCCCGGCCCGACGCCATTCTTGGTCGCCCGCGTGGTCTTGCCGACCATCCCGCCGAGTTTTCGCAGATGAGCAGCGTTCTTTTCTTCCCATGCCGACCAGAGGGGCAGCCCTTTTGCATCGACAGCATCCTGCTCGGCCTTGGGCATTGCCCGAAACCGCGCAAGGTCCTCGCGCTTCATCGTATAAACGGCAAGAAAGATCGGCATAGGTTACCCCTCCAGGCGAGATCCTACAGCAGTCATCCCGGGATTTATTCCCGGGATCCAGTTGCAGCACAAGCCAAATGCCTACGAGTATCGACTACCCCGCCAGCGCGCCCTGTGCCGGCGCACCGCGCTCGACCAGCAGCCTGTTATACGCATTGAGATAGGCGCGCGCCGAAGCCACCAGCGTATCGGGCTCGGTCGCATTGCCCGAGGCTATCCGCCCGTTCAGTTCCAGCCGCACATGCGCGTTGGCCTGCGCATCGGTCCCGCCGGTCACGCCATCGACCGCATAGAGCACCAGATGCGGATGGGCGCCCACAGCCTCCTTGATCGCCGAAAAGATCGCATCGACCGACCCGGTGCCGTCAAACGACACTTCGACCGGCGCACCATCCACCGACACCTTCAACTCGCACCGATGAATACCGCCAGTCTTGGACATCACGCTCATATCGACCAGGCGGATACGATCGGCACCCGATCCCATCTCATCATCGACCAGCGCAATGATATCGTCGTCATAAACGTTCTTCTTGCGGTCCGCCAAATCCTTGAAGCGCTGAAAAGCTTCCTGAAACTGGTTGTCCGCCAATTCATAGCCCAGATCGGCCAGCTTCTGCTTGAACGCATGCCGCCCCGAATGCTTGCCCATCACCAGCGAGGTCGATTTGATCCCCACGCTTTCGGGCGTCATGATCTCGTAGGTCAAAGCGTTCTTGAGCATCCCGTCCTGATGGATGCCGCTCTCATGGGCGAACGCGTTCTTGCCCACGATGGCCTTGTTGTACTGCACCGGGAAATTGGCCGCCGCCGACACCACTTTCGACGCGCGCGACAGGCTTGTCGATTCGATAGCGGTGTGGAAGGGCAACGCATCGACACGGGTCTTGAGCGCCATCACGACTTCTTCGAGAGCCGCATTACCGGCCCGCTCGCCGATCCCGTTGATCGTGCATTCCACCTGCCGCGCCCCCGCCCGCACGCCGGCCAGGGAATTGGCGACGGCCATGCCCAGATCATTATGGCAGTGGGTCGAGAAAATCGCCTGATCGGAATTGGGCACCATCTCGATCAGCGTCTTGATCAGCGCGTAGTAATCTTCCGGCGTCGAGTACCCGACGGTGTCGGGAATATTGATCGTCGTCGCCCCGGCCTTGATCGCAGCCTCGGTACAGCGCGCCAGAAACTCGACCGGCGTGCGGGTGGCGTCCATGCCCGACCATTCGACATCGTCGATCAGATTGCGCGCCTGCGTCACCGTCCTGGTGACGATTTCCAGCACCTCGTCCTCGGTCTTTTTCATCTGGTGTGCCAGATGGATGGGCGAGGTCGAAACGAAGGTATGAATACGCCCGCGCTTGGCAAAGCGCACCGCCTCGCCGGCCCTGTCGATATCGGCCGAGATCGCGCGCGCCAGCCCGCAGATCACAGCGTTCTTGGCCCGCTTGGCAATCGTCGCCACCGCCTCGAAATCGCCGTTCGACGCGATCGGAAACCCGGCCTCGATGATATCGACGCCCATCGTGTCCAGAATTTCGGCCACCTGGAGCTTTTCTTCCAGCGTCATCGTCGCGCCGGGGCTCTGTTCGCCATCGCGCAAGGTCGTGTCGAAAATATAGACGCGGTCGGTATTGGATTGGGTGGTCATAGTGGTCTTCCCTATTCGGCCCCTGCGCGAAATCTCGCTGAATGCAGCAGGTCATGGCCGGACATCTGATGTCGTTGTTCGGCGGCTTGGCACAATCCCCTGACGACCCGTCCGTTCTAAGCGGACTGCCGGTGATCAGGGGCTGATAAGGAGGAGTAGAAGGCCGAGCGAGGCGAGCATCGCCGTGCCCATGAGGATACGAGCCTGCAAAGCTTTGTGCTTGCTGGCGGCTATGGCGACGGCGCGGTTTTGGCTGCGGCGCATCGATACGGCCCTGGTATCCTTGTCTTCAACGCACCAAACATGAGCCAATTGCGCCGCAAGCGCAACCCTTTACGCACGCTTCTTTTGGGTGTGTGGCTACCGGACGCGCAGAACATTGCCGTTTAGAGCCCGCCATCACCTGAATAGCCGCAAAGCCTAGTTGAAAGCGAACACCGCCGCGAAGATCACGATCAGCCCCGAAATCCCCGTCACCGCCGACGCGCGCTTGGCGATTGCCGCCGCCCGCACGTCCCCGGCCCGCCCTTTGCGGAAATTGACAGCCCCGATTCCCAGCGCCGCGCTGAGGATCACCACAAAGACGATCTTGATCCAGAACCAGAAATCCAGCCCTGAAACTCCGCCATATTTGAGCCAGACCACCAGCGGCCCGGTGATCCAGAGCACCGCCAGCCCCACATGCCCATTGCGCCCGAGGATCGAGATTAGTCCATCGAACGCCGTGGCATCCGCGCTGCCCGCCATGGCGCGCCTGACGCCCGACATCGCCATGCCCGACCCCATGCCCAGAACCAACCCGAAGATATGGAGAAAAATCAGGATATTGATAAAGACGTCCATCGGCCCCTCCCGCGCACGACATGCAAGCCCAGCTTAGCTGATTCGACCTTCAACACCGCGCCTTAGGATGCTTGGAGATTCAGGTCAGGGTGGAGCGAGAAGGGTGCTTAACGAGAACCGGAGCGGAGCGTACTCCAGTACGTGAGTACCGGAAGCGCAGATAAGCGGCATTCGCAGCCCAACCTCACCTGAATATCGGGGCATCCTAATCGTCGAGATCGATCATGCCTTCGGCCAGCACCACCGCCGATCCACCGATCCCCGCATGCTTGAGCACACCGCCTTCGATATTGAACTGCACCGCGATTTCGCTCGGGCGCCCCATCTCGCGCCCCTGGCGTAGTCTCAGCGCATGGTGCCCATCGCCATAAAGCCCCGAATCCGCCAGCTGTCCGATCAGCGCCGCAGCCGCCGATCCCGTCGCCGCATCCTCGCCCGACCCATGAGCGATGTGGAACATGCGCGCCGCGTAATCATTGCCGCGCTCATTGGGCGTTGCGGTGTAGACATAGACCGAGTTCCGCTCCCCCGGAAACGTATCGGCCCACCCGCGGCGCTCGAGCGTAATCGCCTCCAGCGCCCGCGCGTCCTTGAGCGGCACGAGATAGAACGAAACCCCGGCCGAATAGCGTGACGGCATCATCCCGTCACACCCAATATCGGACGTAGCCAGCCCGAGCCGGGCTGCCACCTGATCGATATCGAGATCGCAGTCGAGCCGCTCAGGCAGATGCGGCAAGGTAAACTTCGCCTCTCCGGTACGCTTATCGGTGCGCTCCAGAACGGCCGTCACCAGCCCCACGCCCAACTCCAGCCGCACCGCGGTCAAACGCGATTGCAGCCCCAGCAGCACCGTCGCGCCCACAGTCGGATGCCCCGCAAACGGCATTTCAGTTACAGGCGAAAAAATCCGCAGCCGCGCATTGTGCCGCTCGTTCTGCGGCGCGAGCACGAACACCGTTTCGGATAGATTGAACTCCCGAGCGATCGATTGCATCCGCGCGCCAGACAGCTCGTCTGCCTTGAGCACCACAGCCAGCGGATTGCCGCTCAGCCGATCGCGGGTGAACACATCGAGGAGATAATAGGGCAACTTCATCGCAACGTCCTTGCATCGGGGCCTCACGAACAGC
This sequence comes from Pelagibacterium luteolum, assembly GCF_900100665.1. Lineage (GTDB taxonomy): Bacteria > Pseudomonadota > Alphaproteobacteria > Rhizobiales > Devosiaceae > Pelagibacterium > Pelagibacterium luteolum. The sequence continues at coordinate 58,186 of NZ_FNCS01000003.1, forward strand.
GCGCGATACGCCCTTGCCAACGATGTTTAGGAGGCTTTTGATAAGGCAGCGTTAATCGCCCGGCAACATGTGTGGCAAACGCCGAAAACCGAGGGAGCAACCGCCATGGGCAAACTGATCGTCTGGAACATCGCCAGCCTCGACGGCTGTTTTGAAGGCCCAGACCCGTGGGATCTGTCCCTGCACGAAACGGTCTGGGGCGACGAGCTCGAAGCCCTGTCGAACACCCAGCTCGACGAGGCCGAAGCGCTGTTGTTCGGCCGCAAGACCTATGAAGGCATGGCTACCTATTGGGCCAACGAAACCGGCCAGATCGCCGACGGCATGAACACCATCCGCAAATACGTCGTGTCCAACACGCTCTCGGACGCCAAATGGAACAATTCGCACCTGATTTCGGGTGATGTCGTTAAAGCCATCGCCGAGCTCAAGCGCAACGCCGAGCGCAATATCTACATCTTCGGCAGCGCTGACCTCCTCGCCACCCTCCTCCCTGCCGGTCTCATCGACGAATACCGCCTCGGCATCGCCCCGCTTATCCTCGGCCGCGGCACCCCGCTCTTCAAACCCTCCGACCACCGCATCGATCTGGATCTCATCAAAACCCAGCCCCTCACCGGCGGCGGTATTGTCCTGTTCTATGGTGTAAAAAACGGCGCATAAAAAAGGGCCGGCACAGCCGACCCTTTCTCATCATTTTTGGAAAGCACTGCACCCAGCGCCCGCCCACCCGTCACCCCGGGATTTAGTCCCGGGGTCCAGTAAAGGCGCCAGAAGCGGGGCCGTAGCCCAACTAGTTCCGCGTCTTGTCGACCAGCGCGCCGGCCTTGATCCACGGCATCATGTCGCGGAGCTTGGTGCCGACTTCCTCGATCTGGTGCGCGTCGTTGTTGCGACGGATCGCCTTGAAGCGCGCTGCGCCCGAACGGTGCTCCTGCATCCATTCCGACGTAAAGCGTCCCGACTGAATATCGTTGAGAACCCGCTTCATCTCGGCCTTGGTTTCGCTCGTGATGATGCGCGGACCGGTGACGTATTCGCCCCACTCTGCAGTGTTGGAGATCGAGTAGTTCATGTTGGCGATGCCGCCCTGGTAGATCAGGTCGACGATCAGCTTCACTTCGTGCAGGCACTCGAAATATGCCATTTCCGGCGCGTAGCCGGCTTCCACCAGCGTTTCGAAACCGGCGCGGATCAGCTCGACGAGGCCACCGCACAGAACGGCCTGTTCGCCGAACAGATCGGTCTCGCACTCTTCCTTGAAGGTCGTCTCGATAATGCCCGAACGCCCGCCGCCGACGCCCGAGGCGTAGGAGAGGCCAAGGTCATGCGCATTGCCAGAAGCGTCGTGATGAACGGCGATGAGGCAGGGCACCCCGCCGCCCTTCTCGAACTCGCCACGCACCGTGTGGCCCGGACCCTTGGGCGCAACCATCAGCACGTCGACGGTGTCCTTGGGCTCGATCAGCCCAAAATGGACATTCAGTCCGTGCGCAAACGCCAGCGCGGCACCATCACGGATGTTCGGCGCAATCTCGTCGCGATAGATGTCAGCCTGCAATTCGTCGGGGGTCGCCATCATCATGAAGTCGGCCCATGCAGCGGCTTCCGCCACGCTCATGACCTTGAGACCATCGGCCTCGACCTTCTTGGCCGTTGCCGAGCCGGGACGCAGACCCACGGCGATTTCGGTCGCGCCGGAATCCTTGAGGTTCAGCGCGTGCGCACGACCCTGGCTGCCATAACCGATAATGGCGACCTTCTTGGACTTGATGAGGTTGAGATCGGCATCACGATCGTAATAAACGCGCATTGGTGTTCTCCCTGGCTCGCTTGTTTGCTGTTGAAATTTACGCTCCGAAAAGCGCGAAAAACTGTTCCCGAGCCCGCCGCGCTTGCGCGGCAATCTGCTCTTCGCTTGGCCGCCGCTGCTCACCGAGCAGCATGCGGATTTGGGTGTCGCGAACGACGAGCCCGAAAAATGTGCGGAATGCCTGGTCGGCATCGTCGAACTTGACCAGCCCTGCGTCCCTGCCCGCTTCCAGCAGCGGCTTGCAGCGACGGGCCATGCCGATCGGGCCGTTCTCGAGCACGATCCGCCCCAGATTGCGCTTTTCCTGCCCGGCATGGGACACCGCCAGCCGGTTCAGCGCCACCGACGTGTCACCTGTCAGAACCGTCAGCCAGTCGCGCCCGAATTTTTCGAGCGCGATGCCCAGTGTGCGCTTGTCCAGCGTGTCCCGATCCACCGGCACGACACGCACCTTGGACGCCTGCCACTGCACAGTCGCTGTCAGCAATCCGTCTCGATCGCCAAACCATTTGTAGAGCGTTTCCTTCGAGCAGCTCGCACGCCGCGCCACGCCCGTCATGGTCAGCCCGTCCCCGCCATCGACCAGCAGTCCCAGCGCCGCATCGAGCACGTCCTTCTGCCGCTCGGTGAGCGTATCGTCGCTGACAGTAAGTGGTGGCGGCGGCGTCAACGTGACATCCCGAATTCAATGCGGTACAGATCGATCAAGCCGGTCCGAACAGGCCCTCGAATTGAGGCGTACCGTACGGTACGGTTCGGCACTTTTCAAGCCCCGAACCGACCACCGTTGACGGTTTTTTCAGTACCCCACCTGCATCCCGATTTCCACCACGCGCCCAGTCGGCAAGTGGAAATGCGCGGTCGCGTCACTGGCATTGTGCGCCATCGCCGAAAATACGCGGTCTTCCAGGTTCTGTATCGCCCCGAGCTTTTGCGCCAGCTTGAGCCGCCGCCGCGACAGGAAGAACGATGTGTTCATCACGTCGTAGTCAAAGCCCAGCTTGCGCGCCAGCCCAAGCGTCACCGGCACGTTGGGCGTCTCGCGATAGCCGAACGTCATAACCATGCGGCTGAACCGCTCGTCATAGCCTGAATATTGCACCTTGGCGTCGTCGGGCACCCGCGGCATCGACGCCGTCCGCACGGTGAGGATCACGTTGTGTTCGTGGAGCACCTTGTAGTGCTTGAGCGAGTGCAAAAGCGCCGTGGGCGCGCTGGCCTCGTCGGCCGTCAGAAACACCGCTGTGCCCGGAACGATCGTGCGATCGCGCGATTTGAGGCTGCTCAGCAGCGTCATTAGCGGCAGTTCGCTCCGCCGGGTCTTGGTGGCCAATCGGTTGCGCCCCCGCATCCAGATCAGCATCAGCAGCGTCAACACTGCGGCTACCGCCATCGGCACCCAGCCGCCATCGTTGAACTTGGACGCGTTGACCGCGAAAAATCCGACATCGAGCACGGCAAACACCGCGCCGAACGCAATCACCGCACCCAGCGGCCATTTCCACCGTCTGCGCATGATCACCAGCAATAGGGCCAGCGTCACCACCATGATGCCCGACACCGCCACGCCATAGGCGGCCGACAGCGCTGCCGAACTGCCGAACGCCAGCACCATGATGATCACCGCGACCATCAGCGCCGTGTTGATCTGGGGCAGGTAAATCTGCCCGCTTTCGGTGTCGGAGGTGTGCTGCACCACCATGCGTGGCAGAAGGTCCATCGCCATGGCTTGTTGCGTCAGGCTGTAGGCGCCCGTGATCACAGCCTGGCTGGCGATCACCGTCGCCACCGTGGTCAACCCGATCAGCGGCAACAGCGTCCAGTCGGGATGCATCTCGTAGAACGGGCTCTCGACGGCATCGACGCCAACAGCGAGCACATAGGCGCCCTGCCCGAAATAATTGAGCACGAGGCAAGGAAAGACCAGCGCAAACCAGCCGACAACGATAGGCCGCCGCCCGAAATGCCCCATATCGGCATAGAGCGCCTCGGCGCCGGTGATGGCGAGAAACGCCGCCCCCATCACCACCACGGCCAGTTCCGGATGCGCAACGAGAAACGCAATCGCGTAGTAGGGATTGAGTGCCGCCAGCACCTCCGGGTTCTCGATCACCTGCCAGAGCCCGGAAATCCCCAGCACCAGGAACCACACCGCAGTGATCGGCCCAAACGCTGCCCCGACCTTCCCGGTCCCGAATTTCTGGACGAGAAACAGCCCGACGATGATCGCCAGTGTGATCGGGATCACGAACCGCGTCAGGTTCGGCGCCACGAGTTCGATACCTTCAACCGCCGAAAGCACCGAAATCGCCGGCGTCAGCATCGCATCGCCATAAAACAGCGCTGCGCCAAGAACGCCCAGACCGGTGATCCAGAACGGCGCCTTTGTGTAGGTCTTGCGCGCCAGCGCCACGAGAGAGAGCGTACCACCCTCCCCGCCATTATCGGCTCGCGTCACAAACAGCGCGTATTTGACGGCCACCGACAGCGTCAAAATCCAGACGATCAGCGACAACAGTCCCAGCACCACCATTTCAGGCGGCTGCGCGCCCTCGCTCGCCGCGAGCGCCTCGCGAAACGCGTAGATGGGGCTGGTGCCGATATCACCGAACACCACGCCGATTGCACCGATGAGAAGAAGGGGAAATTTGCTGGCTCGATGAGCCGTGTCGGCGGCTTCGTGAGAAGCCGGCACACCGACACTACTAACCTGCGTCATTTGGAATGCCACTTGGGCTGTTGCAGAAGGCGTGCTCAATTACGCCTGTCCATGCACCTGGTCAAGAACGGCAATATACTGCCAATGCATGGAACGATTGCGCTCACCACACTTTGGACCAATCACCGCAAGAGATTTACACTTTGATTAGCTCGAGAGTCGCCCCATGAAACTTACAGTTCTTGCCACAATCGCCGCCACCTTCTGCATTGCCCTGCCCGCGACGGCGCAGGATGAGGCGACCTTCGCCCCGGTGGTCGGCGCCTCGCTGACCGAAAAGTTCTGGGTCGAAGCCGAAGAGGACTCCGGGCGCCCCGGCGCCATGGTCCTTTTCCTTTCGGAAGGCACCATGATGCAGACCTCTTGCTGGGAAGGCTATCGCCTGTCGAACTGGCAGATGACCGGCGACGAATCGCTGAGCTGGCAGGAAGACACCGTGACAATCGATGCCGATATCGTTGAACTCAACGAAGCCGAACTTGTCCTCGCCCTCAACCTTGTCGACGATGTCGTCGAACGCCGCTTCACGGTCTCCCCGGTCCCCTATGTCTGCCCCGATATGCCGCGCTAAATAACGACCATAGTCATGGCTGGATCCATTCCCGCGATCCGACCCGAGAAGTCGGCCTAGTTCGAAAAATCGCAGATATACTGCGTCCGCCCCTGGAACGTGCCAAACGCCGCGCTGGCGCCGACGATGTTTTCCGGATCGTCGGCCATCCGCTGGTTGGACGACACCGCCAGCGGCGCAAAAGTGTCGGCCACGCCGATATCCTCGGCATCGAAAACCACGCTGAACGCGCTGATACCGTTGTCTATGCCCGCAAGGATGAGTAGCCCATCCACCCGATGGCCCTGCCATACTCCATCGACCGGCACAACGATCTCGCGGTAGTCGTCATGCACCGCAATCTGCGCTTCGACGAAATGCTCGGCAGCTCCCGGCGGCAGGATATAGGATCCATCGGCCACCAATTGCTCTCGGAACACAGCGAGGTCGGGGGACATCTCGCACCCTTCGGCCAGCCCGGCCAGCATGGTATCCATCACGAAGGGCTGGTCAGTTTCGGGCGCCAGCCCAACCAGCGACAGCGCCGAAAACGCCGTCCCCAACATGAAATCGGTTGCTCCACCGAGCCAGTCCAACATGGTTAACACCCCGTAAACATCGCACTCGCTCTAATCGCCGAGCGTGACCAAACAGCGGCGCGCGGCACAAAAAAAAGGCCGCCCCGATCGGGACGGCCTTGTCGTTCGCTTGGAGGAGAGACGAACGATTATTCTGCAGCCTGCTTCTGGTCTTCTGCGCGCGCGGTCTTTGTCGCATTCGCCCACCAGGTCAGATTGTTGAACAGATCGTTGAGGCTCGGCTCGATGACAGCTTCGATGGCCGACATCGGCTCGTTCTTGCCGCCGCCCCAGACGGTGAAGAATTCAGAACCACCGATGTGGACGCCATGGCGCACGGGAACCATCTGCAGTTCTACGTTGATCAGGCGAAGCTGTTCGATAGCGCGGGCAGCGCCGACCGAACCGTAACCGACATAGGCGGCGGGCTTTTTGACCCACTCGACATAGGCCTGGTCGATAGCATTCTTGAGCGCGCCGGTGATCGAGCGGTTGTATTCGGCAACGAGGAAGATATAGCCGTCAAATTCGGCGATCTTCTTCTGCCAGGCCACAGCCTTGGGATCCTGCGTAGGCGCCCACATGTTGGACGCAACTTCGTCGAAGAACGGCAGGTCGAAGTCGCGGAGGTCGACCAGTTCGACGTCGAAATCGCTGCGGGCCTTGGCCTTCTCGAGCAGCCACTGGGCAGGCTTGTCGGCAAAGCGTGCTTCGCGTGTCGACGAGATGATGATCGCAATCTTTGGCTTGGACATGACGTGTTCCCTCTGGGGAGTTGGTTACGAACAGTAAGTAGGGCTGAATATGTGACTCTGGCGCAAGACCTCAAGTAGGCACACTGATGTATCCTACTCCCGCCACAATGCACCTACCCTCTTCCCGCCAATTCACGCGCACGCTAAGATATTGAAAATGCTGATAAATAAGGTCGAACTCGCACACAAAAGCCCATTCGTTCGGCCATAACGAACAATCAGGACACCACCACGAAACGACAGTGCAGGCGGCCTGACCCTTACGCCTGTAGGGCGCCGAGATATTTCCGAACCGCCTCGGCAAACCCCAGTGTCAGCGCATCGGCTGTGATCGCGTGTCCGATCGACACCTCATCGAGATGTGGCACGGAGGCGACGAAGGCCGGCAGATTGCCCAGCGTCAGATCGTGGCCCGCATTGATCCCCAAACCGGCGGCATGCGCCGCCCGCGCCGTATCCGCCAGATCGGACAGCGATTGGATCGCCGCATCTGGATTGTCGAAACACGAGCCATAGGGCCCGGTGTAAAGCTCCACCCGGTCTGCACCGATCGCTTTCGCCGCGGCAATCTGATCGACCCCGGCATCGGGATCGCAAAACAGCGCCACCCGCCGATCGTGCGATTTGAGATCGCCTACAACCCGCGTCAGCATTTCGCGATCTGCAATGAAATCCCATCCATGGTCCGACGTCGCCTGCTCGGGCGCATCTGGCACCAGCGTCACCTGCTGGGGATTGGCTGCAGAGACCAGATCGAGAAACGCTTCGGTCGGATAGCCTTCGATATTGAGTTCCGCCGAGGAGTATTCCGCCCGCAGCAAATTGACGAGATCGAACACATCGGTCCGCCGGATATGGCGCTCATCGGGCCGCGGATGCACGGTGATCCCCACGGCCCCTGCGTCCAGCACGATCCGTGCGAGCCCCACAACGCTCGGCCAGGGCAGATTACGGCGATTGCGCAGTTGCGCGACGGCATTGAGATTGACGGAAAGCTGGGTCATGGGAGGCTATTTACGTGGATGGGCACCAGTGAGTAGCCGAACCGCAGCCCACTTTCCACCCACTATCGCCCCATACAAACCGTCACCCCGGAGATTTATGCCCGGGGTCTGGGATCAGCCTCTCTCCGACCCCAAGTCTCTTGAGCCTCGGTATCACATCCCCTCCGGCCCACGTGTAATCGCAGCCAGGCCGGTCCGCACCACCTCGACGAGCCCCAGCGGTGCCATCAGCGTAATGAACTGGTCGATCTTGGCCGGCTTGCCGGTAATCTCGAACACAAAGCTCTCCGTCGATGCATCCACCACCTGCGCGCGAAACGCATCGGCCAGCCGCAGCGTCTCCACCCGGTTCTCGCCCTTACCCGCGACCTTGAGCAGCGCCAGCTCCCGCTCCAGCGACTCGCCCTCGGCGGTCAGATCGTGAACCTTGTGCACCGGCACCAGCCGCTCGAGCTGCAGCTTGATCTGCGCGAGCACTTTCGGCGTCGCCATGGTGACGATGGTGATCCGCGAGCGATGCTTGTCATGCTCGGTCTCCGAGACCGTCAGCGAGTCGATGTTATATCCCCGGGCCGAAAACAGCCCCACGACCCTTGCGAGAACACCCGGCTCGTTATCGACAAGAACCGTCAACGTGTGCCGCTCGGCAGCCTGCGTCTCGGTTGTCAGAAAATACGCCGATCCCGTCGGCTGCAAATGTGCGTTCATGATCTTTTCCAATCCTCTCGGCATCCCTGCGCGTAAGCAACCGGTGAGCCTACCTCAATCTCAATCGTCGGCCTCAAGAGCCCCTCTCCTTCGGTGGGAGAGAGGCTAGGGGTGAGGGGGGCGCATCGGTAAAACCGATGCGTCGGCTAAGGGCCGAAACCCTGCTCCAGCGCTAAACCAGTTGCCGCCCCTTCTCATCAATGATCGATCCAATATTGGCCGTGTCGGGCAAAATGATCTCGTTATGCGGCTTCCCTGACGGGATCATCGGCAGGCAATTCTCGTCCTTTTCGACAACCACGTCGAACAGCACCGGGCCGTCATAGTCGAGCATCTCGGCAATCGCCGCATCGAGCTCGGCCGGGTTGTCACACCGCACGCCCTTGGCCCCATACGCCTCCGCGAGCTTGACGAAATCAGGCAGCGATTCCGAATAGGAATGCGCGTAGCGCGATCCGTGCAGCAGGTCCTGCCACTGCCGAACCATGCCCATCCGCTCATTGTTGAGAATGAAAATCTTGACCGGCAACCGATACTGGACCGCCGTTGAAATTTCCTGCATCGTCATCTGGACGCTCGCCTCACCGGCAATGTCGATAACAAGTGCATCGGGATGCGCCACCTGCACGCCGACTGCCGCGGGAAGCCCATAGCCCATGGTCCCCAGCCCGCCCGAAGTCATCCAGCGATTGGGCTGGTCGAAATGGAAATGCTGCGCCGCCCACATCTGATGTTGGCCAACCTCGGTCGTGATGTACACGTCCTTGCCCTGCGCCTTGCTCGCCTCATACAGACGCTCGATGGCATATTGCGGCTTGATGGTCGTCGTCGAATTCTTGTAGCCGAGCGAATTGACCGCGCGCCACTCATCGATCTGCTCCCACCACGGCGCAATCGCTTCGGTGCGCGGCTGGTTGGACTTGCTGCGATAGACGCGGACCATCTCCCGCAACACGCGGGCACAGTCGCCAATTATGGGAATATCGACCGGCACGACCTTATTGATCGACGAGGGATCGATATCGACGTGAATTTTCCGGCTGCCCGGCGAAAACGCGTCGATCCGCCCGGTGATCCTGTCATCGAACCGCGCCCCGATATTGATCATGACGTCGCAATCATGCATCGCGAGATTGGCTTCATAGGTGCCGTGCATGCCCAGCATGCCGAGCCATTGCGGGTTCGACGCAGGAAACGCGCCCAACCCCATAAGCGTCGAGGTCACCGGAAACCCGGTCAATTCCGCCAGTTCACGCAGCGCTTCGGACGCCTCGGGTCCGGCATTGATCACGCCACCGCCGGTGTAAAACACCGGGCGTTCGGCCCGCAGCATCATATCGACAGCCGCCTCGATCGCACCAAGATCGCCGTCCATCTGCGGACGATAGCTCTGGTGGCGCAGCGTTTCGACATCGGGCTGATAATAATTGCCGAGGGCAAACTGCACGTCTTTGGGAATATCGATCACCACCGGTCCCGGACGCCCTGTCGTCGCGATCAGAAATGCTTCATGCAACACACGAGGCAAATCCTCGATGCGTTTGACAAGATAATTGTATTTGGTGCAGCTGCGCGTGATGCCAACGGTGTCGCACTCCTGAAACGCATCCGAACCGATGAGATTGGTCGGGACCTGCGCCGTAATGCAGACCAGCGGGATCGAGTCCATCAACGCATCGGTCAGCCCGGTCACCGCATTGGTCGCCCCCGGCCCCGAGGTCACCAGAACGACACCGCACTTGCCTGTCGACCGCGCATAGCCCTCTGCCATATGCGTCGCGCCCTGCTCGTGCCGAACGAGAATGTGCTGGATCTTGTCCTGCTGGAACATCGCGTCATAGATCGGTAGCGCCGCGCCGCCGGGATAACCGAAGATGTGCTCCACCCCATTGTCGGTCAGCGCCCTGATCACCATTTCCGCGCCGGTCATCTGTTCGGCCATCTCAGCCACTCCCTATTCGTCTTCGCATTCAGCCAATAAAAAAGGCCCCGTTTGGGACCTGGATCAGCGCACCGCATTTCGCACGAGGGTTATGCCCTCATGTTGCGATGCGCCTGCGTACTACAAGAATAATTGCCGTCTTCACGGAAGTTCTCCAAAATTCGTGCACATTCGTACTGCCGGGTACGCCCCCGGTCAAGCCCCTAAGTTCGGGAACTCTCTTAGCGAAGATCACACCGCAGGGCCCAACCAAGGCCCCCTCGCGCCTTAAGGACGTCTCTTGCGTCGTTCGCCCTGCGACACCCGAGCACGATCGAGCCACCGCTACTCAGTCCTCACACAGCCGTCATCCCGGCCTTGAGCCGGGACCCAGTATCCTCCGAGCCGATGCATAGCTCGCAGCGCTAACCCCGACATTCCGATCCGAGGCTCGCACCCCAGGAATCAAAAGAGCCCGTGCGGGAACGGCACGGGCTCAACTTGAATACGTCCAGTCAGCTCAACTTAGCTGCGTGGGCAGTTATCCTTGTACAGCGTTCCATCCGAAGCGCGGTAGTAGCACTGGTTCGGCTCACCGGCGACCTGGCCTACGAGAGCGCCAGCCACACCGCCGACCACGCCACCGACAACGGCGCCCTGAACGGAACCAGTGGTCACACCACCGATGACAGCACCGGCGCCAGCGCCGATTGCTGCAGTTTCCTGAGTACGTGTACACGCCGAAACCGCCAACAAGGACGTCAGGGCAAGACCGATAACAAATGCTTTTTTCATCTCTCAAAGCCTCCTGCGACTTAAACTCTAGAGTTCCCTCGCCTTTAAATGCCGCTTTGCGGATTTGGTTCCACGACGAGGGCCAATGGCCTACAGATCCCAACCTGAAGCGAATATGAACAACGGCGAGATTTCGTTAACTTTCTCCATTTCGTGAACTTTTTCAAGAGCTTTGCGGCATTGGCGGAATCTGCTGCACAGCCAGTTTGGGCACGTCGGCACGCTGACAAGCCTTCGATTCGCGTGTATCGAATTCGCCTCGCCTCGAAATTTTTGCGCGGCGCGGCTTGGGAAGGCCAACACATGACGACCTCCACATCACGCGTCGCGTCCGGATGGACCGCGGAGCTACGCGCTACATTTTTGCTCGCCTGGCCACTCGTCGTGGCCCAGGTCGCGCAAAACGCGCTCTTCACCACCGATGTCATCATGATGGGCTGGCTCGGGCCGGAATATCTTGCCGCTGGCACCCTCGCGACCTCGTTTTTTACCCCCTTCCTGCTGCTCGGCGGTGGCATCGTCTCCGCTGTCGCGCCGCTGGCCGCGCAAGCGCTCGGCTCGCGCCAGATCAAGAATGTCCGCCGCACCGTGCGCCAGGGCTTCTGGGCCGCGATCGTTGTCGCTGTGGCGCTCTTCCCCCTCATCTGGCAAATCCGCCCCATTCTCCTCTGGACCGGACAAGACCCCGAGCTCGCCCGCATGGCCGAAGAGTACATGCAGATCGCAGTCCTCGTCCTTTTCCCGGGCCTCGGGCTCTTCGTCATCCGCTCGTTCCTCTCGGCGATCGGCAGCACGCAGGTGATCCTCTACGTCACCCTGGCCGGCGTGCTCGTCAACGCCATCGCCAACTACGCGCTGATCTTCGGCAATTTCGGCTTCCCGGCCCTTGAACTGCGCGGCGCGGCCATCGCGACGGTGATGACCAATGCGCTGATGTTCGGCCTGCTGCTCGCCTATGCCCTTCGCCACAAGAAATACCGCCGCTTCCATATCCTCGTGCGGTTCTGGAAGCCCGACTGGCTGCGCTTTCGCGAAATTTTCCGCATCGGCACCCCCATCGGCCTGACGCTGATGGCCGAAGTCGGCATGTTCGCTGTCGCCGCCATCTTGATGGGCTGGCACGGCACCGACGCCCTTGCCGCCCACGCCGTCGCGCTCCAATGCGCTTCGTTCGCTTTCATGGTTCCGCTGGGCCTGTCCATGGCCGCCACCGTCCGAGTCGGCCTCGCCTTCGGCGCCGGCAGCGATCGTGGCATCGCCCTCGCCGGCTGGACGGCGCTGGCCATCGGCGTCGGCTTCATGGTCGTGACCTGCCTCTTGTTCCTTACGGTCCCGCAGGTCTTCACCCGCCTCTTCCTCGACCCAACCGACCCCGGAAACCTCGCCGCCCTCGCCATGGCAACCACATTCTTGGGCATTGCCGGCCTCTTCCAGATCGTCGACGGCGCACAAGTCGTCGCCGTCCACGTCCTGCGCGGATTGAACGACACGAAAATCCCGATGGTCATCGCCCTCACCGGCTATTGGGGCATCGGCATGCCCGTCGCCTGGTATCTGGGCTCGCCCGACCGCCTCGCCGGCGTCGGCATCTGGCTCGGCCTCGCCGCCGGCCTCTCGGTCTGCGCCATCGTCCTCACCGCCCGCTTCGCCATGCGAGACCGCCTCGGACTCCTCAACCGCAGTCGCATCGTTCAAAGTCGATAGCGTCAGCACTTAGGGGAAAGCCCAACAGCTCGCCCCCCACACCCGTCACCCTCGGGCTCGACCCGAGGGCCCACGCTGCCCCGACCAAGCTCGCAACCGTCATCCCGGCCTTGCGCTGGGACCCAGTATGCTCCGCCTCAATGGAAATGCCGCAGCGTCAAACCACAACCGCCTGTTCCGCCATCTCCTCGTCCCCAAACACCCGCAGATACCGCGCGATCTCCCCCCGGTCCCCCACCGCCTTGGCAGGATTATCCGACAGCTTCACCGCAGGCCGCCCATTGGCGCGCGAAACCTTGATCACCAGCGAAATCGGCGTCAATTGCGGCAGCGGCACCGGCGCCACGCCGGCAAAATCATTGGTCAGATTGGTCCCCCACCCGAACGCCATCCGCACCCGCCCGTCGAAATGCCGATACGCCTTCTCGATCGTCTCGGTATCCAGCCCGTCCGAAAAGATCAGCAGCTTTTCGCGCGGATCGCGCCCATGCGCCCGCCACCAGTCGATGATCTTTTCGCCCCCCTCTATGGCCGGCGCGCTGTCGGGCCGAAACCCCGTCCAGTCCGCCACCCAATCGGGCGCATTGTCCAGAAACGACGCCGTCCCAAACGCATCGGGCAGAACGATCAGCAGATTTCCCCCATAATAGCCCTGCCAATCCTTGAGCACCCCATACGGCGCCCGCCGCAACGCATCATCCCCTTCAGCCAGCGCCGCCGCCACCATGGGCAATTCATGCGCGTTGGTCCCCAACGCTTCAAGGTCCGTATCCATGGCCAAAAGCACGTTCGACGTCCCCGTCAGCGCATCGCCCAACCCTTCTTTAAGCGCCTCGACGCACCAGCGCTGCCACAAGAACGAATGCCGCCGCCGCGTCCCGAAATCGGAAATCTTCAGGTCCGGCAGCTTCTTCAACCGCTCGACCTTTTCCCATGTCCGCGCCTTGGCCCGCGCATAGAGCACATCGAGCGTGAACCGCCCCAGCCCGCGCATCGCCGCCCGCGACCGCAACTCATTGATGATCGCCAGCGCAGGAATTTCCCACATCGTCGTCTCGACCCATTTCCCATGGAAATGCAGTTCGAACTGCCCGTCTTTTTCGCTGAGCTCATAGTCCGGAAGCTGAAACCCCTCGAGCCACGCTAGAAAATCCGGCGCAAAAATCTGCTTGGTGCCGTAAAACGAGTTACCCGCCAGCCAGATCATCTCCTTTTTGGAAAATCGCAGCGTCCGCGCGTGGTCCAGTTGCTCACGCAGCTCGTCGATATCGACCTCATCCGCCAATCGCACTTTCGTCGTGCGATTGGTCAGCGAGAAGGTCGCATCGACGTCCCGATACAACCCCCAGATCATCTGCAGCATCAAAAGCTTATAGAAATCGGTATCCAGCAGCGATCGCACGATGGGATCGAGCTTGAACGTATGATTGAAGACCCGCCGCGCGATGTCGGTTTTCGACGTACTCACCGAACGCTCACCCCGGCAGCCTTCATCCGCGCAATCATCGCGTCCACCGAACCATCCATGTCGATCCCCCGACACGCCTCAAGCGCAACGCTGGCCGAGAACCCCTGTTTTACGGCATCAATCGCCGAAAACGCTACGCAGAAATCGGTCGCCAGCCCCACCAGCGTCAGATCGGCAATCCCCCGCTCGCGCAGATACCCCGTCAGCCCTGTCGGTGTTGTGTGGTCGTTCTCGAAAAACGCCGAATAGGAGTCGATCCCGCGGCGAAACCCCTTGCGGATGATCAGCTCGGCGCTCGTTACATAAAGCTCGGGGTGAAACTCCGCCCCCGGGCTCCCCTGCACGCAATGGTCGGGCCACAATCGCTGCGGCCCGTAGTCCATTTCGATATCGGTGAACGGCGCCTTGCCTTCGTGCTGGCTGGCAAAGCTTGAATGGTCCGCCGGATGCCAATCCTGCGTCAGGATCACATGGTCGAATTCGGCCATCATACGGTTGATGACCGGCACCACCTCATCGCCGCCATCCACGGCCAGCGCCCCGCCGGGGCAAAAATCGTTCTGCACATCGATAACGACAAGCGCCTTGCCAGCCATAAGGTGAGTCTCCTCGATAATATGGCGGCACTACTGCAAGTCGGCGCGCCCGCGTCAACTCCCCGCGCGGGTGTGCTCCATGCCCAGCAACCCCATCACCTGCCCCGCCGCCTCCGCAGGCACCCCCGATGCCATCAGCACCTCCTGCGCAAAGCTCGCCGGCGCCGGCGCGGGCGCCGTGATGATCCGCCTATCGCTCACTGCCGCTGGCTGATCGACATAATGCCCCTGCCCGCGATACCCGGGAACCTGCGCCAGATACTCGGCGCCATTGGACGTATGCCGCACATCATCGAGCAAACCCGCGCGCGCCAACGCCAGTGTCCCCCCGCAAATCCCGGCCACCGCGCACCCCTTGTCGAACGCACTACGCAATTCAGCTTCGATGGCCGGCGGTACGTCGCTCTCGAACATCGGCCCGCCGCAAACCACGACGACCCCCGCCTCCGGCGCCACAAACCGCTCCAGCCCACCGACGTCAAGTCCGCCCACCGAGGCCACACCCTTGCCATCTGGCGAAACGAACCGGATATCTGCATCATAAAACGCGCGGCCAGTCCCAATCAGAACCCCGATTTCCCAGTCCGAATACCCCTCGGTCAAAACGATAGTGATAGTGCTCATGGCCTGTCTCCTTGTTCGCCCCGTCCCTATCGGCGCCCTGCGACATACCCTGTCAGCAGCCCTTGACGCACCGCCGCCTATCGGCAAACTCACCCCACTCGATGGCAGAAGGACGCCCCCGCCCTAACCGTCATCCTGGGATCTATTCCCGGGATCCAGCGCAGCACCAACCACGGCCACTTCGTCAACTCGGACCTCGACCACCCATCCATGACCGACCTCCGCCAATCCGAACTTCGCGTCGCCGCCGAACTCGCCCGCCACGAGCTTCCCGGCACGGTCACCGTTCTCGACCAACTCGCCACCACGGCCCAGATGGCCGCCGACGCCCTCGGCATCGAAATCGGCCGCATCGTCAAATCCCTGCTGTTCGTCGGCGTCGAGACCGGCGAACCCATCATGGTCCTCGTCTCGGGCGCGAACCGCGTCCACGAACGCCGCACATCCCGCCAGATCGGCCAGAAACTCGGCCGCGCCGACGCCGATCTCGTGCGCGAAGCCACAGGCTTTGCCATCGGCGGTGTCTCGCCCTTTGGGCATCTCAAGCCCATGTCGATTTATATCGACGAAGACCTCTTTTCCCACGCGACTGTCTGGGCCGCCGCTGGGAACGCAAGATCGGTGTTCGAAATTACCCCCTCCGATCTCGAGCGCACCACCGGCGCAAAGCGGATCGTGGTGACCTAGCCACCGTCTGACGTTCCGACTATGCGCTGATAAACCTGTTCACCAAACCGGCGTCCGCTGCGCCCCGCTTGCGCGCCATCGCGAAACATGCCTTTGGATATGCAGGCATCGCATGCCCCGCCTAAACGTCACGCCACCAAGCAATTGCGGAGTCTTCCATGGTCTATCTCATGCTCGTCATCGGTCTGGTCCTCCTGGTGGCCGGCGGTGAAGGCTTCGTGCGGGGCGCCGTCGCCATCGCGCGTAAATTCGGCATGTCCCCCCTGCTTATCGGCCTCACTCTGGTGGGCTTCGGCACCTCACTGCCGGAACTCGTGACGTCGGTCCAGGCCGCCCTCAACGGCTCCCCCGGCATTGCAGTGGGCAATGTTGTCGGCTCCAACATCGCCAATATCTTGCTGATCCTCGGTATCACCACGCTGATCTACCCGGTCGTTGTCGACAAGGCGATCCTGCGCCGCGACGGCTCTGTCCTCGTGGTCTCGGCACTCGCCGGCACCGCGATCGTCCTCATCGGCAATCTGAACCGCCTGGCGGGCCTCGTCCTTGTCGCCCTGCTCATCGCCTATGTGGTGTTTTCCTACTTCGCCGACCGCGCCTCCCAGACCAGCGCCAGTACCGGCGTGAAAGCGGAAGTCGAAGCCACCGGCGGACAGCAGGCCATCTGGATATCGGTGCTCTTTGTCATCGGCGGTCTGGCCCTCACCATTTTTGGCGCCCGGCTTCTGGTCAACGCCGCCGTCGAAATCGCCACAGCGCTTGGCGTGTCCGAAACCATCATCGGCCTCACCGTCGTCGCCGTTGGCACCTCCCTTCCGGAACTCGTGACCTCCGTCATCGCCGCCGTGCGCCGCCACACCGATCTCGCGCTGGGCAACATCATCGGCTCGAACATCTTCAATATCTTTTTCATCCTGGGCACCACCGCCCTCATCCAGCCGATCCCCGTCCCTGCCGAAATCGCCCGCCTCGACATCTGGGTCATGCTCGGCGCCACAGCCATCCTGCTGCTGTTCTCCTACACCCAACGCGAAATCGTCCGCTGGGAAGGCGGCATCCTCGTCGCCCTCTACGCCGCCTATGTCGGTTACCTCGCCTGGGGCGCGATGGCGTAAGCAAGAATTCTGAGTTCTGCGCCTCCCTATATCGTCGCGCCCCCCTTCCTTCTCCCCTTGGGGGACTTCGAGGCGGTGGCGCAGCCATCGATCGCTCCGGTGGAGCGATTGAAGCTGAAGTAGGTGGCCGCGGAGCGGTTCGGATGAGGGGGCGCCAGCATAGCCGGCGAGCGCGCTTACCCGCTTGGTCTCACTCAAACGGGTCGACAAACCCCCAATCCCCAAACCGGTTCCGAAACCACGTCGACTGCCGCTTGGCATATTGCCGCGTCGCCGTCACCGCCCGCTCCACAGCCTCGTCCCGCGAAATCTCACCGGCCAGCATCGCGGAAATCTCCTTGACCCCGATCGCCTTCATCGCTGGCAGCGACGGATCGAGCCCCAGCCCCAACAGCGCCTCGACCTCTAAAACAGCCCCCGCATCCATCATCGCGACGAACCGCTCCCCGATCCGCCGCCGCAACAGCCCCCGCTCCGGCATCAGAACGATCCGCTCCAGATCATACCCCTCCAGCAGCCCCGGCCCGTTCTCCCCCTGAAACGCGCTCAAATTCCGCCCCGTCGCCAGCTTGACCGATAGCGCCCGCACCACCCTTTGCGGGTCGGCCACCGCCAAGCGCGCCGCCGTCTCCGGATCGTGCCGCGCCAGCAGATCCATCCGCCCCAACGCGTCGAGACCGGCAATCATCGCCTCCGCCTCCGCCACAAACCGAGCCTCCACCGCCGGCACCTGCGCGAATCCGTTTATCAGCGCATCGAGGTAAAGCCCTGTTCCTCCAACGAAAATCAGCTCCTGATTCTCTGCCTCAGCCGCTTGAATCTGTTTCTCAGCATCTGCCAGCCACGCCCCGGTGGAATAGCGCATGCCCGGGCCCACATGTCCGAACATCTCATGCCGCGCCGCCGCCAATTCCGCCGTCGAGGGTCGCGCCGTCAGCCTGTCGAGCACGCCGTAGACCTGCATCGAATCCGCATTGACGATCCGCGCGCCGCTCTGTTGCGCCCGCGCGATGGCCAGCGCCGTCTTGCCGCTCGCGGTTGGACCCGCTATCAACACGGCGCGTCTGTTTTTGCGTCCAGCCATGGGTTTTTGCGTATGTCCGTTCTCGTCCTGATCGCCAATCCCAACGAACCAGCGCTCTCCAGCGCGCTCGTTCAGGCGGTCCACAAAGAGACCCATGGCGAAATCAACTGGCTTGCGCAAGGCATCGCCTGCGAGATCATATCGCCCCGCGCCGCCGATCCGCTCGACATCGCCCGCGACGTGCTCGGCAGCCAGCCCGTCGACGCCGCTCATATCCCGCTCGCCAACCGGCGCAAGCAGCTCCTCGTCGCGGACATGGATTCCACCATGATCGAGCAGGAATGCATCGACGAACTCGCCGACGCGCTCGGCCTCAAGCCCCAGGTCGCCGAGATCACCGAACGCGCGATGCGCGGCGAACTCGATTTTGAAGCCGCCCTCGACACCCGCGTCGCCCTGCTCAAGGGCCTCGAACGCAAGATCGTCGAAGACGTCCGCCGCGAACGCATTACGCTCGCGCCCGGCGGCCGCGCGCTCATCCAGACCATGAAGGCATACGGCGCCTACACCGCACTCGTCTCCGGGGGCTTTACCCTCTTCGCCGACTATTTCGCCAAACGCATCGGCTTTGACGAAGCCATCGCCAATGTTCTCGAATTCGACGAAACCGACCGCCTCACCGGCACCGTCGACAAGCCCATCGTCGACAAGACCACCAAGCGCAATCGCCTCATGGCCCTCACTGCGGAAAAGCACCTCACCACCGCCCAGACAATGGCCGTGGGCGATGGCGCCAACGACCTCGACATGCTCTCCGCCGCCGGTCTCGGCGTTGCCATCCACGCCAAGCCCATCGTCGCCGAACAAGCCGCCGTCCGCATCGACCACGCCGACCTCACCGCCCTCCTCTACCTCCAGGGCTACAATGACGACGACATCGTGCGGTAATGCTCCAAACCACCCGCCTCAACCTCCGCCCATGGCGCACCTCCGATGCTGACGCTTACGCAGCGCTCCAGGGCGACCCCATCGTTCGCCGCTTCTTCCCCGCGCCCCTGAGGCGCGAACAGGCCGAAGCGGACCTCGCCGCCCACATGGACAAATTTGCTACGAACGGCTTCGGCATGCTCGCCGCCGAGCTCAAGTCCACGGGCGATTTCGTCGGCCTCATCGGCATCGGCCGCGTCCCCGACATCATCAAGTCGGTCATCCCCTCGCAGCCCGAAATCGAGATTGGCTGGGTCATCAACCACAGCTTCTGGGGCCAGGGCCTCGCCCCCGAAGGCGCCACCGCCTGCCGAGACTACGCGTTCCAAACCCTCGAATGCCCCGAGATCGTCGCCTTCACCGCCGCCATCAACACGCCGTCCCAGCGCGTCATGGAAAAGATCGGCCTCACCCGCGCGCCCGAGGACGATTACCTCCACCCTCGCATCCCCGAAGGCCACCCCCTGCGCCCCCACGTCCTCTACCGCATGAAGAACCCCGCCGGCTCCTGACAGCAATTGTCAGCTAAAACATGTATCTCCTGACCAAACCCAGGAGATCAAAATGCCCATCACCGGAAGCTGCCATTGCGGCGCCACCAAATTCGAGATCGATTTCACCCCCGAAACCGCCACGCAGTGCAATTGCAGCTTCTGCACCAAACGCGGCGCCCTATGGGCCTATGGCGACCCCGACCAGTTCCGCCTCCTCACCCCGATAGAGTACGCCCGCGCCTACGCCCGCTCGGCAGACAACAAGCACTATTTCTGCCCCACCTGCGGCTGCACGACCTTCTCCGACAATCCCGACTATTCAGCCTTCGCCAGCGGCGACTGGGCAGCCGCCGAAGCTAGCTTCGACCCCGCAAAGCGCCGCATCTCGGTCAATCTCTGGGTCCTCGACGATTTCGACATCACCGCTCTCCCCGTTACTCACGTCGACGGTAAATCCGGCTGGTAGGAGGGCTTACGCCGTCACCCTGCCCCACCCTGTCACCCCGGCGAAGACCCGGGGATGACAGCGGTGGATTCGCACGTGCGATCTTGACCTAAAACCCCCGCACGACCGCCAGCAACACCAGCCCCACAGCCGCCACCCCGAGCGCCACGATCCGCATCTGCCCGCTCGGCACCGTCACCACCTGCGCGATCATCTTCTTCATCTGTTCGGGAAACGCCGCATACAGCAGCCCCTCGATCACGATAGCCAGCGCCAGCGCGGCAAACAGATCACCCACGAAAACTCTCCCTCAAAACGAAAAAGGCGCACCGTTTCCGATGCGCCTTCTAATCTACAGTGATTCCACCCTTACTGAGCCGGAACCGCTTGTTCCTCGACAGGAGCCGTGTCCGTTTCGACCGGAGCGGTCTCGTCGGTCAGCGGAGCCGGGGTCGCCGGAGCCTCTGTGCCCTCAAGCACTTCCGGGCCGAGATTTTCACTCTCGATCAGGCTTTCGAGATCCTGAACCTGCGTTTCCAGATCATCGGCACCTTCGCCCGAAACCAGCGAGTCCGTGGCCAGCAGATCGTCGATCTGGGTCGAATCGATGGGCTCTTCGGTCAACCCTTCGACGCCGATATCGATCGGGGTCGCGGTCGGGGTCTGGAACTCGGGCAATTCGCCGCCCGAACCGAAATAGCGGAAGAACAGCGACTCCGGCGAGAGCACCATTGTGGTGTTCCCATCCATCAGCGCGGTCCGATAGGCTTCCATCGAACGATAGAATTCGAAGAACGACTGATCCTGGCTATAGGCTTCGGCAAACAGACGGTTCTGTTCGGCGTCACCTTCACCGCGGATGATTTCGCTGTCGCGATTGGCAGCCGAAACGATTTCCACAGCCTGACGATCGGCAATGGCGCGAAGGATTTGCGCCTGTTCCTGCCCACGGGCACGGATCAAGGCAGCTTCGGCATTACGTTCCGCCTGCATACGCTCATAGGTCTGCTGGGAAACTTCCGGTGTCAGATCGGTTACGAGGATGCGAACATCGGCGACCTGGATACCCAGTTCGGTCATGTCCGACGCCACGAGATCGCTGGCTTCGCGCATCATTTCGCTACGCTGCTCGGAGAGCGCCGCATCGAATTCACGCAGGCCGTAGACCGCACGCAGTGCCGATTCCAGTCGCGTCGCGATACGCTGCTCGGCCAGCTGCAAGCTGCCCAGCACCGTCTGGCGGAAGCGGGTCGGATCGGTGATGCGATAGGTGATGAACGCGTCCACGATATAGAACTGACCGCCCGAAACCTGCAGACGGATGCGTTCCAGATCGTAACGCAGCAACCGCTTGTCGATATACATGACGGTTTCCACGAAATCGGTCGGCACCTTGAAATAGAGGCCCGGCTCTTGGATTTCGCGCGTGATCTCGCCGAAGCGCATCACGAGCGCCTGCTCGCGTTCGTTGACGATAAAGACCGATGACAGCAGCACGTAGCCGGCGATCACCAGTGCGACAATGGCTATAACGAGCCTGTTCATTACTGGTTACCTCCCGTAGCGCCCTGCGTGGACAAATTGCTCCGCAGTTCGGGCAACGGCAGATAGGGGATGACCCCCGAGCCCTGCTCGCCACCTTCGAGAAGCACTTTTTCGGTTCCGGCCAGAACGTCCTCGAGGGTTTCGAGGAAGATGCGCTGACGCGTGACTTCGGGTGCGTTGCGATATTCGTTGTAAACGGCAACGAAACGCGCCGCCTGGCCCTGGGCCTCGTTGACCACCCGATCGCGATAGGCAGCGGCCTCTTCGCGGATCGATGCAGCCTGACCGCGTGCGCTACCCAAAAGGGTGTTGGCATACTGCCGGGCTTCTTCCTGGAAGCGGTCTTCGTCCTGCAGCGCGCGCTGCACTTCGTCGAACGCATCGGCCACTTCGGTCGGCGGTGCCACGTTTTCGATCGAGATGTTCGAGATCGTCACGCCCACCTGGTAAGTGTCGAGAATGGTCTGGGTAATCTGCTGCACTTCAAGCGCAATCCCAGCACGATCGTCACGGAACACTTCCTGCGCCGTCCGGCGGCCCACAACTTCGCGCATCGCACTTTCCGCTGCCTGACGCACCATGTCGTCGGGGTCACGCACCTCAAACAGATACAGCCGCGGATCGGCGATCCGCCACAGGATCGAGAAGCTCATGTTGACGATGTTCTGGTCGCCCGAAAGCATCAGCCCGTCATTGCTGGCGCTGCCGCCCTGCACGGACCCGACGCGGGTCTGGTTTTCCGTTGTCGTCGCGCGTTCCACGCGCTCGATCGGCCACATATGGAAGTGCAGGCCTGGATTGGAAAATTCGTCCTTGGGCTGGCCGAACAGCAATTCGACCCCGATCTCACTCGGCGCGATCGTATAGATCGCTTGGCTCGCCCAGAAAATCAGGCCCGCCGCAACGGCACCGACCAGCAGCCAGCGTCCGCCGCCCGGAATGGTGGCACCGCCACCGCCGCCGCCAAACTGCTGGCGCCCACGCGCCAGAATGTCCTCGAGATTGGGAGTATTATTGCCCCCGCTGGGCCTGCGCGGCCCATTTCCGCCGCCACCGCCACCCGGCGCCTGCCCCCAGGGGCCTCCGCTGCGGGTCCTGCGACCGCCCCTATTGTCTTCCCACGGCATTTCGTCCCTTTCGGTTTGTCGTGAAAGTCTTTTTTGCGCTCTGAGCGCTCCCCGCCGAGTGCATCCACTTTTCCGGTTCGGAAGCGCGACCAAACAACGACTTACGGCTATATAGGGAACCGAGGCCCCCCGATCAATCGAAACCGGGTGCGTCACAGGGCTCCTCACCCCGATTTGCGTTCACGAAAGCTTATCGTGATCAGGTACTCAGATTAGGAGCGTTGAAGATTCAACTCTCCATGAGAACTCGACTCTGTGGAATCAGAGTCATCAAGCTTGATGCCAAACCGTTCTTGCCACTCATCCAAATGGCGCATCACGTCGACATCCACTTTCAGGAATTCATCACGCATTCGCTGCCTATGCTGTTTCTTTCGCCGTACGAAGTGAGAAATTCTAAACTTCCAATCATCGTGCGCAGAGGCAGCAAACTCCTCCTCGGAACGGGTTCTCCATTCGCCCGAGGGAAAGTCGAACTCAAATTTCGCATCTCCGTTGATATTGCCGCAGAAAACATCTGTGACCCAAGCTTCATCCACATACTTAAAGAAGAGCTTGTAGATGTTTTCGCCCCCTATGATGAAGAACTCTCGGTTACCTCTACATATTGTATAGGCCTCTGCGAGCAACAGGGCGGTCTCAGGATCTTGCGCCCAGATAAGATTTTCGGTGTCTGCGATCTTTGAGCGTGACAGCACGATGTTCGTGCGATTAGGCAGTGGACGACCGAGAGACTCGAAAGTCTTGCGGCCCATCAAGATCACATGCCCAGAAGTTCGCTTCTTAAAGTGCTGCAAATCAGTTCGCAGGTGCCAAGGCAACTCGTTATCAACACCGATGATATTATCGGGATAGCTTCTGGCAACGATGTACGTCGCAGATGGCACTCTAACTATAGGCTTGGTCGCCATCGAATCCCCAAGGGTTGGCAGGTCGTCCGGCAGCGTCTTAGAGCATATAGATTGACGACACAAACGTCGCCTGTCGCCTTTTAATTATGCCCCGCCAATGCCAAAAGCTTGTCCCCGCTCACCCGGCACACAGTCCACTCGTCCTGCATCACCGCCCCATGCGCCTTGTAGAAATCAATGGAGGGCGTGTTCCAGTTAAGCACCCACCACTCGAACCGCCCCAGCCCTTCGGCGACGCACCGCTTTGCCAGTTCGGCCAATAGCGCCTTGCCGATCCCCTGCCCCCGGACATCCGGGTCGACATAAAGGTCTTCCAGCCAGATGCCATGCCGGCCCTGAAATGTCGAAAATGTGTAAAACCAAAGCGCAAATCCCACAGGCCGCCCGTCGTCCTCTGCAATCTCGCAAAACACTTTCGGGCTCTCGCCAAAAAGCTGCGCTTCGATCTGCTCTTGCGTCGCCTCGACCTCATGGCTCAGCTTTTCATAATCCGCCAGTTTGCGGATGAAATCATAGATCGTGGCGGCATCGGCGGGATTGGCTGGGCGAATGGTGTGGGACATGAACTTGCCTTAAGATCGAAGCCTCACCGTTGCTACGATTCCGCCGTCGACGCAAACCTGCTGGCGACAATCTGTGAGAGGCGATCATGAAGCGCACCAAACGCGAAGACAGCGCCGAACTGACGCTCGCCGGCTATGAGCACGGCTTCAACGCCCCGCTCGCTGCCGCCGACACCGCCTACCAGCGCTCCCGCACCGCGCACACCATCGTTTTCGTCGAAGGCATCAGCGACCAGATCGCCGTCGAAACCCTGGCCGCGCGGCAGAACCTCGACCTTGAAGCAAAATCCATAGTGGTGTTTCCCGTCGGCGGCTCGAAATCGGTCACCCGCTATCTTCGCGAGTTCGGCCCTATGGGCGCGCGAAAGACCCTCGCTGGCCTCTGCGACACCGATGCGGCTGGAATCTTTTCCCGCGCCCTGTTCAACACCGGTCACACCGAAATCCGCTCGCCGGACGATCTTCCCGCAGCCGGCTTTTTCGTCTGCGACCGCTATCTTGAAGAGGAACTCATCCGCGCCATCGGCCCGGGACCCATCGTTGATATGATAGTCGCCCAGGGCGAAGGCAACGCGTTATCGATCTTTCAAAAACAACCCGAGTGGCGTGATCGCGACCTATCCGACCAACTCTGCCGCTTCTTCCGCTCAAAAGCCCGCCGCCCGGCCCGCTACGCCCGACTCCTCATCGAAGCCTGCCCCCCGGACCGCATCCCGCGTCCCTTAAGTGATCTCGTGGCGCATGTGTCCTGAACACGGACGCGCACCGGGCCCCACCGTCTTCCCGGGAACGCAGCACTCACCAAGAGCACCTAAACCGAAACCGCCGCCTTGATATGCGGATCGGGGTCATAGCCCACGATCTCGAAATCCTCGAACTCGAAATCGAAGATCGAATTGCGCTTGGTCTTGATCCCGAGCTTGGGCAAAGCCTTGGGCGTCCGCGCAAGCTGCGTTCGCGTCTGCTCGAAATGGTTCTGATAAATGTGCGCGTCCCCAAAGGTGTGGACGAAATCACCCACCTTAAGCCCCGTCACTTCCGCCATCATATGCGTCAGCAATGCGTAAGAGGCGATATTGAACGGCACGCCCAGGAATATATCCGCTGACCGCTGATACAGCTGACACGACAACTTGCCTTCGGCCACATAGAACTGGAACAGGCAGTGGCATGGCGGCAGCGCCATATTGTCCACTTCCGCCGGGTTCCAGGCCGAAACGATATGCCGCCGCGAATCCGGCCGCGTCTTGATCTGCTCGACCAGATTCGTGATCTGGTCGATATGCCGTCCATCCGGCGCCGGCCAGCTCCGCCACTGGCTGCCATATACGGGCCCGAGGTCGCCGTTCTCATCGGCCCACTCGTCCCAGATCTTGACCCCCCGCTCCTGCAGCCAGCGCACATTCGTGTCGCCGCGCAAAAACCAGAGCAGTTCATAAACGATCGATCTGATGTGGAGCTTCTTGGTCGTCAGCAGCGGAAACCCCTCGCTGAGATCGAACCGCATCTGATAGCCGAAAACCGATCGCGTACCCGTGCCGGTCCGGTCAGCCCGATCGACACCGTTGTCCATGACGTGATTGAGAAGGTCGAGATATTGGCGCATGTCCGCTCAATATCGCGATTCGCGCACAAGCATGTTGCCAAATGGCGGATAGCCCCGTCGATCATGTGCACAAACCACGATCTCGCGCCATATGTGCATGGTTGCGCACCCCCTTTTCATTGCCACCCAAGGTCCCTATATTAAGCGTGCCGGCAACGGCTATGGCGATAAACTGCCATCGTAATAAACCCATCGGACCCGGGGGCAGTACCCGGCGCCTCCACCAAAACCTCCTCTGTTTTCAGAGGCTTACGGGGGCGAAACAGGATCGACGAGGGCGTAAAGGGTGTGTTTTCGCTCGGCATTGTACCACCGTCATCGGGCTAATTTTATAGTTGCAAACGACAACTATGCTGAGGCACGTCTCGCTGCGTAAGCAGTGCGATACCTCGAATTAAAGCCCTGATTCTGTAGCAGGAATCAGGCGGGGTCCGCAGGCACCTGGCAACAGAAGCCTGCATTTCCTTTTGCTTGAAATGCCCCGCGTTTTCAGGCTGTTATGGGCTAGTACAGATTCTTTATCCACCTACCCCGGAGCGCCGCGTATAATGGCCCAGGATCATATCCGTTACGACATTCTGGCCCAGGAGGCGCTGCGTGGCGTCGTCAAGAAAGTTCTGACCGAAGTCTCCCGCACGGGTCTGCCCGGCGACCATCATTTCTTCATCTCGTTCATGACCCAGGCTCCCGGTGTCCGGTTGAGCCAAAAGCTTCTGGGACAATACGAAAATGAAATGACAATCGTGTTGCAGAACCAGTTCTGGGACCTCAAGGTCAGCGAAACCGGTTTCGAAGTCGGCCTCTCTTTCGACGGCATCAACGAACTTCTGTTCATCCCCTATTCCGCGATCAAGGGCTTTTTCGACCCCTCGGTCCAGTTCGGCCTCCAGTTCGAAGTCGCCGATGCAAAGTCCGGCCCGCGCGCCGTCACCACCGATGACGAACTCGCCGACGCGGAACCCGACGCCGCAGAGGCCGCTGACGACGCAGAGGACAAGCCCGAAGCGACCGGCGAAAAGGTCGTCAGCCTCGATTCCTTCCGCAAGAAATAAGTGCTCAAGCGCTCCCTGACCATCTCCGGCCATCGCACCTCGATCGCGCTGGAGCCGCAGTTCTGGGATGTGCTGGACGACATTGCCCAAGAGCAAAAACTATCGATTTCTCAACTGATTGCACGGATCGATGAAGAGCGGGACGAGCCCAATCTTTCATCGGCCATCCGTGTTTTCGCCCTCGACTGGGCTCTGGCTCAAGGGGTTGCCGAGTAGGTCGAGCCGCAGCGCGCCCGGCGGCAACGTCGTAAATGAAGGCGTCGCTGGCGCTTGGCTCTGAGGCGCCGGCTCGGTCTCATCCCCGGCCTCCAATTCGTTCAGCAACGCACCGATATCGTCGAGCAATTGCTGCGTATCCTCGGTCTGGTCCTCCTGCTGCTGCTGTTCGAGCAACAACCGCTCGGCCTCACGTCTGGCCTGCTCTTCCATCAATCGCGCCTGCTCTTCCGCCGCTGCCTGCGTCCGCGCTTCCTGCTCGGCTCGCAGCGCCTCGAGCTCGTCGAGCTCGATTTCAAACGCACGCATCTGGATTGAATCGACCATCGGCCCCAGGTCCAGATTACGCTCCGGCGCAAACAGCGTCCCCGACAGCCCAAGCCCGATCCGCCCGGTCGTCTCGGTAATCAACCCATTCCCCGCCAGCATGCGCGTCAGCGCCAGCGTCCAGCGCCCGTCGAGCCCCGCCGTCTCAAGATCTATCGCCCCACCGCCCACCAGCCGTGCGCCATTGCCATCGATGGCCACATTGGTCACCCGCGCCACGCCACCGATAATACTGATCAGGCTCCCCGCCTCGCTTGACGCAAATGGCCCGGACGCCAGCGCAGTCGCGACCAGCGTCTCGAAATCATCGGGCGCAATCCCCACCAGATCGTCCACATCTGCGGCAGCATCGAACGCCGACGGCGAAAGCCCCGCGATCACCAGATCCTGGATCGAAAAACTGCCATCCCCATTCAGGCTTGCCGCGAGGTCGCGATAGCTTTCGCCGCTGGCCTGTATCTGCGCACCCAGCGTCAAGACCCCCGCCAGCCCTTCAGCACTCGCGTCTGGCAATATGGCGTCGACATCAACGCCATTGAGCGTAAACCGCCCCGTCAGGCTCTTGCTGGCGATCGTCGAGGCGCAACAGAGCGTGGCGTCGAGTTGAATCGTCCCGCCGCCCATCTCCCCAAACAGCCCGCGCAATCCCGCATCCTCATTGCCCCAGGCGTAGTCCAGCGCCAAAGCCTCGACCAACCGCTGCTCGCCAGCCATCAACACCGGCGCCGTCAACGCGATGCGCCCACGGGTCTGGCGTGGTGTCGGTCCCAGATCGATCGGGCCATCGGGCCAAAGCCCCGGCGCGCCCTGAATCAACGCCGCGGGTCCCGCCAGCATGGCCGCCAGCGTTTCCACGTCCAGCGCATCGAACGACAGTGCACCAGTCACCAAAGCCGCCTCGCGCTGCGCCGCGTAAAGCAGTTCACCCGTCACCGATCGATCGCCAACGAACGCTGTAAGGTTCGAGAGTTGAACGCTCTCGCCCCCAATGATCCCGATATCGGCTTCTCCCTCGACCGGCGGAAACCACACCCCTTCCGCCCCGATCAAATCTGCAATCGCCACCCCATCGGCCAGAAGAAAATCGACCAGCCCATTGCCCCGGATCGAGCGGGGATCGGAAACGATCAGATCGCCAGCATAGCTAAGCCGCTCGCCCCCACCTTCGATCGAAAGCTCTGCCTCAAGGACCCCTTGCGGATTGCCGAACAACCGCGCACTGGCGATTGCACCATCGGTCCCGGCAATAATCGGCGGCGCGCCAAGCTGATCGAGCAACGCCGCGCCGTCATCGACCGATGCTTCGACCGTCAGCCCCACCTGCTCCCGGCCCAGCCCGAAAAGCCCAGACGGCCCCATCTCCAGGCCTATCGAAACCTCGGCGCTTCCAGCCTGCCCCTCAAGGGTCGCCGTTTGAAATCCATCCTGACTGGGCGCACCGAGAGCCACGTCGAGTTGCGATGGCAAGCTTTCAAGCACCACCGTCCGCAACGGGTGCTGTTCGGCTGCCGGCGGCAAGACCAGATCAAGCGCCCGCGCTTGCGAGGCAATACTCATCTGACCGCTGCCCGACAGCCTCGGTGCAGCAAGCGTCCCGCCGATTTGCGCATTCCCCTCGAACCCGATACCGCCATAATCGCCAACACTCAGAGGTTCGACCGCGATTCCCGCTGTGCCCCATCGCGCATCTAGAGCGACATCCTGCGCCAAATGCCCGCCGATCGTCGCGCGGCCGATCGACAGCCCCAGCCGCCCCTGCGGAAAGCTGCGCCCGAAAAGCCCGGAGGGGTCGATCTCGGGCGGCAACGCCGCCAGCGCGGCACTTTGCTCGCGATCGAGCTCGGTCAGCGCAAGGTCAAGATCCAGCGATGGGGTATCGCCAAACCGCATCTCGAGCGCCAATTCATGCGAGGTGTCGTCGAGCGCAAACACCCCATTGCTCAACCGCAGACGGTCATTGACGAGTTGCAACTGCCCATTGAGCGACCCCGACATTCCAAACAGCGGATTGCCGTCCATCGGCCGCTTCCAAAGGAGCGCCAAGGCATCCAGCCGTGGCGATGCCATGGCCAACGTGCCTTCAAAGGCTGCCCAACCCGCTGCCCGCCCCAACGTGCCCGTCAGCTTCACCTCGGTATTGCCGGTCAGCCGGCCGGAAAATTCTTCGACCGCCCACACTTCACCATCGGTCTCGGCATCGAGCCTCACCTCGCGGATACCGACGCCGCGGATTCCCAGTTCATTGACGGTCATTGCCAGCCTGCCCGGCAGCGGCGGGATCAGAGGCTGGGGCATTTCACGCAGGAACCGCACGATTTCGTAGGGCCGCGCCTCATCCTCAGAAACGTCCCGCGGTAGCAGCGTGACGATGCCGCCCGACACAGCGGCATCGAATGCCATCGTCTCGCCCAGTGATATGGCAACCGACCCCGTCAACCGCGTCGTCGGCTGATTGTCATCGGGCAAGACGACAAATTCCGTGAGTTCGACCCGCTCGGCATTGGCGATCACAGGGCTCTGGACCAGCAAATCTCCAACGACGTCATCTCCATTCCCGTTCGCAAATTGCCGATAAGTGAACTGCCCCGTAAAACTGGGCGAACTGCCCGTCCGCAACAGCCCGTCGACCGCGCTCGTAAATGCGCGCTCCAACGGCCGCAACTGGGCAGACACTTGCATGTCGCCCTGCGCATTCATCGCCGTTGTCGAAAAGCCTATGGCATAGTCGGCATCTTCATATCGCACCTGGCCCTGCAGATTGAATGGCCCGCGCAACCCTGCCATCTGCATGGCGCCGGTAAAATTCTGCGTAGCCCAACTCTCCCCGCTGCGACGATCGCTGATGGCGATGATGCCGTCGCTGAAGCGCGCGTTTGCGATCGAGACATTGGAAACGGTCGATGTCTGCGCCAGCGTCAGCGGCGCCTGCAGCGTCCCGTCTTCATCCACGACGAGATTGAGCCGCGGTTCGCTCAGCCGCAATTCGGTTACCGTGAACCGGTCGCGCAAAAAGTCCATCAGCGAAAAATCGGCCTCCGCCAGCACCACCGAACCCACAGGATCGGACGGAGGCCCGATGCGAACATTTTCAAAATGCATCTGCGGTTGCGGCAAAAGGACAAAGTCCATATCGCCGGCGATCTCGACCTCGACACCCAGCGCCTCGGCCGCCATCTGCTCCATGCGAGGCTTGAAACTGTTCCAGTCGATAAACCACGGAACGACGAAGGCCGCAGTCAGCAACAGGATGGCGAGCAAGCCGACGGCAATGTAGATTCGGTTGGCCAACCCGGTCAGGTCCCTTTCTGCGTCGTGCGAACACTAAGCACATAGTGGCTTGTCGTCACCCGGCTTTAGCCATTGTGAATGGCAAATCCACACAAGCCGCTACAACGACTGCGCTGACCAACGCATATACTTTTGCCCTTATCGCCCCTATATACTGGCCTCGAGAACAAAATGAGATTCGTCAAGCCATAATGAGCGCCGTCCCGCCCCATCGCCCACAGGGTCCCATCACCTCGCAGTTCACGCCGCGCGAGCCCGGTTATCTGGCCGGCCTCAACGCGGAACAACGCGAAGCGGTGATGACCACCGAAGGTCCTCTGCTGGTTCTGGCGGGCGCCGGCACGGGCAAGACACGCGTTCTGACCACCCGCATCGCCCACATCCTCGCCTCCCGCAAGGCACGGGGCGCTGAAATCCTCGCCGTGACCTTCACCAACAAGGCCGCTCGGGAAATGAAGCACAGGATCGGCGGCCTTGTCGGCGCCTCGGTCGAAGGCATGCCATGGCTGGGCACCTTCCACTCGATCGGCGCCCGCCTGATCCGCCGCCACGCCGAACTCGTCGGCCTGCGCCCCGATTTCACAATTCTCGACACCGACGACCAGATCCGGCTCATCAAGCAATTGCTGCAAGCCGAAAACATCGACGAAAAGCGCTGGCCCGCCCGCCAGTTCGCCTCGATGATGGATGGCTGGAAAAACCGCGGCCAATTGCCCAAGGACATTTCCTCTGCCGATGCCGGGTTCTTTGCCAATGGCAAGGGGCAAAAGCTCTATGCTGATTATCAGGCGCGGCTGAAAACGCTCAACGCCGCCGATTTCGGCGATCTTCTGCTCGAAGGCATTCGCCTGCTCAAGGAAAACCCCACGGTCCTCGCCGAATATCACCAGCGCTTCCGCTACATGCTGGTGGACGAATACCAGGACTCCAACACCGCCCAATATATGTGGCTGCGCCTTCTGGCCCAGAGCCGCGACGGCAAGACCAGCTCAAACATCTGCGTGGTGGGCGACGACGACCAGTCCATCTACGGCTGGCGCGGCGCCGAGGTCGACAACATCCTGCGCTTTGAAAAAGACTTTCCCGGCGCCAAGATCATCAAGCTCGAACGCAATTACCGCTCGACCTCCAATATCCTCTCCGCCGCCTCCCACCTGATCGCCAATAACGAGTCGCGCCTCGGCAAGACGCTCCAGACCGATGTCGGCGAGGAGGGCGAAAAGCTGACGGTGACTTCAGTCTGGGATTCCGAAGAAGAAGCCCGACAGATCGGCGAAGACATCGAACAATATCAGCGCCAGGGCGACAATCTCAACGACATAGCGATCCTCGTCCGCGCTTCGTTCCAGATGCGCGAATTCGAAGAGCGCTTCATAACGCTCGGGCTGAACTATCGCGTCATCGGCGGCCCGCGCTTTTACGAGCGCAAGGAAATCCGTGACGCCCTCGCCTATATGCGCATCGTTGCGCAGCCCAATGACGACCTGGCCTTCGAGCGTATCGTCAACAATCCCAAGCGCGGCCTGGGCGACGCGACCCTGCAGATAGTCCACGACACCGCCCGCGCCGCCGGCATTCCCATGCTCGCCGCCATCCGCGAGTTGATCGAAACCGAAGAGCTCAAACCCAAGCAGCGCTCGACCTTCCGCGAATTCGTGCGCCAGATCGACGACTGGGCCGACCGCCTCCGCACCATCCCGCACCACGAACTCGCCGAACAGATCCTCGACGAGTCCGGCTATACCGCCATGTGGCAAAACGACAAATCCGCCGATGCGCCCGGACGGCTCGAGAACCTCAAGGAACTCATCCGCTCGATGGAAGAGTTCGAAAACCTCGCCGGCTTTCTCGAACACATCGCCCTCGTCATGGACCGCGATTCCGGCGACGCCGCCGACGCCGTCTCGATCATGACGCTGCACTCGGCCAAGGGCCTGGAGTTCAACACCGTCTTTCTACCCGGCTGGGAAGAGGGCTTGTTCCCGCATCAACGCGCCCTCGACGAATCCGGCCTTGCCGGTCTCGAGGAAGAGCGCCGCCTCGCCTATGTCGGCATCACCCGTGCGCGCAAACGCTGCAAGATTTCGCTGGCCCAGAACCGCCGCATCCACGGATTATGGCAGTCCGCCATCCCCTCTCGTTTCCTCGATGAACTCCCAACCCATGTGGTCGAAGTCACCGATACCGGCTCGTCTTATGGTGGCTACACCTATGGCGGCCGCGCCGCTACGCGCTTTGATGCCCGCGATCCCTTCGAGAGCGTCTATGAAACCCCCGGCTGGCAGCGCGCCCAGCGCCAGCAACAGACCCGCAAGGGGCCAGGCCCTCTCACCATCGACGGCGACCTCGTCGCCCGCTCCTCAGGCCCCTCCGCCGCCTACGCCCTTGGCGAGCGCGTCTTTCACCTGAAATTCGGCTACGGCACCGTCACCGCCGCCGAAGGCAACAAGCTCTCGATCGATTTCGAAAAGGCTGGGCCCAAGAAGGTGCTGGATAGTTTCGTAAAGCGGGGCTGATCACCTGCAACAACTTCATGGGTATTCCCGTTATCGGCTGCGGCGCGTCGCCGCCAGCACACGAGGGACACCCCATGATCATCACCACCACCGCACTCGTCGAAGGCCGCCCCGTCCAGCAATATCTCGGGCTGGTCGTCGGCGAAGTCATCATCGGCGCCAACATTTTCCGCGATCTGTTCGCCGGCATCCGCGACATCGTTGGCGGCCGCGCCGGGGCATATGAGAACGCCATGCGTGATGCGCGCAAGCAGGCCATCGCCGAAATCGAAGACGAGGCGCGCCGCCTCGGTGCCGACGCCATTGTCGGCGTCGATCTCGACTACGAAGTTGTCGGCGAAAAGGGCTCGATCCTGATGGTCTCGATCTCGGGCACCGCCGTTAAGCTCGGCTGATCCGGGCTAAAGGCGGGACAAATCCCCGACCACCATCGCCTCGGGATTTCCACCCGGGTCCAGTGTCAGCCTCGCCTTATCCGCGGCGCTCCCTTTCCGCACGCCACCCGTTAACATTCAGGAACCGCGGACAGCCTCCAACCGTTCTTCTGGCACGTCAACGAGGAGACAGTCATGACCGACATTCATCCCGGCATCGCTACGGCGAATCCCGATGCCTTTCACGATAATGAGCGCGAAGATTATCTCTCTGGCGAGGGCCACATGTCGTCAGCCCAGGCAGCTGAACTGCTCTTTCTGGCTCAGCAGGCCGAGGAGCCCGATGCTTACATGGATGATCTGACGCGCGTAGAAGCGGAACACCGCATCAAGCTCTTAAAGCGCAAGCTTCACGGCTGAACTCGCCCAATCGCCTAACGGCCGACGCCGTCGATGAAACCCATCGACGGCTTTTTGTTGTGCTCAGCGCAGTTTCAGCGACGATAGCCCGATCAGCGCAAGCACCATTGCGATGATCCAGAATCGGATCACAATCTGACTTTCGGTCCAGCCCAGATGCTCAAAATGGTGATGAATCGGGGCCATCTTGAACACGCGCTTGCCGAACAATCGATACGACATCACCTGAACGATCACTGACACAGCTTCCAGGACGAACAGCCCGCCCACGATCGCCATGACGATCTCGTGCTTGGTCGCCACCGCAATGGTCCCCAGCGCACCGCCCAGGGCCAAAGACCCGGTATCGCCCATGATGATCTGGGCCGGTGGCGCGTTGAACCACAAGAACCCGAGCCCCGCCCCGATCAGCGCGCCGCAGATGATCGACAACTCGCCCGTGCCCGGCACAAGGTTCAAGAACAGATATTCCGAATAGACCTGGTTGCCGACCAGATAGGCGATCAGCCCGAAGGCCGATGCCGCGATCATAACCGGCACGATGGCCAGCCCATCCAGCCCGTCGGTGAGGTTCACCGCATTGCCGGCCCCCACGATCACGAACGCGGCGAAGATGAAGTAGAACAGCCCCAGATTGATCGCCAGATCCTTGACGAACGGCAAAAGCAGCGCGTTGCTATAGCTTTCAGGTGCCTGGCTGGCGATGATGACGCAGGCGACCAGCGCAATCGCAGATTCGATGAGCAGCCGCGGCTTGCCCCCAAAACCCTTGTGGTTCTGGTGCTTGACCTTGAGATAGTCGTCGTAAAACCCCACGAGCCCGAAGCCGGTCGTTACCAGCAGCACCGCCCAGACATACATGTTGGAGAGGTCTGCCCACAGCAGGATCGAAACCAGCGCGCCCGAAAGGATCATTAGCCCGCCCATCGTGGGCTTGCCCTTCTTGGTCAGCAGATGGCTCTGCGGCCCATCCTCGCGGATCGGCTGGCCCTTGCCCTGCCGCACACGCAGCGAGCTGACCATCCCGGGCCCGAACAGGAAGACGAAGAACAGCGCCGTGATGATCGCGCCGCCCGTTCGAAACGACAGGTAACGAAAGACGTTGAAGACCGGGAAACTGTCTGCGAACTGCTGCAGGAAATAGAGCATGGAACCGGGTCTTGCCTTTAGGTCTGCGCGCTGTATTGGGCGCGGATATGGGCGACGAGCTTGCCCAGTTTCAATCCGTTCGATCCCTTGATCATAACTGAGTCGCCCGGAGCAAGGGTCTCCATAAGATGCGGGACCATCTCTTCCACACCTTGTGTCCGCGCCGCAACAAGTCGTGGCGGCAATACGGCAGCCAAGGCGGCAACGTGATCGCCCACGAGGAACACCTGGTCGGCATGCGACGCCAGCACCGCATCGCGCATCGCGGCATGGTAATGGGAGGCTTCGACCCCGAGTTCGCGCATGTCCCCGAGCACCAGCAGCTTGCGCCCACTCACCGTCGGCATACGCGCAAACACCTCCAGCGCCGCCCGCATCGAGGCCGGATTGGCGTTATAGCTCTCATCGATCAACGTGATTGGCCGGGCTGGATCGCCCAGCTTGAAGGCAATCCCCCGCCCCTCCGGCGCGCCATGCGTCTTCAGAGCAGCCAGTGCACCGGCGAAGTCCGCGCTCGACACCTTGGCCGCCAGCAATGCCCCAACGGCGTTATAGACAGTGTGCCGTCCCAGCGTGGGCACCACGATCTGGAACTCGAGGTTGGAGCCAGCCACATGCGCGTGGCTTTCCATCCCCTCATTGCCATAATCGTAAATCCGCACATCGGCGCTGGTTTCAAACCCATACGTGATGGTGCGCAGCCCCTTGGCGTTGGCCGTCTCAAGCAATTGCGCCACATGCGGGTGATCGTCACCGATCAGCGCGATGCCCCCCGGCTCCACCCCATCAAAGATTTCGCCCTTTGCCGCAGCGATGCCCGCCATCGAGGGGAAGAACTCCAGATGCGCCGGCGCAACCGTGGTCACCAGCGCCACATGCGGACGAACCAGCTTCGACAGCGGGCTGATCTCGCCGGCAGCACTCATCCCGATTTCAAAGACGCCAAACCGCGTATCGCGCGGCATGCGCGCCAACATCAAGGGCACGCCCCAATGATTGTTAAAGCTCTTGATCGACGCGTGTGTGCGCCCGCTCGGCTCAAGAGCCACCCGCAACGCCTCCTTTGTGGAGGTCTTGCCTACGCTCCCCGTGACCGCAATGATCCGCGCCGAGCTGTGCGCCCGATTGAAGCGCGCCAGGGCGTTCAGGCCCTCCAGCGCATCATCGACGATGATGAGAGGCAAACCGCCCAAGTCCTCGGCGCGATCCCGGCTGACCAGCGCGGCAGCAGCACCCCCGGCAATCGCCTGCGCCACGAAATCATGCCCGTCGAAATTTTCGCCCTTGATCGCAACGAACAACGCCCCGGGCGCAATCTCACGCGAATCGATGGAAATCGATGAAATGCTCGCAGCGTCGACATCGACCGCCCGGCCACCCGTGGCCTCGACCACCTCGGCAACCGAATAGAGCGCGTCCATCAAAACTCCTTAGCCGGCAAATGCCGCGCGGATGACTTCGTGATCGGAAAAATGGTGCTTGGTCTTGCCAATGATCTGGTAGTCCTCATGCCCCTTCCCGGCCACGAGCACCACATCCTTGTCGCCCATTTGGGCAATCGCGTGTCCAATCGCCTCGGCGCGGTCGCCGATCTCGGTCGCCTGTGGCACTGCGGCCATGATCTGACCGCGAATCCCCGCAGCGTTCTCGGTGCGCGGATTATCGTCGGTGACGATCACCAGATCGGCCAGCCGCCCCGCGACTTCGCCCATCAACGGGCGCTTGCCCGTATCCCGGTCGCCGCCACACCCGAACACCACGATCAACCGCCCCTCGGCAAACGGCCGCAATGATGCCAGCGCATTTTCCAGCGCATCGGGCGTATGGGCATAATCGACAAACACAGCGCTTGTGCCTCGCTCGGCCACTAGTTCCAGCCGCCCCTTGGCGCCTTCGATATGTTCGAGCGCCGCAATTGCCGTCGCATTATCGACCCCGGTCGCCATGGCGAGACCGGCAGCCACGACGGCATTTTCAACCTGAAAGTGCCCGACCAGCGGCAACAGAAATTCCATCGGCTCGCCGACGAGCTTGCCCCTGACCCGCTGCCCGAACCCTTCGCTCTCGATGCTCTCCACATCGATATGCGCGCCACCGGCCCCGACGGTGAACACCGTCGCCCCGCGATCCAGCGCGGCGAACATGAAGGGCATGCCCTCCTCGCTCTCCGCATCGACCACAGCGGTCGCCGTCTCGTCGATCAGCTCGCGAAACAACCGCAGCTTGGCGTCGCGATAAGCGTCCAGCGTCTCATGGTAATCGAGATGGTCGCGGCTGAGATTGGTGAACCCAACCGCCGAAAACCTGATCCCATCCAGCCGTCTCTGGTGAATGCCGTGGCTCGACGCCTCGAGCGCCACGTGATCCACCCCATCCGCCTTGAGCTTCGCCAGCGTCTTGTGCAGCGAAAGGGTGTCGGGTGTCGTCAATTCGCCCGGCACATGCGTACCATCGACCATCAGCCCCAGCGTCCCGAGACTCGCGCCGCGGATCCCCGCATGTGCCCATATCTGGCGCAGGAACGACACCACCGACGTCTTGCCATTGGTACCGGTTACGGCAACGCAGATTTCGGGCTTTGCCCCCGTCATCCGCGCGGCGGCATGGGCATAGGCTTCCCGTACATCATCGACAAGAACCACGGCGATGCCGGGATCTGTCGCCGGACTTTCGTCCGTCACGATGACGTTCGCCCCGCGCGCCACGGCGTCATGAGCATAAAGGATCCCGTGCCCACGCGACCCGGGGAGCGCGAAAAACGCCTCTCCGTTGCCGACGAGGCGGCTGTCGGCATTGAGGCCGGTGATCTGCAGTGCGGGTGTGGGCCCACTCACGCCCACAAGGACGTCTTCAAGCGCATACGGCAAATTCATTTTTCCTTGCTTGCCTAATGCCGCCTTGCCATTTTGCGGCGCATCGGACAATCCCCCGATTAATTCGTCCCGATCTGTTGCACCCGTAATTGCGGCGGCACAAGCGCCAGGTCCACAGCCGGATCGAGATTGGGCTGCACGCCGAGCATCGGCGCAATCCGCGCCACAAGCCGACCCGACATCTGGCCCGCATTCCAGCCTGCCGTCCGCCCGGTCTGGGCATTTTCCGGCTCGGGCTCATCGACAAAGATGATCATGGCATATTTCGGATCGTCGAGCGGAAACGCGGACATGAAGAACGAGGTGACGTTTTCACCCGAATACCGTCCGTCGACGACTTTTTCCGCAGTCCCGGTCTTTCCGCCCCAACGATACCCTTGGGCGATCCGGTTCCCTGTGCTGCCCGAGCCTTCGACACCGTTCATCCGCATCAGATAGCGCATGTAGTCGCTGGTCTGCTGGCTGATGACCTGTCGCGAGCTCGCCATCGCCTCTTCGCGCGTGCGCTCGAACAATGTCGCGTTCATCAAATGCCCGCCATTGACGATCGCGGCCTGCGCCACAAGCATTTGCAGCGGCGTCACGCTCAAACCGTGCCCGAACGAGGCCGTCGCCGCCCCCACTTCGGAGAAGCTGGCGGGAACCGTGGAATTGGTGATCTCGGGCAATTCGATGCTGGGCGAACCATCGAGCCCCATATGCGTCAGAAACGCCCGGAAATTGTCTTTCCCCATCGCCTGCATGATACGGATCGTGCCGATGTTGGAGGAGTACCGATAAACCTCAGGCACCGAGAGCATACGATGTTGCCCGCGATAGTCGGAAATCGTAAAGCGCCCGAACTGCACGCCGAAGCGCGCGTCGATCGTGTCGGTCAGCCTGATGGCATTGGAATCGAGCGCGCCGGCAAAGGTGATGGTCTTGAAGATCGACCCCACTTCGAACTTCGCCGCCGTGATCCGGTTGAACCGGCCCTCGACAAGCATTGTCGCCGGTTCGTTGGGATCGAAATCGGGCAGCGACGCCATGGCGATGATCTCACCCGTCCGCACGTCCATGATCGCGCCGGCGGCTGCAATCGCCTTGTAGCGCTCCAGCGAGTCCACAAGCTCGCTGTGCAAGATATTCTGCACCCGCAGGTCGATCGACAGATTGACGGGCGTCAGCGCACTACCGCGCGCCAGGCCGAGATTCTGCAGAAGCGCCAGATTGTCGTCATCGAGGTGCTTTTCGACGCCGGCGATGCCGACATTGTCGATATTGACCGCACCCATGATGTGCGATGCCACGGTCCCGCCGGGATAAAAACGCCGGCTTTCCTCGACGAAATCGAGGCCGGGAATACCCAGCATCATGATCCGGTCCTGCTGGGCCGGCGTCAACTCACGCGCCACCCACACAAACCCTCGGTCCCCCGTCAGCCGGTTACGCAACCAGGCCGGGTTGAGATCGGGCAACACCGACAGGATGGCGTTCGCCGCTTCGTCCACATCGAGAATACGCCGCGGCTCTGCAAACAGCGACGGCACCCGGATATCGACGGCAAGCTCGATGCCGTTCCGGTCCAGGATCGGTGGGCGCGACGCCATGATCGCATCGCGCGTCTGCCCTTCGATCGACGTATCGATGACGACATTGCCCAGCCAGATCAGCCGTCCACCCATTATCGAAAAAACGATAAGAACGAACACCATTGCCCAGCGAATGCGCGCGCCGGTGAGATTGCCGCGCGCCTTGCGCGTTCCGTCGAGCGAGATCGTATCGTTGTTGGGGTTAATCGCGCTCACAGGAGGCCCTCCAATAGTGACCCGAGCGGATCATCGCCCGCTTCGATGGTTTCAAACAGCGAGTTCAGTGCATCCGTGTCGAGCCGCTGCTCCGGGCGCATGGGCAGATCGCCAAATTGTCCGAACTGGGCGGCAGCGGCCACCTGAAGGTTCAACAGATCGTTGTGGCGTTCGATGATCGGCTGAATCTGGGTCGGCTGGTTGAGGTAGGCCCAGTCGGCCTTGAGAATGGAGAGGTCGGCCTGCTGCTTGGCGATCACCCGCTCGATACCGGTGATTTCCTCGGCGGTAAGTTCGGCAAAATGCTTTTGCGAATAGACAGCCACCACGGCAAAAACCGACAGCGCCGCCAGCAACAGATTGAGACGATGAAGAAAGCGGCTCATGCGGCGCCCCTCCGAAAGCCCGGCACGCCCAACCCGGCCGTCTGAAACTCACGCGCGACAACACCTGTGCGGATGCCGCTGCGCAACGTGGCCGAACGGGCCCTGGGGTTGCGCCCCGTCTCGGCAGACCCGGCCTTGACCGATTTGCGCACCGGTGACCAATGCGCCTCGACCTTCGCCTGCTGTGGCAGATGGCGTGACGGGGTCGGCGACGTCTTGCTCTCATCGAAAAAGCGTTTGACGATCCGGTCTTCCAGCGAATGGAAGGTCACGACCGCAAGACGCCCGCCCTCTGGCAATATCTTCTCGGCAGCAAACAGCGCCCTGACCAGTTCATCGAACTCGCCATTTACCGCAATCCGCAGCGCCTGAAACGTCCGCGTCGCGGGATGCGGCCCACCGGGCTTGCGCCCCACTGCCTTTTCGATGATCCGCGCCAGTTCAAGCGTATCGGTAATCTGCGCCTCAGCGCGACCGGCGACGATCGCCTTGGCGATCCGGCGCGATGCGCGCTCTTCGCCGAATGCAAAAATCAGGTTGCCCAGATCGGTTTCGCTCAAGCCATTGACCAGATCGGCGGCGCTCTCGCCATCCCGGCTCATCCGCATGTCGAGCGGCCCGGCGCGCATGAAGGAAAACCCGCGCTCCGCCTGGTCGAGTTGCATCGAACTCACCCCGATATCGAGCACCACGGCATCGACATGCCGCTCGCCAATGGCGATATCGAGTTCGGAAAATGGGCTGGCAACAAACGAAAACCGCTCAGGAAAGTCCGCCGCCAACGCGTCGACAAACGGCTGCACCGTCGGATCGCGATCGATCCCGATCACAATTGCCCCGCGCTCGGCGATCGCCCGCGAATATCCGCCGGCCCCGAACGTACCATCGACGACCACGGCACCATCCAATGGCGCCAAAGCGTCGAGCACCTCGGCCAACAGCACCGATTCATGTGGTGATTGCGGCTCGCCCATGGACTTAAAAATACTCGCGCAGGGACCCGGCAGACGCCGGAAAAGACACAGAGCCCAAGCAGATAGCCCGACTCACCCGTCACATTGCACGCCAGTCTTTAAGATTTTGTTTCCCAAACCGATTGGTGGCTCATTCACCTCTCTCTTTGGCGGTGACGTCGGCGCAAAGCGACGGGTGAGGCGGCCTTGCGGCAAACCCTGCGTGCGCGAAAGGTCAAATCACCAGTTGACCTGTAAGCCGGGTTCTGTTCGAGGGAAAACCCTCTTGGCGACCATTCATCTGGGAGCCCTGTTACCAGGACCCTCCTGCAACCAACCCGGACGACCGGCCGAGAGAACTCGGCTGGAGCCGAAACTCCCATCGTCCCTATTCGGTTTTGCTCCCGGTGGGGTTTACCGTGCGGCGTCCGTTACCGGCAGCCCGGTGCGCTCTTACCGCACCCTTTCACCCTTACCCCGGCGAACCGGGGCGGTTTGCTTTCTGTGGCACTTTCCCTGGGGTCGCCCCCGCCGGGCGTTACCCGGCACCGTGTTCTCATGGAGCCCGGACTTTCCTCCACGCTTTAAAAAAGCGCAGCGGCCGCCCGGTCAACTGGTGACGCGCTGATATGGGGTCGCCGGTCCCTTCCGGTCAAGTCGCTTCGCTTGAGGCGAGGGCCGGAATGCGTCCCCGCGCCTGCGATATCTCGCGATAAGCAGTGTTGATCGACGCCATCTTGGCCGAAGCCAGCCCCATCAATTCCTCCGGCACGCCCTTGGCGACCATCCGGTCTGGATGATGCTCGGCCACCAGCCGCCGATACGACCGCCGCAATTCCTCGTCGGTGACGTCCGGCGCCAGCCCCAACACCGCATAGGGATCGCGATTACCCGTCGGCAAAAGCACGTGCTGGCTGGCAATCTGCTCGAACCGTACGGCATCGAACCCGAAGATTTCGCTGACGGCCTCAAGGTAGGCCATCTCGTCCCCATGCACGATCCCGTCGGCCGTCGCGATTTCGAACAGCGCGTCGAGCACGTGCTCCAGCGTCGCCGGACTATCGGCGAACAGCCTGCGCACTTTTCGCGCATAAGTGTCGAAACCCGCCGTATCCTGCTGCGCAAGCGCGAAAAAATTATCCAGATGCTTGTCCGCACCTTCGGGAATATCGACGAGTTTGTGAAAGGTCTTGACCTCGCGCCGGCTCACCACGCCATCGGCAACGGCCATCTTGGCCGAAAGCGCCACGATCGACATCGTGAAGGCGGCGTCACGACCGCCGGGAAGCCAGTTATCGACGTCGAATATACTCGCAAGCCCGCCCGCAAGGCCGGTGCCCTCGGAAAACGAACCGAGAAACGCTGCGATTTTCTGCCAGAGAGACATCTTCGATTATGCGCCCGCCGCATCAGGGACCGCCCCGGGGCGAACCGCACCATCATGTCGGGACCGGCGCCTTGGCAGCGATTCCGACTTCTATCGGGCTACCTTATCAGCGCTTTGCGACCTAATCATAGACAAAACCAAACGGATTGGTCTGCTGGGGCTGCGGCTGATTGTTCTGGAACGTGACGCGGCTACGCTCGGTCTCGCGCAATTGTTCTTCATAAACCCAGATGATCTGGCCACTCGGACCAACCACGCCCACCAGTTCGTCCCGATTGGGATCGCGCAA
Source organism: Pelagibacterium luteolum (assembly GCF_900100665.1). Taxonomy (GTDB): domain Bacteria; phylum Pseudomonadota; class Alphaproteobacteria; order Rhizobiales; family Devosiaceae; genus Pelagibacterium; species Pelagibacterium luteolum. The sequence continues at coordinate 100,942 of NZ_FNCS01000003.1, forward strand.
AAGCCCGTCGGCACCCGGCACGGGCGCGGGCGGTGTCATCGCCGCTGGCTGTTGCGGAACCACAGTTGCCGATTGCTGCGGCAGCGGTGTCGTAATCACCGGCTGCTGCTGTTGCGGCAGCGTAATCACCGATTGCTGCTGCGCCGGCGGCTGCAGCACACCTGTAGAAGTCTGCCCACCGGCCGCCGCTGCAATCGCATCGTAATCGATGGCGTCGCTACGCGGCGCCGCCGAAAGCCCTTCAGGGCGCGGCAATGGACGCGGAGGTTCGGTCACAGCAACCTGAACATCGGGCGCGCTGTCGCGCGGCGCCTGATCCTGGGTGCGCGGCGTTGGAGCTGGCGTTTGGGCTTCATCATCCGCTGCTGTCGTGGCATTCGTCCCCGATGCACCCAGCGGGCGCCCATTGACGGTCACGACGGGACCCGTCGTCAATTCCTCTTCAGCGGGCCGCTCCGGCACGACCGGGAAGCCAGCTGTATCGACGACGCGATTGGGCGCACCCGCTGCGCGTTCAGCTGGCGACGGCGAAGCAACCGGCGTGCGCGTAGGGCTCGCGGTCTGAACCTGCGTAATCCCCACCTGCTCGACATCGGTGCCCTGCTGCACGGCGGCGACGCCGACGGCACCAAGGATCACCACAAGCATGGCACCCGAAGCGATTGGTTTTGAGAACATCGCGCTACTTCCTGTCAGACCTTGCCGCCATTGCGCCCCCGCACAACACCGTCTTCGCCTTTGAAAATGGCAGTAGTTTGGTGAACGCCGCGTGAATATTTCGCGCCCCACCCGCGATTTTCATTGCAAAATGCGAATCCCTGCGCAAGCATTTGCCCTATCGATGGGCGAATGCTCACATAGGGAGGCACAAAATGAACCAGCTTGAGGGTAAACGCGCGCTCATCACCGGCGCTGCACGCGGCATTGGCCTCGCCTTCGCAAGGGCCTACATTGCCGAAGGCGCCCACGTCACCATCGCCGACATCGACCTCGACGCCGCCCGCCGCGCTGCCGCCGATCTCGGTCCGTCCGCCAGCGCCGTCAGAATCGATGTCGCCGACCAGTCCTCGATCGAAGCCGCCGTCACCGAGGTAGACGCCAATGGTGGCATCGACATCCTCATAAACAACGCCGCCCTGTTCGATCTCGCGCCGATCGTCGACATTACGCGCCAGAGCTTTGATCGCCTCTACGCCGTCAACGTCGCCGGCACCCTGTTCACACTACAGGCGGTTGCCAAAACCATGATCGCCCGGGGCAAGGGCGGCAAGATCATCAACATGGCCAGCCAGGCCGGCCGCCGCGGCGAAGCGCTTGTCGGCGTCTATTGTTCCACCAAAGCCGCCGTCATCAGCCTCACCCAATCAGCCGGGCTCGACCTCATCAAGCACGGCATCAACGTCAACGCCATCGCCCCCGGCGTCGTCGATGGCGAGCACTGGGACCACGTGGACTCCCTTTTCGCCCGACACGAAAACCTCGCACTCGGAGAAAAAAAGCACCAGGTCGCCGCCGCCGTTCCCTTCGGCCGCATGGGCACCGCCGAAGACCTCACCGGCATGGCCGTCTTCCTCGCCTCCCCCGCCGCCGACTACATCGTCGCCCAAACCTACAACGTCGATGGCGGCAACTGGATGAGCTGACCCCGACCGCCACCCTCGGGCTCGACGCAAGGCTCTACGCAGTACGAGCCCAACAACTGCCGTTAGGGCCTTATCCCCAACAACCTTGCCAACGCCAGCACCAGATTGGACCGGTTCAGCGTATAGAAATGAAACTCCGTTACACCTGAATCCAGCAACTCCGTCACTTGCTCGGCAGCAACCGCCGCCGCCACCAGCGCATGCGTCTCGGGATCGTCCTCCAGCCCCTCGAACCGATCCGCCAGCCATTGCGGGATCGACGCCCCGCACCGCCCGGCAAACCCGGCAATCTGCTTGAAGCTGTGGATCGGCTGCACACCCGGCACGATCGGCGCTTCCACGCCGGCCTTGCGTGCGCGCTCCACGAACCGCCAGTAATCGGCGTTCTCGAAAAACATTTGCGTAATCGCCCGATCCGCCCCTGCATCGAGCTTGCGCTTTAAATTATCGATCTCTGCATCCCAATCGGGGCTCTGCGGGTGCTTTTCCGGATACGCCGCCACCGAAATATCGAAATCCCCAAGCTTGCGAATACCCGCCACGAGGTCGGCAGCGTTCCTGTACCCATCGGGATGGGGTGTAAAAGGCTGCCCCACACCCTCCGGCGGATCGCCCCGCAGCGCCACGATCCGGTTGACCCCCGCTTCGGCATAACCGCGCACCACGGCGTCCACCTCGTCCCGCGTCGCCCCGACACAGGTCAAATGCGCCGCTGCCGGCACGCCCGTCTCATTGGTAATCCGCGAAACCATGCGCAACGTGCGCTCACGCGTCGAACCGCCAGCGCCATAGGTCACGGAAACAAAGCGCGGGCCGAGTGGCGCCAGACGCGACAGGCTGTCCCAGAAACGCTCCTCCATCGCGTCGGTCTTGGGCGGGAAAAATTCGAAACTGACCTTGATGTCGGGCCGCACGGCATCCGGCTGGCGGCTGGGTCTGTTTTCGCCCCTGATTGGTCCCACGATAAATAGTCCTCTTACAGATTGGGTCGGCCAAGCGACCATAGACACACCGTCAGCCCGTCGGGCGCAGTGGGTGGAAAACGTTTGGTGTCCGCGATGACCAGCCCGGCGGCATCCGCCCACAGCGCCATCTGCTCATCGGAAAGCCCAAGCCGCCGATGCGCCTGCTCTTCCCTCAGAAACTCGTGATCATGCGGTGCAAAATCGACAACCAGCACGCGCCCGGCCGACGACAGGCACGCTGCCACATGCATCAGCGCCACGCCCGGATCATCGAAATAATGCAGCACCTGATGCAGCATCACGAGGTCCGCGCTGCCGGCATAATCGGTCAATTCCGAGATGTCGCCCAATCGCACCTGCGCATGGGAGATAGCCCCGGCATCGAGCTTGGCACGGGCCACGGCCAGCATCTCGCGACTGGTGTCGACACCGATGCCATGATCGTAGCGCTCGGCGAGCAATTCGAGCATGCGCCCCGTGCCGGTCCCCAGATCGAGAAAGCGGGCCACCCGGTCCTGCCCCACCGCAGAGACGATGGCGCTTTCAACCGCAGCCTCGGGAATGTGAAGGCTCCGCAGCCGATCCCAACTCTCCGCAATGGTCGCAAAATAATCCGCTGCCCGCTCCCGCTGCAGCGTCCGCAGCCCATCGAGACGAGCGTGATCGCCGGCCAGTTCCCGACCCTCGCGATCGCAGTGCTCCACGATCCAGTCGCATAACGACCCACTCGTGCCATGCCGGTTGAGCCGAAAATACGCCCAAGCTCCCTCGGCGTGCCGCGTCACCAACCCGGCGTCCACGAGAAGCTTCAAATGCCGGGAAATGCGCGGCTGGCTCTGCCCCAGGATCTCGGTCAAATCCTTGACGCTCAATTCGCCATGCGCCAGCAACGCAAGAATCCGCAGCCGCGTGCTCTCGCCTGCAGCCTTGAGAATCCCAACGATGTCGTGCGATTTGGACACGGCAACTCTTCCCCGATGGGGCGAATACATCGCCCTCAATTCAGGGACATAAAGATATCTTTATATCTACGATGTCAAGCGTATGAGCGACCGGGGTGTCCGCCCTGAGCGCCATCCCACCCCCAACCGTCACCCTCGGGCTCGACCCGAGGGCTCACAGCCGCGAGCCTTACGCTACAGCCTCTTCCGCCGTCCTGCGACGGAATGAGTGCGACCGCCACAATTCGAAAATGCCTGAAGCTTCCTCTTCGCTCAAGGCCTCGAAGCGCTTGCGGACGTTTTCGACATCCTGCCGGCTCGGCATATCGCGCCACGGCAAAACGCTCACCACCGATTCGAATAATTCCGCATCCAGTCCGATGGCCCGCGCTGCGACGGTGAACGCCACATAATCCTGCATCGCCAGCCATTTGACGACGATTTCCGGTCGCACTTCGAGCAGCATGGTCAGCCCCGCCGCCGTGTGATGCCCATAGCCGAACCGGGTAAACCTGTGCAGCGCCTTGAGGTCGAACCGGCGGCGATCAGCCAGCGCTTTCACCTGGTTCCAGGCGAGCTTCCATTCCTGCGCGGAAAAGCCCGCCTCGTTCTTGATCCGGTTATAAACGACGGCTTGCACCCGCGAGGCCGTCACCTGCCCGTCGCTACGCGTCAAAAGCCCCAAGCTCTCGAGCGCCCGCGCGCCAACGGCAGACACTTCCGCCCGAATTTCCTGCCAGTCGATATCGCCGCGGCTGCGCAGCGCGTGCGACAGGGCCTCGTTCTGCTGTGCCACTTCAGCGATCTTTTCGATCGCCTTGCGACTGAGCTGGGCCTGCCCATTGCGCAAAAGCCGTGTGACTGAAGGCTCCTGCCCAAACGCAGCAATCGCCTCTCCCACGCGCGGGGTCAGCCCCTTGCGGCTGGCAATCGCCACGCGATGGGCCTCGGTCTCGTGCTCGGCAATTTCAATCAGATCGTCGTCGGACAGAACGCTGGAAAATTCCAGCAGGGGCGCCGCGACTTCGATCACGTCATGGGCCAACCGCAGAACCACCGAACCCGGCGCCCGCTCCAGCGGGGCCAAAAGCTTGGCGACATGCGCCCGCGCCTCCGTCTCGACGATGTCGGCTAACTGGCACAACACCTCGTCATATTGCGCCACTTGCTCGTCGTCGCAACGATCCGACACATAGGAGAACAATTGCGCCAGATTGCGGATCAGATGATCGCGCTCGACGGCATCCGACTCGCCATTCAAAACCTTGAAATTGGCGAACGCTCTGAGGTTTTCACGCGCTTCGTTCATATCTGTCTCCCCGGCCAATGCCGCATGACAGATGCACCCTGCCTCAGGGAGATTTTCAGCCCGCTGAATTCAGTGGATCGCATTTTAATCAAATGGAACTTTCCACAAACAAAAAGGGCCCGGCATTCAACGCCGGGCCCTTACCATTTGATGCGTCAGGATTTATTCCGCAGCAGATATCGCTGCCGGACGCTCCTGCTTGCCGGCCGCGATCGCATTGCGAACGCCCTGGCCGTAATCGGGATGGATCTGATCGAACAGCTTGCACTGGCGCTCGATGATCTCGTCGGGCACGCCATCCATAGCCGCTGCGATATTGGCGAACAGGCGCTTTTTCTGCCCGTCGTCGAACAGGTTGAACAGCGCACGCGGCTGACCGAAATCGTCATTGCCGATACGGTGGTTGTACCGGTCCGCATCGCCCGAAATCTTGAGCGGCGGCTCGAGCTTCGTGCGGTCTTCGACCGGGCCATTGACGCTGTTGGGCTCGTAATAGGCGTCCGGGTTGCCCGTCTTGATCCCACCATAGACGTTCATCTGCCCGTCGCGATGATAGTGATGCACCGGGCATTTCGGCGCGTTGACCGGAAGCGACTCGTAATGGGTGCCCAGACGATACCGGTGCGCATCCGCATAAGAGAATACGCGCGCCTGCAGCATCTTGTCAGGCGAATGGCCGATGCCCGGCACGATGTTGGAGGGCGAGAACGCCACCTGCTCGATTTCCGCGAAGTAGTTGTCGGCGTTGCGGTTCAATTCCAGGACACCGATGTCGATCGGCGGATACTCGCCATGCGGCCACACCTTAGTGAGGTCGAACGGGTTGTATTCGGTCTTTTCCGCATCGGCTTCCGGCATGATCTGCACCTGAACGGTCCAGCGCGGGAACCGGCCCTCTTCGATCGCCCCGAACAGCTCTTCCTGATAGCTCTCGCGGGTCGAACCGATGACCTTTTCGGCTTCTTCGTTGGTGTAGTGCTTGTGGCCCTGCTGGGTCTTGAAGTGGAACTTCACCCAGAACCGCTCGCCCGCATCGTTCCAGAACGAATAGGTGTGCGAGCCGTAGCCGTTCATGAACATCGGCGCCACGGGCAGCCCGCGATCGCTCATCAGGATCGTCACCTGGTGCAGGCTTTCGGGCGAAAGCGACCAGAAATCCCACATCGCCGTCGCCGAGCGCAGATTGGTCCGCGGATGACGCTTCTGGGTATGGATGAAGTCCGGAAACTTCAGCGGATCGCGCACGAAGAACACGGGCGTGTTGTTGCCAACAAGGTCCCAATTACCCTCTTCGGTATAGAACTTGATCGAAAACCCGCGCACGTCGCGCTCGGCATCGGCCGCGCCCAGTTCGCCCGCAACGGTCGAAAACCGCAGGATCAACGGCGTTTCCGAACCCGGCTGCAGCGCCTTGGCGCGCGTATATTTCGAGATATCGCCAGTGATCTTGAGCGTACCATGAGCACCCCAGCCCTTGGCATGCACCACGCGCTCAGGAATCCGCTCGCGGTTCTGGTGCGCCAGCTTTTCGATCAGCTGGTAATCCTGCATCAACACAGGACCGCGCGGACCTGCGGTGATCGAATTCTGGTTGTCGGGAACCGGTGCTCCCGCGGTCGTCGTCATTGTCGGCTTATCGGACATGAGGCCTCCTAGTTTGTATCGATTCTAAACTGATGACCGTCCCTACACCCTGCCCGCCGATCATGCAAATTGATAATTCTGACCATTGTGATAAGTTTTGCTTACCATTAGTGTACGGCAGCGCCAGCAACCGCACCCCGAGGCCGCCCGATGCACACCATCACCCTCCGCCAGCTCCACTACGCCCAGATCATCGCCGAAGAGGGCCATTTCGGCCGCGCCGCCGAACGCTGCCACGTCACCCAGCCCGCCCTTTCCCAGCAGGTCAAAGCGCTCGAAGACCGCTGCAAGGCCCCCATCTTCGACCGCCTCGGCAAATCGGTCCGCCTCACTCCGTTCGGGCGCGATTTCCTGACCCACGCCGGCCGCGTCCTCAACGCCGCCAGCGATCTTGAAACCTTCGCAGACATGTCCGCCGGCCACCCCTCGCGCCCACTGCGCTTCGGCTTCATCCCAACCGTCGCGCCCTACCTGCTCCCCGACATCCTGCCCGCCCTCAAGGACGCGCTCCCTGCCACCCATTTCTCCGTCAGCGAAGGCAAGACCGAGCGCCTCACCGCAGCGCTGACCGATGGCAATATCGACCTCGCCCTCATCGCCACCGATATCGATCAGCCCAACCTTACCTCGACCCCGCTCTTTGCCGACCCCTTCGTCCTCGCCACCCAGAAGGGCACGACGATCACCGAGCCGGTCAGCCTCCCCGACCTGCCGCGTGAACAATTCCTGCTGCTCGAAGAAGGCCATTGCCTGCGCGACCAGATGGTCGATGCCTGCGCCCTAAAACCCGATCTGCAAGGCCGGACTTTCGCCGCCACCTCGCTCACCACCATTCTGGAGCTCGTCGCCAACGGCTACGGCGTCACCCTCTTGCCCGCCATCAGCTTGCGCCGTGAAGCCCACAACCAGCGCATCGCCCTCCACGCCCTGAGCGCGCCCGGCGCCGCCCGCCTCCTCCGCCTCGTCTGGCGCTCCGGCTCCCCCTACGACGCCCTCTTCCGCCAGATCGGCGCCATCGTCAAAGCAGTCGGCAACGCCAATCTGCAGAGCGATTTGCACACACAGTAGGGTGCTTGAATTCAGGTCAGGGCGAGTCGAGAACGGTGGTGTTCGAGAACCGGAACCGAGCGTAGGTTCGCCGTTCGCAGGCCGCCATCACCTGAATATCAAGTACCCTAAGCCGGCTTCGGCCCCTGCCCCCGCGCCCTGAACAGCCCATACGAAAATATCCCCAGCGACACCCAAATCAGGAAAAAGCTCAGCAGCCGCGCCGGCGTCAGTTCTTCCCCAAACAGCACCACCGCCGTCAAAAACTGCAGCGACGGCGCGATGTACTGAAACATCCCGATCGTCGACAGCCGCAACTGCCGCGCCGCAAACGCAAACATCACCAGCGGCACCGCCGTAAACGGCCCCGTCATCACCAGAAACAGCGTCGTCATCGGATCAGCGTAAAAGTCCGGCTGCGGCCCCAGCAGCAGATAGAGGATATAGGCAGCACTCAGCGGCACCAGCACCGCGGTCTCGATTCCGAGCCCCGCTGCCGACCCCACATTCACCGTCTTACGCACATAGCCATAGAACGCAAAGCTGAATGCCAGCGCCAGCGATACCCAGGGCATGCTCCCCACGCCCACCGCCTGGATCACGATGGCGATCAGCGCCACGCCGATGGCAATTGCCTGCGTCCGCGACAGCTTCTCGCCCAACAGCAACATGCCGATCGCCACGCTCACCAGCGGATTGATGAAATAGCCAAAGCTCACTTCCAGAACGAGCTCATTGCCCACCGCCCAGACGAAAATCAGCCAATTGACCGCAATCAGCACCGCTGACGCGCACATGGCCAGAACCGTCCGCCGATCCCGCAGCGCCACCCGCACCTCGCCAAACTGCCGCCGCATCGCAAGGATCAGCGCCACGAACACCAGCGAGCAGAGGATGCGATTGGCCACCACCCCCACCGGATCGACATTTTCCAGCAGCTTGAAAAAGATCGGGAGCACGCCCCAAAGCGTATAGGTCGTCAGTGCCGCAATGACCCCGAGCCGCACATTGTCCCCGTCCGCAGGCCGTGGTGACCGCACGCCTTTGGCTGCGGGAGCGCCTTCGATCGATGTCATGGGAATACCTTGAGCGAGAAGTCTGAATTCAAACTGTAAGGGCCGACAGGCGTCAGCGCCAGCCACAGTTTGTGATGGCATCCATCACTCAGCGTTGCCTTCGCCGGTCAACGTCGCCAGAAATTCGACGAGCAGTGGATTGAACAGGTCCGGCCGCTCCATATTGGGCAGATGGGCCGTGCCTTCGATCACCACGGCAAAGGCGTTCTCCATTTCCTCGGAGAGATCGTCGTGCCGATTGACGATATGGGGAAAATCGAGATCACCAGCCACCAGAAGCGCCGGCGTATCGATGGTTCCCACCTCGTCATGGGCCGCCTCCGCCGGCTCCTCGCGCGTCAGCTTGGGCTTGCGCAGGATATTGCCGTTCATAGCCTTAAACAGCGCTCGCACCGGATCGCCCACCCGCCCGCTGTCGGACAATGGCCCATCGAGCCACGCATGCGCGTCCACGGCATTGATGGCATCAGCGTCCCCGGCGTCCTCAACCGCCTCCATGGCATGCACGATCGTCATGATCTCGGGCGGCAGATACGGCGCCTTCGCCCCCGAAATCGACGTCCCCATCAGCACCAGCCCGGCCACCCGCTCAGGGTTCGCCAAGGTAAAATCGATCGCCAGCGCGCCGCCCATCGACGCCCCTACGACGATGGCCGCATGGATGCCCAGCCCATCGAGCACGGCTTCTAAATCCTCGAGATGCGAAAACCCCTCATCGGGCGAATGAGTCTCCCCAAACCCCCGCCGGTCATAGGCGACGCCCCAAAACCCCGCGCTGGCCACCGCTTCGATCTGGCTCTCCCACATCCGGCTGTCGCACACCCCCGCATGCAAAAACACCACCGGAATCCCCTCCCCGGCCTCAAGCCCGGTAAAGGTCGCGTTGTCGATTTCGAGAGAAAAAGGCTCGGTCATGAAACGATCCTAGCGCAAAAAATATGGGCCGGGGATACACCCCCGACCCACATTCACAATTGATTTGTCTAACAGTCGCGTAACCTACCCCAGTCATCCCGGGATTTATTCCCGGGATCGAGAGCCCGAGCCCACTAACAGCCCCAGCCCTACCGCGTCAGCGGCTTATAGCTCACCCGCTTGGGATTGACTGCATCCGGCCCCAGACGCCGCACCTTGTCGGCCTCATAGTCCTGGAAGTTGCCCTCGAACCATTCAACATGGCTGTCGCCTTCAAACGCCAGCATGTGCGTCGCGAGGCGATCGAGGAACATGCGATCGTGCGAGATGATAACGGCGCAACCGGCGAATTCTTCCAGCGCCTCTTCCAGTGCCGCAAGCGTTTCGGTGTCCAGATCGTTGGTCGGTTCGTCGAGCAGCAGAACGTTCGCGCCCGATTTCAGCATCTTGGCCAGATGCACCCGGTTGCGTTGCCCGCCGGAAAGCGTGCCCACCGGCTGCTGCTGATCGCCACCCTTGAAATTGAACGACGATGTGTAAGCGCGTGAATTCACTTCGCGCTTGCCCAGCTTGATGATGTCGTTGCCGCCCGAGATTTCCTCCCAGACAGACTTTTTGGGATCGAGGCTGTCGCGGCTCTGGTCGACATAGCCGAGATGCACGCTCTCGCCCACTGTGACCGAACCACTGTCGGGCTGTTCCTGCCCCGTCAGCATCTTGAACAGCGTCGATTTACCCGCGCCGTTCGGCCCGATGACGCCCACAATGCCGCCGGGAGGCAGCTTGAACGACAGATCCTCGATCAACAGTCGGTCGCCATAGCCCTTGGATACGCCCTCGATATCGATGACGTTCTGGCCCAGCCGTTCGCCGGGCGGAATGATGATCTGCGCCGTATTGGACTGCGTCCGCGACTCGTTGACCTTGTAGAGTTCGTCATAGGCCCGGATACGTGCCTTGGACTTGGTCTGGCGCGCCTGCGGCGACTGGCCCAGCCATTCCTTTTCGCGCTCGAGCACCTTGGACCGTGCCTGATCTTCGCTCTTTTCCTGCGCCATGCGCTTGGCCTTGGCAGTCAGATAGGCCGTATAGTTCCCCTCGTAAGGGATCGACCGGCCACGATCGAGCTCCAAAATCCACCCCGTCACATTGTCGAGGAAGTAGCGATCGTGGGTGATGATGAGGACAGCGCCCGGATATTCGCGCAAATGCTTTTCCAGCCAGGCTGTGGTTTCGGCGTCCAGATGGTTGGTCGGCTCGTCAAGCAGCAGCAGGTCGGGCTGCGCCAGCAGCAACTGGCACAGTGCCACACGGCGCTTTTCACCCCCCGAAAGCGCGGTCACGCCGGAATCGCCCGGTGGGCACCGCAGCGCGTCCATCGCCATCTCGACCTTGGAATCGAGGTCCCAAAGGTCTTCAGCGTCGATCCTGTCCTGAAGCTTGGAGGCCTCGTCCGCCGTCTCGTCGGAATAGTCCATCATCAGCTCATTGTAGCGATCGAGGACGGCCTGCTTTTCCTTGACCCCAATCATGACGTTGCCCTTGACGTCGAGCTGTTCGTCAAGCTTGGGCTCCTGCGGCAGATACCCGACAGTCGCCCCATCGGCGGCCCAAGCCTCGCCCGTAAACTCGGTATCGATCCCCGCCATGATCTTCAGAAGCGTCGATTTACCCGCACCGTTCGGGCCCAAAATGCCGATCTTGGCGTCGGGGTAAAACGAGATATTGACGTTGTCGAGCACCTTCTTGCCGCCGGAATAGGCCTTCGACATGCCGTGCATATGATAGATGAATTGACGCGCCATAAAGCGGGTGCCTCTTGGAATTCTTACGGAAAAAACGTTGGCGCCGTATGTAGGCCAAGCAGCGCCGAGGTGCAATGGGGCGGCAAGAGCGACGGCATGCCCCCCAACAATCCCCACCCCAAGATGCGCCATAAGCCCAAGCCCCCGAGCGCCTACGGCCGCCGCGTCTTCCAGTCTTCGCACATCAATGCCAAACTGCCCCTACCAAATCACTCCACCAAAGGTGCCGCCATTTCTGCTCGACCGCACACGCCGCTCTCGCTCTCCGAATTTTTCGCGCCCGGCGACCGCCCCCTGCGCCCCGGCCAGCGCGCTGAACTGCGCACAATCGCCCATGACGGCTCCAATGAGACCACAGTCCTGATCGCGGACCAGGTCATCGAAGCCCCGAACTGGACGCCCGACGGCCAATGGCTGATCTTTAACGCCGGCGGCGAACTCTGGCGCATCCCCGCCGACGGCAGCGCAAAGCCCGAACAGATCGACACCGGCTCCATCCGCCGCCTCAACAACGATCACGTCCTCTCGCCTGACGGCCAGACGATCTACATGAGCAATGGCGACGGCCACCTCTATGCGGTCCCGATCTCAGGCGGCGAGCCGCGAAAAGTTTCCAACGATCACGAGGGCTTCTTCCGCTACTACCTCCACGGCATCTCCCCTGACGGCCAGACCCTGTCCTTCGTCGCCATCGAAGGCGACGAGCCCCGCCGCATCAACATTTTCACAATTCCATCGGCCGGTGGCCCCGACACGCGCCTGTCCGACATCGACAAGCCCAATGACGGCCCCGAATTCTCCCCCGACGGACAGTGGATCTATTTCAACTCTGAACGCGCCGCAAAAACCCCAGGCCACGCCCAGATTTTCCGCATGCACCCGGACGGCACCAATATCGAACAGCTAACCACTGACGCCCGCGTCAACTGGTTCCCCCATCCCTCGCCCGATGGCGAATGGATCGTCTTTATCAGCTACCCCGAAAACACCCTCGGTCACCCCGCGGACAAATCCGTCATTCTCCGCCGCATGCGCCCCGACGGTAGCGACCAATCCGACATCACCGCCTTTTTCGGCGGCCAGGGCACCATCAACGTCAACTCATGGTCCCCCGACAGCCAACACTTCGCCTATGTGGCCTACCCCATGGATTAGGTCTCAATCCAAACCGGCACGGACTTGAACGCCGGCGTCTTCGACCGCGGATCGATCTCCGTCCCCACCAGCACATTGGCCTCGGGATAATAGGCCAGCGCCGACCCGCGCGGGACGTCGAACGCCATGGCTTTCAGCCCCCGCATCACCCCTTGCGCCGATGCGATGTCGATGGACGCACCCTCGGCGATGCCCATCTCGTCCATGTCCTTGCCGTTGAGCAGCACCGACCAGCGCGGCGCCTTGTTGCGATACCCATCGGTCTCTTCATAAACGATAGTGTTGAACTGCCCCTCCGAGCGGATCGTCGCCAGCGTCAGGGCCTTCCTGCCCTCCGGCGCCCGCGCCATCTCGGGCAGCGGAAACACCCGGAAATGCCCGCGCCCATTGTCGGTGCTGAATGTCGGCTCGTGCATCACCCGGTTGGAAATATGGAACTCGCGCTTGGCCACATCGATATCGGCCAGCTTCTCCAATCCCGGCACGATCTCCGCGATAGCCTTCCGCACCTCGGCATGTTTCTTGAACGCCTGAAAATCGATCGGCCCGCCGGGCATCAGCCGCGTCGCAAGATCGGAGAGGATGACGCTCTCGGGCCGCACATTGCCAAGCCGCTCGATGCCGCCATCCGACAGGCGCACGAAATTGAACATGGATTCCTGCGTCGTCGGCTCCCACTCCTCGTCCCGCGCGGTCACCGGCAGGATGAGGCTATCGCTGTCATCATGCCCATGCACGTGCCCCAGATTGAGCGTCGTAGTCAAAAACAGCTTGAACCCGATCCTGTCGAGCGCCACCCGCGCCCATGCCGTATCCGGCGAAGCGCCATAAAGGTTGCCGCCCATGATCACCGCGGCATCGATCTCGCCCCGATGCGCCGCGTGCAGGCACGCCATAGTGTCCATGCCCTTGTCCCGGCTCAGGCTGATCCCGAAATGGCGCTCCATTTCCGCCATGACGTCCTCGGCCAGCATCGGCTTGACCCCGATCGTCCCGATCCCCTGTACGTTGGAATGCCCGCGCAACGGCAAAAGCCCCGCATTGGGCCGCCCGATCATGCCGCGCAGTAGCGCCAGATTGGCGATGGATTCGACGTTCTCCACCCCATGGACATGGTGCGTCATGCCCATGCCCCAGGCAAAAACTACATTCCTTGCGTCCGCATACCGCCGCGCCACACGCTCGATTTCACCGCGCGAACACCCCGTCGCCGCCTCAATGGCCTCCCAGGACAGCACCTCGACATCGGCCCGATAATCGTCAAACCCGCTCGCATGCGCACCGATAAACGCGGCGTCCTCGGCACCCATCTCCAGAACCGCCTTGGCGATCCCCTTCATCAGCGCAATATCGGCTCCGATGCGCGGCTGCAGATAATCCGATGCGATCTCATCCCCGCCCTTGAGCATGGAGGTGGGCGATTTCGGCACGGCAAATTTCACCAGCCCCGGCTCCTTGGCCGGATTGATAACGATCACATCGCCACCCTGATCGCGGCAATGCTTGAGCATGTGAATGAAACGCGGGTGATTGGACGATGGATTGGCCCCGATCACGAAGATCAGATCGGCACCCTTGAGGTCCGCCAATTCGACCGTCGCCGTCCCCTTGCCGATGGTCGTCGCCAGCCCCTCGCTCGTCGCCTGATGGCAATAATAAGAGCAATTGTTGACGTTGTTGGTCCCGAAAACCCGCGCCAGAAGCTGGAAGATGAACCCCGCCTCGTTCGACGACCGCCCCGAGGAATAAAAGAAACTCCGGTCCGGCGTCGTCGCCAACATACGCTCCGCTGCATGATCGAGCGCCCAGTCCCAATCCACAACGCGACAGCGATCCGCGCCGGCCGGCTTGTAGATCGGATCGCCGAGCCGCCCCAGATGCTCCATCTCCTTGCCCGTCAGTTCCTTCAATTCGGCAATCGGATGCTCGAAAATCGCATGCGGGATCGCGGGCTGAATGTCGGTCGATTGCGCCTGCACCGATTTGTTGCAGACCGATGGAAACTCGCCCAACTCATTGGTCATCCCGCCCATCTGCCCGCCCATGCCATAGGCGCAGGCCTTGCACGTATTCTTGGCGGTGAGTGCCTTGGCCGCCTTGCCCACGCCCATGCGGGCAACGGTCTGAAGCGTGTAGAGCACCTTCTTGGGGCCACCGCCGACGGTTTGATGCGATTGGGACATAACGCGTTCTCCTCGCCCCATATGGCCACGCGATTTATCGCAGCGCAACCGACCACATACGCCAGGGTGTAGCGACACCGTCGCACTTGGCGTACCAGATGAACGCGACGCCGCTAAACTTCTGAATCGATTCGCAATGTCACGCGCCCAGACCCGTCCTTCTCCTCTTCATATCTTCCTCGCCTTCGGCAGCGGCGGCCTCCTGACGCTGATGGTCGATTTCAACGGTCTCGTCGCCTTCCATGGCGGCGCGATGTATTCGTCATGGGTGGCCCATGGCACCGGCACCATCGCCGCCATCGCCTTTCTTGCGCTCATGCGCCTGCGTACCGCGCCGGGCGAAACCGCTCCAAAACCCGCAGCCCCCCTCTGGGCCTATCTCGGCGGCGTCTCGGGCGCGATAACAGTCATGCTGACCTCGATTACCGTCAATTCGGCCCTCGCCCTCTCCGGCACGCTGGCCCTCGGCCTCGCCGGTCAGGTGCTGTTCTCGCTCGCCGCCGACCGATGGGGCCTTTTCGGCCTGCCCCAACGCATCCCCAAGATCCGCGATTTCGGCGCCGTGGCGCTGATCTTTGCCGGATCGCTCATCATCATTTTTGCGAACGGGTAGAGCCATGACCCTCGCCATCCTCTACGCCCTCCTCGCCGGCATCCTCGTCTCGCTCTCGCGCCAGCTCAATGGCCGCCTCGCGCTCTCGACCACAGCGCTCATAGCCTCGTTCTGGAACCACATCGTCGGCTTTGCGCTCCTCACCGTCCTCGGCCTGATCCTTGGCGGTCTCTGGCCCCAGGGCGCGCTCGACGCCCCTTGGTACGCCTATCTCGGCGGCACCATCGGGGTGATTTTCGTCGCATCGGGCAGTTGGCTCATTGCCCGCATCGGCGCGATCAACACCGCCATGCTGGTCATCGGCGGCCAGATGATCTTCGGCGTTCTCTTCGACACGCTGCGCGGTAACACCGACAATCTCGTCCTCAACCTTTTGGGCGTCGCCCTCATCATCGCGGGCATGGCACTGACGCAAAAGCGCAGCTGATGCGACATTCTTGGCTCTCGCCGAACGCACTGCAGAGGCGTACATAAACAGCGTTCAACCGGAGGCCGATCGTGCTCCAGACGTTCCTGATCCCCGTCGCTGGCTTGATGATCCTCGTTGCAGCGATCAAGGGCCTGATGCCGAAGGCCGGCTGGCGCGAACGCCTTTATTCGGCATTCGCCGGAAGCTGGTCCGGTTTCGGCGTGGCGATCTATCACCCCATCTGGCTCGGCCGCTTTGCACCGATCGGCTGGGTGCACAACGCCAACCTCGTCATGATCTTCGGCCTCGGCCTCGTGCTGCTCGGCGTCCTCGGCGCCTCGATCCTCATCGGCGACCGCTAGCTGTCACCCGCGCAAATCTTGGCTGACCCTATCGGTATAAACCTTCTCCTGCGCGGCATAGGCCCGTTGGTACGCCGGCCGCGATTCCCCTCGCGCCACATAGGCAATGAGATTTGGGAACGCCTCCAGGATCCCGTCGCCCTCGATGCGCCGCAGCACCAGCACCATCAAAAGATCTGCGGCACTGAAATCCCCGTCCAGCCACGCCCCATCCCCCAGATGATCGGATAGTTGCGCGAGCCGCACCCGCGCCCTCTCATCCATCACGGCCGTAAGTTCGGAAAACCACGGCCTGCTACCGACGGTAAAATGGGCCTGCTCCCGCTCTATGATCGGTGGCTCCACAGTATTGAGCGCCGCAAACATCCAGGTGATAGCACGCGCCCGCGCGTCCGGCGCCGCGGGCAGCAACGCACCATGATGCTGAGCGATGTGAAAGACGATGGCGCCCGTCTCGAACAGGGTCAGATCGTCCTCGCGATACACGGGGATCTGCCCGAATGGCTGTTGCCTCAAATAGGGCGCCTGCTTCATCTGCGCAAAAGAGACCAGTTCGACCCGATACGCCAGCCCCGCTTCCTCCAGCGCCCAGCGCACCCGCATGTCGCGCGCCAATCCGCGCCCCTGGTCCGGCGACGCTTCGAATGCTGTGATCGTGATGGTCATCGTTTGTCTCCCGTTCTACGAGATAAAGACGATGCGCGCTTCCTGGCTCCGACAATGGGCCCGCTATTTCAACCCGCCATCGTCGTCGACCGATGCGCCCAGCCCGTGGTCCGCTTTTCGATCCACGCCATCAGCGCATACATAACGATGCCCTCCACCGCGAGCATCACCAGTCCCGCAAAAACCAGCGGCACGTTGAACTGGCTCTGCGCCGCGCTCATCATGTAGCCCAGCCCCGAATTGGCAGCCACCGTCTCGGAAATAACCGATCCGACGAACGCCAGCGTAATCGCGACCTTCAGCGACCCGAAGAAATACGGCATCGAGCGCGGAATCCCCACCTTGAGCATGATGTCCATCTTCTTGGCCCCGAGCGCTCGCAGCACGTCTTCAGTCTCGGGCTCGATCGTCGCCAGCCCCGTCGCAACGTTCACCACGATGGGAAAGAACGCGATTAAAAATGCCGTCAGCACCGCCGGCACTGTCCCGATCCCGAACCAGATCACCAGAATGGGAACCAGCGCCACCTTCGGAATGGCATTGAACCCGACCATGATCGGGTACAGCCCCGCATAAATCGTCCGCGACCATCCGACCAGCAGCCCAAGGGCCAGCCCCCCGACAACCGCAAGGATGAACCCCAGCGAGGTGGTATAAAGCGTCTGGATGGAGTGCCGCTGGATCGCCGGCCAATACTGGATGATCGCCTGAAACACGCGCGACGGCGCCGGCAGGATGGTGTGCGGCAGGCCCGAAAGTTGAACCCCCAATTCCCAGATCGCAAACAGCGCGATCGTATAGATCCAAGGCATGAACGGCAGCCAGTTGATTGGCTTGCGCGCTATTGGCGTCGAAACGGCTACAGTAGGTGCTGGACTATCGGTCATGCCACGGCCCTCGCATCGGCGATCTCGGCGCGGAGCGAATGGACGAGGTCGTTAAACGCCGGCTCATACATCAACTCGAGTTGCCGGGGCCGCGCAAACGGCACCCTGTGGACGTTCAAGACCCGTCCCGGACGCGCACTCATGACATGGATCGTGTCCGCCAGAAACGCAGCCTCGCGCAGATCGTGCGTCACGAGGACAATGGTGACCCCTTGCGCCGCATGCAGATCACGAATGACCTGCCACAACTCCTCACGCGTAAACGCATCGAGCGCACCGAAGGGCTCGTCGAGCATCAACAGTTCCGGTTCGTGAATAAGCGCGCGGCAGAGATTGGCGCGTTGCTGCATCCCGCCCGACAATTGCCAGGGAAATTTCGATCCAAAGCCCTTGAGCCCCACGGTATCGAGCAGCGCTTCGGCCTTGGCCACATATTCCGCCTTATGCCTGCGCAACCTGTGCCGATGCCGCTCGACGATCTCGAGCGGAAGCAGAATGTTATCCAGCGTCGTGCGCCAGGGCAGCATCGTGGGGTTCTGAAACGCCATGCCGACAATCGATACGGGCTTGGTCACATGTGTCCCGGCCACGGTCACAAGACCCGATTGCGGAATGTGCAATCCCGTAACCAACTTCATGAGCGTGGACTTCCCGCAGCCCGACGGCCCGACCACGGCGGCAAACTCGCCCTTCTCGACAACCATGTTGAGCCCGGCAACCGCCAGCGTCCCATCCGGCCCGCCATAGCGCATATCCACCTGATCGATGGCCACGAGTGGCTTTGTCATATCTTCCCCTTGCAACCGATCGACCGGCCAAACCCGACAAGGTGGAGAGCGCCGACCAGCACCACCCCACCCAGCAAGTCATCCCGGATCCATACCCGGGATTCAACCTCAGTGTCGGCCCCGGGATCGAACGCCAAAAGCCCCGATCCCGGACCCGAACCAGCCCTACTGCAGCATCCGCTCTTCAGCCGGCGGCAGGAAGCTGTCGTCGAAAACATCTGCTGCGGAAATGTCCGAAGAAATCCCGATCGAAGTCCCCAACTGCTCGATAGCCGCATCGAGACGATTCATATCGACGCCACCGAACCCGTTCTCCTGAACGTAGGACGTGTTGATGTTCATCGCATTGGCCATTTCCAGCCGCTCGGTCTCAATAGCGACATCGAGAATATCGTTGGCGGCAACCACGGCGGCAGCGCCCGCTGCCGGATCGGCAACAGCGTCCGCAAACCCCTTGGTCAGGGCGCGGAGCATGCCCTCGACGACCTCGGGATTGGCCTCGGCAAAGTCGGTGTTGACCATGATCGAATTGCCGTAAAGCGCCAGACCGTGATCGGCCATCATGATCGGCACGATGTCGTCATCCGCCACGCCCTGAGCCTTGAGGTTGAGGATGACCGAAAACGCAAACCCGAACACGGTATCCACATCGCCCTGCGCCAGCATCGGCTCACGCACCGGGAAACCGATGGATTCGATGGTGATGTCGGTGGTGTCGATGCCCGAGGCCTCGACGAAGGCCGGCCACTGCGCGAATGCGCCATCCGGTGGCGGCGCGCCGAGCGTCTTGCCTTCGAGCGATGCCGGGTCTTCAGTCACGCCCAGCGACCGGCGACCGACGACCGAAAATGTCGGGGTCTCATAGACCATCATGATCGCCTTGATCGGCTGATCGACATCTTCATCGAGGAACTTGATCAGCGAATTGATGTCACCGAACCCCATGTCATATGCGCCGGTCGCAACGCGCGGAATGACTTCCACCGACCCATTGCCGACGTCGAAGGTCACATCGAGACCTTCCTCTTCGAAATAGCCATTGGCCTCGGCCAGCATGAAGCCGGCGGCCGGCCCTTCGATACGCCAATCGAGCGTGAAACGAACCGGCGTCAGATCCTGCGCCACGAGCGGGGACGCGAGCCCTGCGCCCAAAACGAGAGAGCCGGCAGCCAGCGTCAACAGTCTGCGGAAAAGCATGATGGAGTTACCCCTTGGTTGTGCCCATGGGCGATCAAAGCCTTTGGCATTTTGACTGTAAAGTAAAAAATGCCAGCAATTGAGCACGAGCGCGACGATGCTCAAACTCTAGGCTGAACGCCTATTTTGATCTCGCATATTTGCCAAAATTTGCCGCTTATACGGGCAGGCCACCGAACGACTTCACCTCGCGGATAGACATGTTTGAATGCACCCGCGCGATTCCCGGCAGCCGCGCCACGAGATCGCGATGCAACCGCTCGAACGCCGTCGCGTCCTCGCACACCACCCGCAATATATAGTCGGACTGCCCCGCCATGAGATGACACTCCAACACCTCGGGGATGGTCTTCACCGCCTTCTCGAATGCTTCGAGCGTCGTGTCGCTCTGGCTCACCAGCGAAACCTCGATGAAAAACTGCATCGAAAGGCCCAGCCGCACCCGGTCGAGCATCGCTCGATATCCGGCGATATAGCCCTTTTCTTCAAGCGACTTGAGACGGCGATGGCACGCCGATGCCGACAGCCCCACAAGGTCCCCGAGATCCTGCATCGACCGCGCTGAGTCACGCTGAATGGCGCGCAATATCTTGCGATCGATATCGTCCATCGGCAGGTTCATTGTGTCAGTTCCTCCACTTACGCAATGCCATTGCACATGCTGCACATGAACGATCCAATTCTGCAACCTGCGTGTGCCCGCTATGCCCTAGAATTTCCAGTCTGAACGGGAGGAGAAAACATGCGCATCGGTGTACCGAGAGAAATCAAGAACCATGAATATCGGGTCGGCCTGACCCCCGAAAGCGTCGCGGAACTCGCCGCTGCAGGCCATGAGATCATCATCGAAGCGAGGGCCGGAGCCGGCATCGGTGCCAGCGACGCCGCCTACGAAAGTGCAGGCGCGACGATCGCCCCCGACGCTGCGACGGTTTTTAGCCGGGCCGAAATGATCGTCAAGGTCAAGGAGCCCCAGGCCGCCGAGCGTGCCATGCTCACCGCCGACCACGTCCTTTTCACCTATCTCCACCTCGCCCCCGACCCCGACCAGACCGCCGATCTCGTCAAATCCGGCGCCGTCTGCATCGCCTATGAGACCGTCACCGACGCCACTGGCGCCTTGCCCCTTCTAAAACCCATGAGCCAGGTCGCCGGCCGCATGTCGATCCAGGCCGGCGCCACAGCGCTCGAAAAATCCCATGGCGGACGCGGTGTTCTCCTTGGCGGCGTCCCCGGCGTTCACCCGGCCAAAGTCCTCGTCCTCGGCGGCGGTGTCGTTGGCTTCAACGCGGCGCAGATGGCTGTCGGCATGCAGGCCGACGTCACAATTCTCGATAAAAGTTCGACCACCCTCGAGCGCCTTTCGACCCATTTCGGCGCTTCGGCAAAAGTCCTCTATTCCAACCGCGCCGCCGTCGCCTCGGCCATCGCCGACGCCGACCTCGTAATCGGTGCGGTCCTCGTCCCCGGCGCCGCGGCCCCCAAACTCGTCAGCCGCGACATGCTCGCAACGATGCAGCCCGGTGCCGTACTCGTCGACGTCGCCATCGATCAGGGCGGTTGCTTTGAAACCTCACGCCCCACCACCCACGCCGACCCAACCTATACGGTCGACGGCATCGTCCACTACTGCGTCGCCAACATGCCCGGCGGCGTCGCCCGCACCTCGACCTACGCGCTCAACAACGCAACCCTGCCCTTCACCCTGGCCCTCGCCAACAAGGGCTGGAAACAGGCCCTGCGTGACGACATCCACCTCCGAAACGGCCTCAACATCGCCAACGGCCACGTCACCTGTGCGCCCGTGGCCGAAATTCTGGGCTACGAGACGGTGGCGGCAGATAGCCTCTTGAACTAGGGGATCGCAGCTGGATCGATGGTGTAGATCAACAAGCCCGCATCATCGGTCCATCCCGCCGAAACGATCTGCTCGGGATCGATCAGCATCTGCTCCAATCCTGCGCGAATGTCCGGCATCGTATTGAGATACGTCATCAGCTCCCGCGAGGGCTCGTACCCGCACACCGAAACATCGACGCGCCGGATATAGACTGACGCCTCAGGCATTTCGGCCTCCATGAACGCATCGCGATGCTGGGCAAAGACATCGGCCTCAAGACAGTCTGCAGCCTCCGCAGGATCGCTGGGCAAGCGCATCTGCGACAGGGGCGCATGCAATTCCGCTGCATCGGGCTCAGCCGTGACATCGTCCGTCGTGCCTGAACTCGCCCCCTCGGGCGCCGATCGTGGCGAACTGGACGCCGCCTCCTCGGCACCGCCCCCGCCGAGCGAAATCCCGCCCCCAACGGTTTCCGAACGCTCATCGACGCCAAGCCGCACTGACCCGCCCGCATCGACGGCGATGCCATCATCCCCGATATCGACAGTCGCGCCCCCCTCCATCGCCCTCTCGATGGTGGTGTCGCTCGGCCCAATCCTCAAGCCGTTCGCGCTGCTGCCATCGAGTTCGATGCGCTGCGCCACGACGGGGCTCGCCAGAACCAGGGCCGCAACGAAAATACCGGTCACTCTGCGTTTCATCTCAAATTCTCTTCACAAAAAAGGCGCGGTGCACTGGGCACCGCGCCAATCATTTCAGTTAGCAATGCCGATTAGTCATTGCTCTCGGTATAGATGGTGATCGAGCCATCATTGTGGTTATCGAGCGCCACGACATCGGAGATATCGATGTTGTTGCCCGAAAGCGCGTTGCTCAGGGCCGAATTGCCGCTGATCTCGTTCTGGAGGTCCGAGATATTCGTGCTGTTGCCCGAAAGGACTTCGTTGAACGCTGTGGCGTCAAAATCGTTGAACGCTTCGCTCACATCGACGATGGAAACCTCAGACACGTCGGACAGGTCCGAAACGTCGAAATTGCCCGCTTCGATGGCGCCAACCAGGTCGGAGAACGTGCCGATATCGCCAACCGAAGCATCGCCACCGGTCACATCGCCACCCGTTACGTCGTCGACTGCATCGACATCGCCACCGGTTACGCTGTTGGTCACGTCATCGATCGTGTCGCTGACGCCCAGATCAGTGGTGACGTCGTCGACAGTGTCGTTCACGCCAAGGTCGTTCGTGACATCGCTGGTCACGTCATCGACGGCGTCTACTGTGCCTTCAACGGTCGAACCGACGCTGTCGAGAATGCTGGTATTTTCGGAATCCTGCGCAATGGCAGCCGAGGTCAAGAGAGCGGCACCGGCAACACCGGCGAGAAGGGTCTTGGCAAGATTTTTCATTTTTAGTCTCCTTTTGAAGGCATCCCAGGATGAGACGCCGTCGGTCATCTGTGCGACCGGAGACAGAAACGAGCCCGTTTCAAAATAAGTTTCAGTTTTTATTATTTATTTTCAAAGGCTTAAAAGACGAAAAGCACCTATCGCGCTGGCGACCTGTGTCACCAACGCAAGGCATTCTTTGTTGACGAGAGAAAAACACGGAGCGCGTAAAGGGCTCAAAAACTCGCCGGGGTTACGGATGGTTAACCGCCCCCGTCCCCGATCGTTCCAACAATTAACATGCCGTCATCCCGCCGCTGCAGGAACAAGCGCGGCAAGTTATCCCGACACACAGCCTAGGATGACGACGCTTCGCGCCGGCAGAACCGCTTGCGAGGAACGTTCATCCAGGCGCGCGCCTCCGCTGGAAGCGAGAACGATATCGAATGTCAGGCCATGCTCGGAGGGCAGCGTCACGACGCACTCTTCGAATAGCCGGTTGAACCACACGAGAAGAATTTCACCCGCTTCGTGCAGGAACATGCCCAAGACCGATGCGTCCGGTATCCCCCAATCACCCGGCCCCAACTCCGCGCCGTCCGGCGTCAGCCACATCACGTCCTTGAATTTTTCCCCCATCTTGCCGGAGAGAAATTTATCGGAGCGAAAGGCGGGATGGCCGCGCCGGAGCGCTGCGAGGTCTGAAACGAATGCCGAAAGGTCGAGGTCCGCAGCGTCCCAGTCGAGATGCGTCAGATTATTGTCCTGGGCATAGGCGTTGTTGTTACCGCCCTGGCTGCGCCCGATTTCGTCCCCCGCCGTAATCATGGGTGAGCCATGCGAGACGAACAGCGTCGCCAGCAGCGCCCTGACGTCACGGTTCCGCGCCTCGAGAACCGCAGGATCGCGCGTTGCGCCCTCGATCCCGCAATTCCACGAATAATTCGCCCCGTGC
Organism: Pelagibacterium luteolum; assembly: GCF_900100665.1. Taxonomy (GTDB): domain Bacteria; phylum Pseudomonadota; class Alphaproteobacteria; order Rhizobiales; family Devosiaceae; genus Pelagibacterium; species Pelagibacterium luteolum. The sequence goes on from NZ_FNCS01000003.1 coordinate 124,726, forward strand.
CCATCGCGATTGTTCTCGCCATTGGCCTCGTTGTGCTTGTCGGCAAACGCCACCAGATCGGCCAGCGTAAACCCGTCATGGGCAGCAAGAAAGTTGACGCTCGCCGAAGGCTTTCGCCCATCATGATCTAATTTGTCCGCCGAACCGGCCAACCGCGTCGCCAATGCGCCGAGCATATAATGATCGCCGCGCCAGAACTGGCGCACATCGTCCCGATAGCGGTCATTCCATTCGAAAAACGGATCACCAAATCCGCCCACATGATAGCCCCCGGGCCCCGGATCCCACGGTTCGGCGATCAAAAGGCAGGATTTGAGCACGTCGTCATTGCGAATAAGGCTGAGCATCTCGGCATCGTGCCGATACCCCTCCGCCGTGCGCCCCAGAACGGTCGCGAGATCGAAGCGAAAGCCGGCCACGCCGAATTCGGTCACCCAATGGCGCAAGCTGTCGATGACAAGAGCCTGCACGACCGGGTGATCGCATTGCAGTGTATTGCCGGTCCCCGCGTCGTTGACCAGCCGCATCTCCCCGTTGACCTCGACATGGCGATAATAGGTGCGCGCATCCAGCCCCTTCATCGAGATCACCGGCCCCAGGATGTCGCTTTCGCCGGTATGGTTATAGACCACATCGACGACCACCCTGATGCCGGCGCGCCGATAGACGGCGATCATGTCGCGCACATCGTCGGGACCGTTCGGCGCCAGCCGCGGATCGGGCGCAAAATAGGTGATGGGGTTATAGCCCCAGCCATTGGTCAGCCCGAGCGCCGGGAGATGCCGGTCATCGATCCAGGCGGCCACTGGCATGAGCTCGACCACATCCACACCAAGCGACACGATATGGTCGATCACCTCGGGCGTCGTCAGCGCCTTCAGCGTCCCCCGCAGAGGCGGCGACACTGCCGGGTGGCGCATCGTATGGGCGCGGACGTTGAGCTCGTAAATCAGCGCCGGTCGCCGGGCATCGTCCTTTGGCCGCGCCACCGGATCGGGACGACCCGGCACGATCGCCTTGGGCACATAGAGGGCCGTATCGACCGCCTCCGGGCGCGCCAGACACAACTCCGGATGCAAAACGAATTGCCGATCGATCCGTCGCGCGTACGGGTCGACCAAAAGCTTGTTGGGATCGAAATAATACCCCTGCTTGGGGTCATACCGACCATCGGCCCGCAATCCATACCGCGCGCCCGCAGATAGCCCCGCAATTTGCGCCGACCAGACATGGCCGTCGCGCCCAAGCGCGATCCGATCGGTTTCCCGGTCGGCATCGTCGAAAAAACAAACCCAGATTTTTTCGGCGGTTTCCGAATAGACGCCGAAGCTGACGCCATCCGCAGCCAGCGTCGCCCCCAGCTTCACGGTAGGGCCCGTTGGCCTCAAGTGATGACCGTGGGCACGTCGCGACCCGTTCGGGCCTTGATCTCCGCAACCTCATCGGCCAGCACAATGAGGTCTGACAGCGCCTCCTGCGTTTCGCGGTCGTGATCCCCGTCGGCGGGCTCGTAACGCTCGATATAAACGCGAAGCGTAGCCCCCACCGTCCCCGTCCCCGAAAGCCTGAAAACGATCCGTGAGCCATCGGCAAACCCGATGCGGATGCCCTGCCCATTGGTCTGCGATCCATCGACAGGATCCGAATAGGCAAAATCATCGGCCAGAACGATTTGACGCCCGGCAAGCCCATTGGCCTTCAGCTCGGGCAGCTTGGCCCGAAGGTCGGCCATCAGCCGGTTTGCAGCCTCGGCATCGACCTCTTCATAGTCGTGGCGCGAATAGTAATTGCGGCCATATGTGGCCCAATGCTCGCGCACGATCTCATCTACGCTCTGCTTGCGAACGGCGAGGATATTGAGCCAGAGCAGCACCGCCCAGACCCCGTCCTTCTCGCGCACATGGTCCGACCCCGTGCCCGCGCTTTCCTCACCGCAGATGGTAACCCGGCCCGCATCGAGCAGATTGCCGAAAAATTTCCAGCCTGTCGGCGTTTCGTGCATCTCGATGCCGAGCTTTTCGGCCACGCGGTCGGCGGCCGCACTGGTCGGCATCGACCGCGCAATGCCGGCAATCCCGCGCGAATAGCCAGGTGCGAGATGCGCATTGGCCGCCAGCAGCGCCAGCGAATCCGACGGCGTTACGAACCGGTTGCGCCCGATGATCAGATTGCGATCGCCATCGCCGTCAGATGCAGCGCCGAAATCTGGCGCATCGGCGCCCATCAAGAGATCATAGAGATCCTTGGCATGAACGAGATTGGGATCGGGATGACCGCCGCCGAAATCGGGCAGCGGCACGGCATTGATAACCGTGCCCGCGGGCGCACCCAGCCGGCCCTCGATAATTGCCTTGGCATAGGGCCCCGTCACCGCATGCATCGCATCGAACTGCATCCGGAACCCCGATGCAAACATCGCGGCAATCGCATCGAAATCGAAAAGCGTTTCCATCAGCGCCGCATAATCGGCCACCGGATCGATGATCTCGACTGACATGCCGGCCACCGTCTCGACGCCAATCGTCGACAGGTCGATATCGGGCGTATCGACGGTCTTGTACTGGGTGATTTCCTTGGAACGCGCATAAACCGCGTCGGTTATCTTTTCCGCCGCCGGACCGCCATTGGTCCCATTATACTTGATGCCGAAATCACCATCCGGTCCGCCAGGATTGTGGCTGGCCGAAAGCACGATGCCGCCAGACGCATTATAGTGCCTGATGATGTGCGAAGCCCCGGGCGTCGAGAGAACGCCGCCCTGCCCCACGATCACCTTGCCGAACCCGTTCGCTGCCGCCATGCGGATGGCGATCTGGATGACGGTGTCGTTGAAAAACCGCCCATCCCCGCCGATCACCAGCGTCTCGCCGTCCTTGTCCGGCAGACTGTCGAACAGCGCCTGGATGAAATTTTCGACGTAATTGGTCTGCTGAAAATGCGTCACCCGCTTGCGCAAGCCCGATGTCCCGGGCTTCTGGTCGCTGTATGGCGTGGTGGCAATTGTCTTGATCACGGGTAAAGTCCTCAAACTTGCAATCTTATTCCTGGATTACCCCAGGATTTAGTCCCGGGGTCCAGCCTCGGTGCATCCCAACGCCCACCGGCGCAATTTTGCTCCGAGCCCCGTCATCGATTCAACAACGCCCCATAAAGCGCTGCATATTTCCGCGCGCTGTTGGTCCAGGACACATCGGTCTTCATGCCCTTGCGCTGCATCCGCGCCCAGATATCGGGCCGCTGATAAAGCGACACGGTGCGCGAGATCGCCTCACCGAGATTAGGGCCGTCGACCGGGGAAAACTGCACCCCTGTCGCCACGCCCGCCTCGATCGCCGCCTCATTGGCATCGATTATGGTATCGGCCAGCCCACCCACACGGCTGACCAGCGGGATCGCCCCGTAGCGCAGAGCATAAAGCTGGGTTAGCCCGCACGGTTCGAACCGCGACGGCACCAGAACAACGTCGGCCCCGCCCTGCACCAGATGCGAAAGCCCCTCGTCATAGCCCTTGATGAACCCCACACGCCCCGGGAACCGCGCCGCCGCTTCCTCCATGGCGATTTCGAGGTCGGGATCGCCCGACCCCAGCACCGCCAGCCGCGCACCGAGCGACACCAGCCAATGGACGTTCTCGGCAACGATATCGATGCCCTTCTGCCACGTCAGGCGCGAGACGATGCCAAACAGCGGACTGCCATCCTCCTCGAGCCCGAACCGATCGGCCAGCGCCACGCGATTGACCTCACGCTTGCGCGTATTCGCCGCCGCAAAATTAGCCGCCAGATCGGGATCCGACTGCGGATTCCACGCCCCGTCGTCGATGCCGTTCAAAATGCCGTAGAGATCGTGGCTCCGCTCGTTGAGCAGCCCCTCGAGTCCCATCCCGAACGCCGGGGTCCGGATTTCCCGCGCATAGGTCGGGCTGACGGTCGTGATCGCATGCGCGCACTGCAGCCCGGCTTTCAAAAACCCGACCCCGCCATAATACTCCACCCCACTCATCGCAAACGCATCGGGCGGCAGACGCAGATGTGGAAATATATCCGCCGGATACGCACCCTGAAACGCGATGTTGTGGATGGTCACCACCACCTTGGTCGTCTCGTCGCGCCCGAACGCCACATAGGCGGCCGCCATCGCAGCCTGCCAGTCATGGGCGTGGACGATCTCGGGTCGATAGCCCGCAACCAGCCCCTTGGCCAGTTCCGCTGCCACCCAGGAGAGCGCCGCGAACCGCTGCCAATTGTCCTCCCAATCTTTTCCGGTCGCATCGACATAAATGCCCCCCGCCCGATCGAACAGATGCTTGGCATCGAGAACGATGAGGTCGAGATCCCCCACCCGCGCCGCGATCAGCTCGGCCGGCCCACCAAACAGATCGGCGAACTGGGCAACACTGCGCCCCTTCTTGATCGCCCCGATCACCTGCGGATACCCGGGCACCAGCGTCCGCATCGAAACGTCCTGACTCGCCAACGCGCCCGGCAGCGCGCCGGCCACATCGGCCAGCCCGCCCGTCTTGATCAGGGGATAGACTTCGGAAGCGACTGAGAGAACGTCCATCATCGATTGGCGAGATATCTGTTGATCATCGGCTGCGTAATCAGCGTCACCCCATTGGGCGAACGGCGGAACCACTTCTCATCGAATTCCGGGTCCTCCCCGACAACCAGCCCATCGGGAATATCCACCCGCGCATCGACCACCACCTTGTTCAGCCGCACCCCGCGACCGATCGCGCAGCGCGGCAATATCACCGCCTCATTGAGCTCCGAATAGGAATTCACCCGCACCCCGGTAAACAGCAATGTCCGCCGCAACTGCGCGCCCGAAACGATGCAGTCGCCCGAAACCAGCGACGAAATCGCCTGCCCCCGCCGCCCGTCGATATCGTGCACGAACTTGGCCGGCGGCGTGATTTCCGCATGCGTCCAGATCGGCCACTCGCGATCATAGAGATCGAGCTGCGGCGTCACGTCGGTCAAATCGACATTGGCCTCCCAATACGCATCGATCGTCCCCACGTCGCGCCAATAGGAGACGTCTTCGTTCTCCGACCGCACGCAGGAGCGCGGAAACCGGTGCGCCCAGGCGTTACCGTTATTGACGATATGAGGAATGATATCCTTGCCGAAATCCCGGCTCGATCCTTCCGTCGCCGCATCGCGCCGCAACTGGTCCATCAGGAACTTGGTCTCGAAGACATAGATCCCCATCGACGCCAGCGAAATCCCCGGCTTGTCGGGGATCGAGGGCGGATCCTTGGGCTTTTCCATGAACTCGACGATCTTGTCGCGGCCGTCCACATGCATCACACCGAATGCCGAAGCCTCCTTGCTGGGCACCTCTAGACACCCCACCGTCACATCGGCCCCGGTGTCCACATGCTGGCGCAGCATGATCTCGTAGTCCATCTTGTAGACATGGTCGCCGGCCAGCACCACGATGTACTTGGTGTTGTAATCCTCGATGATATCGATGTTCTGATAGACCGCATCTGCGGTCCCGGCATACCACATGTCCTCCGCCACCCGCTGGCTGGCCGGCAGAATGTCGAAGCTCTCGTTCCGCTCGGTGCGCAGGAAGTTCCACCCGCGCTGCAGATGCCGAATCATCGAATGCGCTTGATATTGCGTCGCCACCGATATGCGGCGAATGCCCGAATTGAGCGCGTTCGACAGCGCAAAATCGATGATGCGAGACTTGCCGCCGAAATAGACGGCCGGCTTGGCGCGCCGATCGGTCAGCTCCATCAACCGCGTCCCGCGGCCGCCCGCCAGCACATAGGCCATGGCATCACGCGCCAGTGGCGCTGGGGTCTTGTTGTCGACCATGTTCCTCTCCTTTTGACCATCGCTCCGGACGTTCTCTGGCCGGTTGCGACGCGGTTATCGTTTTTGTTTCAGTCCAGTCATCAATCAGGCTCAAATTGCAGGATAAGCGTCGCTAAGGGCGGCACAACGATTTCGGCGGTGGCCGGATAGCCATATTCGTTGCCGGGCGTCGCTGTGATGACACCCTGATTGCCGGCGTTCGATCCGGCATACCAACCCGCATCGGTGTTGATCCGCTCGATCCACCGCCCCGCCGCAGGCATTGGCAGGCGATATTTCTCGCGCGGCACCGGCGTAAGGCTCGTGATCACGACGACCGGCGACGCGTCAGGCGCCTTGCGCATCCACGCAAGGATCGAGTTCGCCTGATCGCTGGCGATGATCCACTCGAACCCTTCGGGCTCGCAATCGCGCGCGTGCAAGGCAGGCAGTTCGCGATAGACCGTATTGAGATCGGAAATCAGCCGCCGCAGGCCTTCATGCGATGGCGCGTCGAGCAGCCACCAGTCCAGCGCACCGACCTCGCTCCATTCTTCGCGTTGCCCAAATTCCTGGCCCATGAACAACAGCTTCTTGCCCGGATACCCCCACATGAAGGCGTAATAGGCCCGCAGATTGGCGAACTTCTGCCAGTCGTCGCCCGCCATCTTGGTCAGAAGCGACCCCTTGCCATGCACAACTTCGTCATGGCTGAGCGGTAGGGTGAAATTTTCCGAAAAGGCGTAAAGCAGCCCGAACGTCAGATCGTGATGGTGATACCGGCGATGAATGGGATCGCGCTGCATATAGCGCAGCGTGTCGTTCATGAACCCCATGTTCCATTTGAACCCGAAGCCCAGCCCCTTGGCATAGGTCGGCGCTGTCACTCCGGGCCAGCTCGTCGATTCCTCGGCCACCGTAAACGTACCCGGATGCTGTCCATAGGTCTCGGCATTGACGCGCTGCAAGAACGCGATCGCCTCGATATTCTCGTTGCCGCCATGCTGGTTGGGCACCCACTGCCCCGGCTGGCGCGAATAATCGAGGTAGAGCATCGACGCGACAGCATCGACCCGCAGCCCGTCGAGGTGGAATTTTTCCAGCCAGTAGAGCGCGTTGTTGACGAGAAAACTCGACACTTCCTTGCGCCCGAAATTGTAGATCGCCGTGTTCCAGTCCGGATGATAGCCCTGCCGCGGATCGGCATGCTCATAAAGCGCGGTTCCGTCGAACTTGGCCAACCCATGCTCGTCGGTCGGGAAATGCGCAGGCACCCAGTCGAGGATCACCCCAAGCCCGGCATTATGCGCAGCGTTGACGAACCGCGCAAAACCGGCCGGATCGCCAAACCGCGCCGTCGGCGCATAAAGCCCGGTCGGCTGATAGCCCCAGCTCGGATCATAGGGATGCTCGGTGATCGGCATCAGTTCGATATGGGTAAATCCCATATCGGCGGCATAGGGCACGAGCTGTTCGGCCAGCTGATCATAGGACAGGAAGCCACCATCGGGCCGGCGGCGCCATGAGCCCAGATGCACCTCGTAAACACTCATCGGCTCGCGGCGATAGTCGCGCGATTTGCGCGCCTCCATATAGGCTTGATCGGTCCAGTCGAAGGGTGTGGGATCGGCAACGATCGACGCCGTCTTGGGCCGCATTTCGGCCTGCTGCGCATAAGGATCGGCCTTGAGCGGCAGCAAATTCCCCGCCTTGCCGATGATCTCGTATTTATACTGCGCGCCGGGCTTCACATAGGGCAGGAAGATTTCCCAAATCCCGGTTTCCGATCGCCTGCGCATCGGATGGCGACGGCCGTCCCATTCGTTGAACGAGCCGATCACGCTCACGCGCTGCGCATTGGGTGCCCAAACAGCGAAATGCGTGCCTTCGACGCCCTCGAACGTCATGAAATGCGCGCCCATCTTGTCGAACAGGCGCAGATGGGAGCCTTCACCTATGTAATAATCGTCCATCGGCCCCAGAACCGGCCCGAACGTATAGGGGTCGACCACTTCCCACCCGCCGCCCGAATTGGACGCGCGATAAAGGATCGGCTGCCGGGAGGGCAGAGCGATTTCACCTTCGAAGAACCCGGCATCGTCGCGCCGCTCCAGCGAGCCGAGGGATTTTCCATCCAGCGTCAGCGCTTCCAGCGTCTCGGCATAGGGAATGTACGCCCGCGCAAACCACTGCTTGCCGGATTGATGGAGACCGAGAACTGAGAAGGGATCATCGTGTTGACCGCTCACGATCCTGGAAATCGTCTGCGGATCGGCCTGCCAGCCGGACTGCTTTTTCGCCAAAGTCTTCTACTCCCCCCTGATGTTGATCATCAGTGCCCACGATGGAACTTGCGCGGGGCCGCCAGGTTCCGGCGGCCCGCAGTCTTTCCTGTAAAATCAGGTGTGACTGGCCCTCCAAATATCATCGGCATACTCACGGATCGTTCGGTCGGACGAAAACCACGCCATGCGCGCGGTGTTGCGAACGGCCATGGCGTTCCACACCTTGCGGTCAGCCCAATAGCCATCCACGACCCGCTGCGCCTTGCAATAGGCGTCGAAATCGCGGGCCACCATGAACCAGTCGTGATCGTAAAGCCCATCCATCAATTGGCGATAACGGCTGCGATCATCAGGCGAAAAGACGCCTGAGCTGATCGCCTCGATCACTTCGCGCAATTGGTGGCTGGCCTCGATCATTTCGCGCGGCGAGCGGTGCTGGATGCGGATTTCGTTCACCTGATCAGCCGTCAGCCCGAAGATGACGATGTTTTCAGGCCCCAGTCGCTCGCGCATTTCCACATTGGCGCCATCCATGGTGCCGATGGTCACAGCGCCATTGAGCGCGAACTTCATGTTTCCAGTGCCAGACGCCTCCATCCCCGCCGTCGAAATTTGCTCGGAGAGATCGGCAGCCGGAATGATGGTTTCGGCCAGAGACACGTTATAATTGGGCAGGAACACGATCTTGAGCAGTCCGCGCACCGCCGGGTCATTATTGACCACCTTGGCAACGTCGTTGATCAGCTTGATGATCAGTTTCGCGTTCCAATAGCTCGGTGCGGCCTTGCCGGCGAACACCTTCACCCTCGGCACCCAGCGCTTTTCCGGGTGTGCGCGGATCATATTGTACTGCGCCACCGCCTCCATGATGTTGAGAAGCTGGCGCTTGTACTCGTGGATACGCTTGATCTGGATATCGAACAGGGCGTCGGGCGAAACCGCAATCCCCATCCGCTCCTTGATCAGCGCCGCGAGCGCGACCTTGTTCTGCCGTTTGACGGCGGCAAACTGGTCCTGGAAAATCTTGTCCTCGGCATGGGCATCGAGCTTGATGATCTGCTCGATATCATCGCGGAATTCTGGGCCGATGCGGTCCGAGATCAGCTTCGTCAGCGCGGGATTGCACTGCATCAGCCAGCGCCGCGGCGTCACACCATTGGTCTTGTTGTTGATCCTCTCGGGGTAGAGCTTGTGCAGATCGGCAAAGACGGTCTGCTTCATCAATTCGGTGTGCAGCGCCGAAACGCCATTAACCGAATGCGAGCCGACAAAGGCCAATTGCCCCATACGCAGGCGCCGTCCGCCATTTTCATCGATGAGCGAAATCGCCGCGATACGGTCGTCCCCGATACCCTTTTCGCGCGCTTCCTCCAGCACCATCGCGTTGATCGCGTAGGCGATCTGCATCTGGCGCGGCAGAAGGCGCTCCAGCAGCGCCACGGGCCAGGTTTCCAGCGCCTCGGGCAACAGCGTGTGGTTGGTGTAAGAGAACGTCTTGCGTGTCAGCGTCCAGGCCTGTTCCCAGGCCAGCCCCTGCACGTCCATTAGAATACGCATCATCTCGGCGATCGAAATGGCCGGATGCGTGTCGTTGAGCTGGATCGCCACCTTGTCGGGCAGCGAGCCGAGATCGCCATATTGCTGTAAGTGCCGGCGGATGATGTCCTGTAACGACGCCGAGGAGAAAAAGAACTCCTGCCGCAACCGCAATTCCTGCCCGGCCGGGGTCGAGTCCGCAGGATAGAGCACCCGCGTAATCGTCGACGCCTTACCGCTTTCTTCAAGTGCACCGAGATGGTCGCCCGAATTGAACCTGTCGAGCAAAATGGGGTCGATCGGCTGGGCGCTCCACAAGCGCAGCGTGTTCACCCTCGCACCGCGCCATCCCACCACCGGCGTGTCATACGCCACGGCGTGAAGGTGCTCTGCCGGATGCCAAACCTGCCGCACGCTGCCATCGGGTTGCTGTATTGGTTCGACATAGCCGCCAAACCCGATTTCATACGCACTCTCGCGCCGCTCGAACTCCCAGGGATTGCCGTGGGCCAACCAGTTTTCAGGCAGCTCCACCTGCCAGCCATCGCTCATTTCCTGCCGGAACATGCCGTTGACGTAGCGGATGCCATAGCCATAGGCCGGCACCTTCACCGAGGACATCGATTCAAGGAAACATGCGGCGAGCCGACCAAGGCCGCCGTTACCCAGCGCCGCATCGGGCTCGCGCTCGATCAGGATGTCGAGATCGACATTGAAGGACGCGAGCGCTTCGCGCACCGTCTCCATCATCCCCAGATTGGAGACCGCATCGCGCATCAGCCGCCCGATCAGGAACTCGAGGCTGAGATAATAGACGCGCTTTTGCGAATTGCGCCATGTGTCGCGCGTCGACTCCATCCACTGATCGATGATGCGATCGCGGACGGTCAGGATAGTGGCCGTCAGCCAGTCCGTGTTGCGGGCAACGATAGGATCCTTGCCGACAGCATATGTCAGCTTTTCAAGGATCTCGTTGCGGAGTGTCTCCGCATCACTGGCGCGTGGCTGGGGGGTCGGAGCATCGAAAACGATTGGCTTCTGCGGCATGTCGCAACCTGTGTGTCATGGCCTGTCCTCCCCTCAGAGAACATCAACTCTTGCACGAGATGATTGCGCTTTCCAACTACTTTCGTCGCATGCCCACCCCGCGTGGCGCACATCGGTGTCGCCAACTCCAGAAGGGCTCCGTCGATCACGCGCACATTCTCCGATCTCGAGCCATATGTTGACGGTTGTGCGAGACCGCACACACCCGCCTTCGCCAAATCCGCTCGACGAACGAAATATAAGCCATTGATTTAACTTATATATTTCAGAGAACCCGCTTATCCCCGCCCCTCAAAATCGTGCTAGGATATATCCAGGCCGAAAAATCGCTCCACGAGATGGAACGAACTGAATTCAACCGCGTTATTCGAACAGCCGATGAAGGCGCCCCTACCTTCATCGAGCCAAGCCCTGACCCTAAAGAGGATTGCTGCCCGGCGATCCTCTTTTTTTATGAGAAATGCGTTTTTTTGCCGGAACCTTTGTTTCAGCAGCGCATTTACGGGACAAGCGAACGCGTTTCCCCCAAGCGCTTCGCCCTCAGAAAGGCCGGAAACCTCAGGGTTTCCGGCCTTTCCTCGTTTAGGGCATTATCGATTTCAGGTGATGTGATTGCCGTCGATATTAAGGACGTACTGAACGCCAAGCGGCGTCACATCGAGCGTGCCCGACCCTTCGACGGCCAGCGGCACGACGCTCTCGAGGAACTTGCGGGTCAACGGCTCGACCGGAGTGGAAACCGACCCAACCCCAAGCTTTTCCGACCATTTGACCACAAGCGTTCGCCCCCCATCCGGCCTCGGATCGAGGTTGAAAGCGACAATGATATCAGCACCTTGGGCCTGCAGCTGCCCGTTCCGAACAGCGTTTGCCGCCAGCTCATGGATCGCCAGCCCCACGTACAACGCCGCGCTCGGAGAGACCACGAGATCATCCCCTTTCACGCTGACCGGCAAGCTATGATCCTGATGGAACAGTGCAATCTGCCGCGAGATCAGATCGCTCAAAAGGGCACCCTGCCAGTCGCGATCCGTCACCAGATCCTGCGCACGGGCAATAGCCTGCAAGCGCCCGGAAAACGATGCGACAAAGCTCGGAATGGAGTTAGCACTCCGCGCCGTCTGGGAGGCCAGCGACAGCACGATCGCCAGGAGATTGCGCGAGCGATGGCTGACCTCGCGCAATAGGTTTTTGAGCTGAACTTCCTTGCGTTTCTGGGCAGTTACATCGATCACCGTCGAATACACGCCCAACGCCGCTCCGTCGCCGTCGACATCGGGATCGACCCAGATATCGAACCAACGCACCTCACCCGCCAGATTAACCGGCAGCTCAAACCGCTGCGGATCGCGGGTTTCCATGACATGAAGCTTGACCGCACGCAGCCGCTCGGCCGCCAATCGCGGGAGGAATTCGGCGTCCGTCGCGCCGAGCACATCGACCGATTCGATACCGTGGGGAAGATTTTCGACCCATTCGTAAATCAGGTCGCGATTCTGGTAGCTGAGCGACACCGGTGTCCGGCTCAGAGCGCGCATTGCAAAAGCAAAACGCCGGGAGCTTTCAACCCCGCCCCCGCTTAATCTACCGTTTTCGTGACCCTTCATAGGCGACGCATTTTTATCCGTGTTGTTCACGAGCCCCACTTGGACGGTTTCACCGCTCAACTTCCCCCACAATGGCCGGGAGTCAGCGTTTCAGTCTGTCCCCCGAGCCCCGTATCACGACCACTACCATGGCGATGAAAATTGCAAAGACCATAATCTTTGCGCTCCAGCGCCCCCCGGTGGGAGGCGCCCGTAGAACTAACCGACATCAAGGAGAGAACGGCGCCCGGACAGCGCCGGTTCCGAGCCAAATGAAACTAAGCTGCCTGTTCCATCTGTTCGGAGAAGAACAGAACCTGGCTGACCAGCGCCTTGACCATATCCGGCTGGAAAGGCTTGGTGACGAGGAACGCAGGTTCCGGCCGCTCGCCAGTCAAAAGGCGCTCTGGAAACGCTGTGATGAAGATCACCGGCACACTCGCCGAGCGCAGCATGTCGTTCACCGCGTCGATGCCCGAACTTCCGTCAGCAAGCTGGATGTCGGCGAGCACCAATCCCGGCCGGCGCTTGTTGAACAACTCGATCGCTTCCTTATGGGTGCGCGCAACCCCGGTCACCGTGTGGCCGAGCGATTCGACCATCTGCTCGATGTCCATCGCAATCAAGGGCTCGTCCTCGATGATCAGGACACTCGTCGCAACCTGCTTGGCCATCTCGCTGGACGCAGTATCGATCAGTTCATCGAACCCCTGCTGATCCACGCCCAGAATTTCAGCGCCTTCAGCGTGGGTAAACCGCTCGACAGCGACCAGAAGGAACGCTTGACGCGGCAGCGGTGCAATGGCCTTCAAGCTCCTGCGCGCCTGCTCTTCCCATGCATCAGCAGCGGGCGGGAGATCGGACAGGTTGATTTCGACGGACTGCCAAAGCTGAGAAAAAACCTTGTAGAGCGCCACTTTGGCGTTCAGATCGGTTGGAAATATCGACCTGTCCGCGACGAGCGCTTCCAAAGTGGCCGAAACATACGCATCGCCACTCGACTGGCTCCCTGTCAGGGAGCGCGCAAATCGCCTCAAGTAGGGAATGTGCGGCGCAATCAACTCAGCAAGATTCATTATAGAAAAGCTCCCTCGATATCCGCCCGCCATTGGACGCGGCAGGCGACAATGGCCCCTTAACGACATTATGGATGAAAAGTTCCAGATACCAATGGAACTTTTTTGCCGCAGCAACGTTTTGGCCCACAATTATAAAGACGCTATGACGCTATATGGGGAAAATACGTTGACTCAACTCAGCAGCAATAGAATGGCAAAAAAGGACGATGAAGTGGAGAATTCCACCGGAAAGCCTGGCATGAGTCCTGACTCTCAGGCGTTCATCGGCCTTAAGTTGCGCGAGCTTTATGACGACGTCGTCGCCGAGCCCGTGCCCGATCGCCTCCTCGAGTTGCTTGGCAAACTCGGCGAGGACGAAAAAAAACCGAAGTCCGAGTAAGGGGGGTCGTCATGTCCAACTACGATTTCCGCGCCGAACTTCTGTCGGTCATCCCCAACCTGCGCGCTTTCGCGATGTCGCTTGTCGGCACTGCCGACAAGGCCGACGATCTCGTCCAAGAGACGCTCGTGCGCGCTTGGGACAAGCGATCATCGTTCACGCCTGGCACCAATCTCAAGGGCTGGCTCTTCACAATTCTTCGCAATGAATTCTACAGCCAGATGCGCAAGCGCAAACGCGAAGTATCCGACCCGGAAGGCGCGATGGCCGAGCGCTTGTCGAGCCATCCTGAACAGGTCGGGAAGCTTGATATGGAAGACTTCAAGAAAGCTGTGAACCAGCTCCCTGAGGATCAGCGTGAAGCTCTCATCCTCGTGGGCGCCTCGGGCTTTTCCTATGAAGAAGCCGCCGATATCTGCGATTGCGCGGTCGGAACCATCAAAAGCCGGGTCAGTCGCGCACGGACGCAACTCTCCAATATCCTCAAATTGGAAGGAGATGGAGAATATGGTCCTGATGCGGTTGCTGTGGGTGTGATGAATCTGGCATCGCCAGCGGCCTGATCTCACATAAATGGCGAGAAATGTTGAGGTTTCGGGATTTACCCCGGAACCTCTTTTCGCTTTTTGCGTTACGAGACGGGACAACAGCCAACATGGGAGGCCGCCAATGGCCCGCGCTGCTACCAGCAATCCTCGTACCAAGGACGACACCGATCCGCGCGATCCCGCCAAGGATCTCGATTCTGAAATCGCGGCTCTTCGTGAAGACGTAGCGGCGATCACCGCGACACTCGGCGATATCGTCAAATACCGCACAGGCGAAGCCAAGACCGAAGTCCGCAAGATTCGTCGCCGCGTCGAACGCGAAGGCGAAGAAGCTTTGGAGCAGGTCCAGGACAGTTTCGAAGCGGCCGAGAGCGAACTGAAGGCATCGATCCGCGAAAAGCCGATCACCTCGGTCCTCATCGCCGCCGGCATCGGGTACGTCATCTCGAAAATCCTTTAAGAGCTGCCAAGATGGCGCTCATCGCACCATTTGCGGCGGTAACCGGCCGTGCCAGTTCCGCCGTCCGCTCCGCTGGACAGACTGTCGTCGCTTACGTGCTGATCGGCCTTTTGGGCTTGGGCGGCACAGCATTTCTGCTGGCGGCACTCTTCATATGGCTGGCTGCCGCCACCGACCCGCTTGCCGCGTCACTGATATTGGGCACGGCTATGCTGGCGATTGCGGGTATCACGCTAGCGGTTATCTCCGCTGGCGCCAGTCGCCGGAAGCGCGAACGCCGTCGCTCTTCGACGGACGCAGCGATGATGGCATCCACCCTGTCCCTTGCGACCACAGGCTTGAAATTGGCTAGCAGGGTCCGCGGACCACTTCTTATTCCTGCCCTGGCAGCTATCGCCGCCGGCTGGTACCTAAGCCGCTCAGGCGGAGACGACGACTAATTCGCCTGACATGACTAAGTTGAACAAAGGGTCGGACACATTGTCCGGCCCTTTTTCGTGCTCTAATGGATTGCCGACCGCGCCTGTGAGCCCGTCTTACATGTCCGACAGGGAAGCCCACAACTTGTGGTGAATTGCCTTGGTGTGGGACTGTCGCCAAATCCGCTCGCGACCCTGTAGCCCTGCCCTCACATAGGGTACTCAGCATGCGCCTCGCTTAGTGCGAAATCACTGGCCATGCTTTCGCATTCCCAGCCCCGTGCGTTTCGCTAGCGGCCCCCACACCACCCGAGCTGCCTCTTCAACGAGATCTCCATAATGCGCGGCGGGTGGTAGCAACAAAAGGCGAGTTGCCTAAGGCCCGTCGCACATCGTTACGGGCGCACCTTCATGTATCTCGATGCCCTGGGCCGGAGCCGGCAGGTCTCTGCAACCAGCAATGACAACCAACCGCGCATACAAAGGCCGGCTGTTTCCAGCCGGCCTCTCTTATCCGATATGTTATCGAATTATTCGACGATGTAGGTGTTGTCGGCAGGCGAAGCTGTATAGGCGTCTTCGTCATACTCCGGAGCAGCTTCAAGCTGTTCCGCACTCAGCGACGTGCGCAGAATGAGGTCACCATCTTCGTCGCGCAGGAATTCGAGGTTATCGAAGCCTACTGCAACTTCCTTGGTGCCGATGCCCAGGAAACCGCCGAAGTCGATGATCACTGCGTCAACCGAGCCGTCTTCCGACAGAAGGATGTCGCCGATCGAACCAATGTCCTCGTCGCCAGCACCGTAAACCGTAGTGCCAGTCAACTCGTCAGCCGTAATGTCAGCAACGGCTACGGTTTCATAGCTGTCCCAAGCGGGTGCAGTTACGACAGCAGCGTCGTCAGCCATGGGCTCATCTGTCGCCATAGCGTCATCAGCGGGGACTGCGGCAGCGTCGTCACCGGCAGGTGCCATTGCATCGTCTGCAGGCACTACTGCGTCGTCTGCGGGCTCCACTGTGTCATCAGCAGGGGCCATTGCATCATTGGTGACGGGCGCAGGTGCGGCAGGTGCCATTGCGTCACCGCCAGCCGGAGCCATCGCGTCCATTTCGGCAGCCGCGTTGGCTTCGCTCTGCAGCCATTCTTCGCGGTTGAATTCAGCAGCATTTTCAAGCTGCTCGCGGGTCATGCCTGCAACCAGACGGTTGTTGCCATCTGCATCTGTTGCCAGTTCAAGGTCTTCCCAGTTGATGGCCACGTTCTTCTGGCCAATTCCAAGGAAACCGCCGACGCCGACGACAACGGCACCAATTTCACCATTCTGGTCGAGAACGAAATCGTTCACATCGCCGATGGCTTCAGCGTCGTCACCAGTCGAGTTATAAATGGTTTCGCCGAGAATTTCGGTTGCAAGCCAACCGTCGGCATTGATGCCGGTTTCTTCAGCGCTAACGAGAGGCACTTCCGGCGTTTCAACCGGTGCTTCCATAGCAGGGTCAGCAGGGGCCATTGCAGGATCGGCCGGAGCCATGTCCTGGGCATAAGCGCCGCCAGCAAGAACCAGCGAGAGGGCAGTAGTAGCAAGAAGCTTGCGATACATAAGTTTTCTCCTGAAATCGCTTGTTTCAAGTTCTCAGGCAGGGGCCGCGGATCCAATTGCATCCATCCGGTCGACGATCCAGCCATCATGCCCCATCAACGCGGGGTCTATGGCTTGGTTCCCCCGGGAAACGTAATTCAAACAAGGTCGTAAAAACGTGGAACGGAGAGCGGAGACACCACGTTTCCTAAGGTTAAGGAGGTGCCACGAGGGCGTAGCCTATGTCGAAAATGCCTTGTTCCCGGCACGTTTGCGTCACCATGCCAGCACACTAAACAGTCATAACCCCACGACCTTTCAAACGATCGTAGGTTTGTGATGAAGCTCGTAGAACCGTTCGCCCGCCGCTCGCTGAATGTCATGTCCGCGGCGCCAATCAAAGGCTACAACCGCAGGAGTTTTGTCGTTGGCTGGGTGGCAATCGTCTTGGTGGTCGCTGCTGGGTTCTCGGTCGCTGCAGGCCCTCTGTCCTATTCGACCGCCGAAACGCGGGTCGCTAGCGTCGGCTCCATCATCACGCCCTCAGGCAGCTGATCCTCAGACGGCTTGCCCCGCGCACCAGCCCGATGACCATGCCCACTGAAAATTATACCCTCCCAGCCAGCCGGTGACATCGACGGCTTCGCCTATAAAATATAGGCCAGGGACGGATTTCGCTTCCATCGTTGATGAATTCAAATCCGACGTTGATACGCCCCCTAGCGTCACTTCGGCCGTACGGAAGCCTTCGGAGCCTACAGGTTTCGTCGTCCATCGCGTGACATGACCTTTAAGCGCTTCGATATGCGCCTTGGTGAGATCGGCCACCCTTCCCGAGACTCCCGAACCTGTGACGATGAATTCGGCGAAGCGCCGTGGGAGCAGCGCCGAGAGAGCGGAGATCACACTGTCGGACCCTGAATTGGCACGCAGGCGGGCAATCCACTCGTCAAATACGATATCGGGCAGAAAATTGACCTCTATAGCCTGCCCTTCGCGCCAATAAGATGAGATCTGGAGTATAGACGGACCGCTCAGGCCGCGATGCGTGAAGAGAAACCCTTCCCGAAATCTTGTCTTTCCCTGCGCGACGATCGCATCGATCCCAATCCCCGAGAGCGGCTTGGTTTTCTCAAGCAATCCAGGTTCGAATGTGAGCGGGACCAGAGCCGGCCGCGTTTCGGTCACTGACAGCCCGAACTGTTCGGCCAGCCGATATGCAAGTCCCGTCGCACCCATCTTGGGGATCGACTTGCCACCACTCGCAACGACAACGGCTGAGGCCAAAATAGGGCCCGATGAGGTGGTGATACGAAAACGGCCATCGACCCTCTCTAGGGATTTTATGGTCTGGCCGAGTTCGAGTGTCGCTCCAACCGCCGTCATCTCGCTGACGAGCATGTCTATGACCTGCTGCGCCGAGCCGTCGCAAAACAGCTGGCCCAGCGTTTTCTCGTGATAGGCAATGCCATGCTTTTCGATGAGCGCGACAAAATCATGTGGCCGATAACGCTTAAGCGCCGAGATTGCGAACCGAGGGTTTGCTGAGAGAAACGCGCCCGGCTCTGTATGAATATTCGTAAAGTTGCATCGCCCGCCGCCCGATATGCGAATCTTCTTGCCCGGCGCGTCGGCATGATCGAGCACAATGACGGAGCGCCCCCGCCGACCCGCGACCGCTGCGCACATCATGCCCGCCGCCCCTGCCCCGATTATCGCAACATCGACCTGACGCATTTGAACATCCCCAAAAAACAAACCCGCCCGGCGAACCGGACGGGTGCTTGTAACCCAAACTTGGGTAACGGTCAGGCTACGATCAGCGTCGCCCCGGTTGCCACGCGGCTATAGAGATCGATGATGTCCTGATTCATGAGCCGCACGCACCCGGACGAGACGTTGGACCCAATTGTCCAGGGCTCAGGCGTGCCGTGAATGCGATAAAGCGTGTCGCGGCCATTCTGGAAAATATAAAGCGCGCGTGCCCCAAGCGGGTTATCGATACCGCCCGGCTGACCATTGCGCCATTCTTCCAGCTCAGGCTCGCGCTCGATCATCGCGGCAGGCGGTGTCCATGTCGGCCACTCGCGCTTGAACTGAATGTTTCCCCGTCCCGACCAGCCGAAGCCTTCGCGCCCAAGGCCCACGCCATAGCGAACCGCCTGGCGATCTTCACGGACAAGATAGAGGTAGTAGGCACTTGTGTCGACATAGATGGTGCCCGGCCGCTCCCCTGTGGGATCGGGAACGACGCGGCGATAGTAGGCCGGGTCGACAAAGCGCAGATCGACTGCCGGTACGTGGTGCTTCTCGTTGGGAAGCGCTCCGTACATATTGACGTAGAACGGGTCGAGCTGCGGAGCCGGCGGTTGCGTCGGTGCTGGCTGGGTGGACGTGCAACCAGCTAGCGCAAGCGCCGAAAGGCTGGCAGCGCCCGCAATGAAGTGGCGTCGGGAGAGAAGGCGGTTTTCTGAAATCATTTTGGCGTCTTCGTGGGTTAAAGGCATGCGCGTGGGAGGCGCGTGCAAGGAGAATATGGCAGCGTCAACATTGTTCCGCCTCCTACATGCCACAGTGGCGGCGTGTTGCTCGCGCACCACACTACCCCTGGCGTGCCCGCCCCCGCGCATCATGCATGCCGTCTGCCGAACTGTTTCATATCGCCCGGTTTTGCGGCCCTCAAGCTGCTCGCCGACGAACTCGCCATATGAAACGACAATGGTTTACAATGCAGAAAGGATAATTCCGCCTCGCGACAACGTGACTAACTGGATCACACTAGGCCTCCAGGTCCTCGCGCAGCATTTCGAGTTCCAGCCACCGATCTTCCATATCCGCGAGCTTGCCCTGCTGAGCGACAAAGTCCGCCGTGGCCGTCTCGAACGCCTTGGAATCCCGCGCATAAAGCGACGCGTCGTCGAGAGTGGATTGAAGCTCGGCCATGCGCGCACGCACTTTGTCCATGTCACGCGGCAGGGTCTCGAGCGCATGCTTGTCCTTGAAGGTCATCTTGCGCTTGGCGATCGCCGGCGCGCCAGACTGCGCCTTGTCCTTGGACATCGCGGCCTGCTTTTCCAATTTGCGCGCCGCCACGCCCGCGCCGCGTTGGCTGACCATGTCGGAGTATCCGCCGGCGTATTCGTTCCAGCGACCATCACCTTCGGCTACGATTACCGATGTGGCCGCCTTGTCGAGAAAATCGCGATCATGGCTGACGACGATAACCGTGCCAGCATAATCGGCGATCATCTCTTGCAAAAGATCCAGCGTCTCAAGATCGAGATCGTTGGTTGGCTCATCGAGAACCAGAACGTTCGAGGGCAACGCAAGGGCGCGCGCCAGCGTCACGCGATTGCGCTCACCACCGGACAATTTTCCGACCGGCGTCCGCGCTTGCTCGGGAGTGAAGAGAAACTCCTTCATGTATCCGATGACGTGCTTGGGCTCTCCATTGATGGTCAGCGTATCGCTGCCACCGCCCGTCAACACCTCTTTGAGCGGGGCTTCCGGGTCGAGTGACGCGCGCCGTTGGTCAAGCATGGCCAGTTCGATGCGGGTCCCCACCGTCACCTTGCCGCTGTCGGGCTCGATTTCCCCTGTAAGCATGCGAATAAGCGTCGTCTTCCCCGCTCCATTGGGCCCGACAATACCCACGCGCGCGCCGCGCATGATGCGCGTCGAGAAATCGTCGACCACGGTGCGGTCACCGAATGCCTTGGAGATGGCCTCAGCCTCAACCACGAGGGCACCCGACGATCGACCCTCTGAAACCGAAAGCTTCACATTGCCCTGTGGGCCGCGATAGTCTCGGACCTGCTGGCGCAATCCAGAGAGCAAATCCATCCGCCTGACATTGCGTTTGCGGCGCGCCGTGACCCCGTAGCGCACCCAATGTTCTTCGGCCACGATTTTCCGGGCCAGCTTGTGCTGGTCCTTCTCTTCCTGCTCGAGCAGATCGTCGCGCCAGGCTTCGAACGCGGAAAATCCCTGTTCCAATCGGCGCGTTTCCCCCCGGTCGATCCAGACAGTCGTCCGCGTCAAATCCGAGAGGAAGCGACGGTCGTGACTTATAAGGACGAGCGCAGACTTCAAGGACTTGAGTTCACCTTCCAGCCACTCGATCGCGGGCAAGTCGAGATGGTTGGTCGGTTCGTCCAAAAGCAGGATATCGGGCTCTGGTGCCAGAACACGCGCCAGCGCCGCGCGACGCGCTTCGCCGCCGGAAAGGGACCGAGGGTCCTCGTTTCCCGTCAGTCCCAGCATCTCGATCAGATATCGCGCGCGGAACGGATCGTCGGCGCCCTCCAATCCAGCCTCGACATAGGCCATGACCGTGTCAAAGCCGGTCAGGTCGGGCTCTTGCGGCAAATAGCGCATCGTTGCGCCAGGCTGGACAAACCGCTCGCCGCCATCCGCTTCGATACTGCCCGCCGCGATCTTTAGGAGCGTCGATTTCCCTGAACCGTTACGACCCACCAAAGCGATCTTTTCGCCCGGAGCAACCGAAAGGTCGGCACCTTCAAGCAGAGGTTTGCTGCCGATGATAAGTCGGATCGATTGCAGCGCAAGAATGGGAGCAGGCATGGATGTCCTTGGAAAAATGCCCCGATAGGGTGACCGCCGCGACAGATGGCGAAAAACATCGTCCCTGGCAAGGGCTCAGGCTGATTGAGCCATCCCTGCGGCGACGGCATTGATCTTAAGCCGTGCCCAAACGGGCAGATGATCCGAGCCGCGACGGGCAAGATCGGACTTGTGAACCCCGGACGCGGTCACCTCGATATCGAGGGTTGTGATAATTCGGTCAAAATTTAAAACCGGGCGGGAGGAATGAAAGCTTGGGCCCGGTGCAATCACTTGGTGGTTCTCGGCAAAATGCGCAAGGCACCCGCCTTCCGTTGTCCACTGGTTGAGATCGCCCATGATCACAGTGGGCAGCGCCTCATCAAGCACGTCGAGCTGGTTGAGGACGGATTGAGCCTGACGGCGACGCCACAAATCCACCAGTCCCAGGTGCAAACCGATAACCCTGATCTTGTCATCCCCGCGCTGCAGATCGGCCAGAACCGCGCCGCGCGGTTCGAGCGCCGGAAGCGTGAGGGTCATCGTATCGAGAACCGTCATCCCCTTGCGGTAAAGGATGGTGTTCCCATGCCATCCCAGACTCTGCTCACGGACACCGAAACTTATGGCAAAATAGTCGGTACGCTCGGCGATCATCTCCGGCGACAGCGATGTCGACCGGCTACCAAATCGGCGATCGACCTCCTGAAGCGCGATAACATCGGCATCGACCTCTGAAATGATGTCGAGAATACGGGCCGGATCGCGGCGCCAGTCGGTGCCGACGCTCTTGCGGATATTGTAGGATGCGACGCAAATCATGCCAGTCCCATTGTCGGTCGGTCGGTGGACGTCAATGACGCCGATACCCAATTGGTTGCGATGTCCAGCGTCGGCGAAGTACGAAGATGTCGATCAAAAACACCCCCAGCGCAACAACCAACCAGGGCCAGGCCAACGAACGCAGCACCCAATGCCGGTCTATCGCCGGTAGAGCTGCATCGCGGGCGAGAACCACGCCGCCCGATGCCTGTGCCAGCAGCTCTGGCTCACGGGGATCTCCAAACTGATGCCGAAGATGGGCTGGGTAGGCTTTAAACACCGTCACCTGTGATTCGATATCCCCACCGCGCGCCAAAAGTGTGGTCGGCCCGATGGGGGCCTGATCGATGCGACCGAAGTAACGTCCTGATCCAAATTCAACCATCTCGACCGGCACCCCCGTCTCGGCAACCGAGACTTCCAGCTTGTCGAGCGCCACCGCCTCGCCTTCGACACCCGTAATCTCCGACCAAATGTCAAAACCCTCTCCCTGCCGGTTCGCACGAATATCGATGCCCGGCCCGACAATGTCCGGGCCGATATCCCTCACGCTTTGCGACCAGAGCCTTGCAAAACCATCCAGCGCGGACCATGGCCCTGCGACTTCCGATACGGGATTCATGGCAAATGCGGTGACCGAGCCAGCACCGTAGCGCCAGTTGGCGGCCAGCGGCTGGGTCTCACCCTCGGCGTCGACAAGGGTCAGCATGAGCTGCGCATCGGGCTTGGCGGTTGTCTTCACGTGACGATCGAGGAGCGGCAAATCCACGAGATTGAGCCCGAGGCGACGCCCGTCAACGGCGACCGCCACCTCGGTGGGCTCGTCGACCACCACGGGATCGTCCAGCGTCATGATATCCTGCATCATGATGGCCGGAAGCGTCTGGAAATCCCGCGTTGCATAATAGACCCCGCCGCCATCCTCGGCGATCCGTTCAAGGCGGTCGGTCACAGCCGAACTCCCGGCGGCGACAGTCGATATCGTGATCTCCGAAGCTCGCGCGCGGTCCAGCAGCACCGAAAAATCCAATGGCTCCACCAGACCGTCGGTGATGACGACGATGTGGCTCAAGCTGGCATCGGCGGCTTCGAGAACACCAATCGCTTCACCAAGCGCTTCGAAAAGAGCCGTCCCGCCTCCAGGGATCACGTTCTCCAAAAGAGGCCCGATATCATCTTCGCCTCGCTCTTGAAGACTGACGATGGTCTGGGGCAGGTCATCAAAGCCGATGATGCCGATAAGGTCGTCAGGCTCCATCAGATCGGCAGCGTTGGCCAGTGCGGCCTTGGCGATATCGAGGCGCGTTACGGGACCGACTGGCGCTTCCATGCTGCCTGAGCGGTCCATGACAAAAATGATCGCGGTCTGCGGCCGGTCATGAGGCACGCGGCTCGAGAGCGGCGAAAGCGCCTCGAGAGGCGTACCATAATAGCCCCCTGCCCCGAACGCATTTTCATCTCCTGCGATCATCAAGCCTTTGCCGAACGTCCCCACCGCGGTTTGCAGCTGCTCGAGTTGATCGAACCGCAGATCGCGTGCGCCGACATCGAGCAGAACGATCTGATCATAGGCGAGCCACCCTTCCATCGCGCGCGGAGCAGCGTTCGGCGCAACGGTTTCGACCTCGAGCCCTTGATTGGCTACGATAGCCCTGAATGCCCCCCCCTGATCGCCGTCTCTGGCCACAACCAGCGTCCGGGGCGACGGCCCGACCGTAACCAGTGTCGCCTCGATATTGTTGGCCGTAATATCGTCATCGCTCGATTCCAGAACCATCTCGACAAGCTCGGCACCAACTGAGCCGGGCGTGAGCACGACGTCGGCCCGCGTAAGTCCGGCAACAAGCTCCAGCTGCCTCGAATCCACCGGGAGGCCGTTGCGGAGCGTGATCAGGCGCACCTCTCCGGGTCGGTCCGAATGAACGAGCCCGGTCACCCGAAACGTCTCGCCCATGGCAACGCCGGCTGGAGCGTCAATCGACACCATCGATACGTCCGAGCCCGCGGACGGCGCTACAGGAAGAATGTCGATGATTGGACCAGCTTGAGCAAATAGACGTTCTGCCAACGCCCCGTCATCTGTGACATCTCCCCCAAGAGCAACCCGCGGAGGTAAGGGCGCAAGCGCGAGCCCCAACTCGACCGCGCGCGCCCAGGAGAGTGGCAGAACACCTTCATTGTATGGAGCGTTTGCGGAAACTAGAACGCCGTCACGGTCGGCTCGCGGCGCCGCATTTGCCGCATCCACCACGATCACGCGCGTCGCCGTCGGCGCAAGGATGGGGACGGCAAGTGGTGGCAACGCAGCCCCCAGCGTCAGGATGGTCAAACCGCGCGCGGCAATCGTAAATCGGTGACGGGACATGAGATCAAGCACGCCACGCCCCACCAATCGTCGGCCAGCGAGATAAATTGCGAGTTCAGCGACCAGAAGTGCGATGGCCAGCCCGATCAGCCATACCCTGAGTTCGATCGAAGCATCTGGCCACCATTGCTCGATATCTTCACCGGGGTTCTCGCCTGGAAGAGATACAGCCGCGTTGACCGCGATCGGCGCGTCACCGGCCAAATAAAACCCAGCCTGGCGCGGGCGAAAAACGGCGTCCAAAACCGCGCCATTGCCTGAAAGACGCGAGCCGTCATAGACGATTTCGCCTGACGGAGATGTAATCTGTGCCGTGCGCTGCTCGCGATCTAGAGGACAGGCCAAGCCGGAAATGCACGTGGTGGCTGACCCTATTTGCATCCACTCGACAATATTGGCCACCAAAAGCGGAAAGGCAGGGTCCTGAACCCAGCTTTCTCCGGCGAAACGCGCGCTAAGATAGACCTCCCTGCCTATGGCCGTGGTGCGGGTAGCCAGGAGCGGATTGCCTGCCACCTGCGCCACGATCACAAGCCCCGGTGGCAATCCGCCCTCGACATACGCCAGACTGGGAATTGACGCCCAATCTATGTCCCACGACAACGGATGATCAGCATTCCAGCCCGACAGCACATCATCGGCAATTTGCCCCGGCTGCTGATTGCGGTCGATCGCCGACGCGCCCAGATACAATACGTTCGTATTCGGAGGCGTCTGCGGTCGCGGGCCGTCCAAAACAACGAGGTCGTAGGCGCTGGCGTCCTCTGGAAGGCTCTCGCTCTCTGAAATATCCACTTCTGTTGCGGCGCGAAGAGCACGCGCAATCTCAGGCACCGGCTCTCCAACAACAAGAACCTGGGCGCGAGCGGTTTCAATGACGGCATGGTGTCGATGCGAGGCGTTTTCGCTTCCCGGCGCTGCGTCGATTACCAGCCGTCCCTCACCTGGCAGATCGAGGCTCGCGGCAAAGCGTGCCGTTTGAATACCGTCGATCGTTTCCGAACCAACCGGCGCCACCGCACCCCAATCAAGAAAGTCGGCGTCACCCGCGCGGGCGTAATAGAAAGATACAGAATCGGGCATGGTGTCTGCCGAGCGGGCACGCAGATGGCCCTGAACCCGCCAGCGCTGGGTCGATCGATCAAAGCTGAGATCGTCAACGCGCAGCCCAAGGCCCCGCTCATCGGCGGGGTATGCGGTCGCGGAAACCGAAACGAGATCGCCCGGCTGGTAATGATCAAGCAAGCGCCAGCTTTCTGACGAGAGAATGTGAACACGCGTGCGCTCATCGTCTTCGACGATTGTATCCAACCAACGCGCAACGCCCGCCCAATCGGCGCGCTGATCGGTTGCGGACAGATCGGAGAGGTCACGCAAAGCCGTCATTGCATCGTCACGTCGAGCCGACACCAGACGCGCCCTGCCCTCCACACTGATGACTGAAAGCAGTCCCGTACCGGCGCCTTCGAGAACGGAGATGATCTCTCCGGCGTCGCTTTGCGCAATGCCATCTCCGACCGACATGGACCCCGAATTGTCGATCACCAGAACGGTATGGTCCGGAAAGTCGTCGGGTACGATCCGCAAATTGGCCGCCGCTAGGGTAATTGCTGCCAATGCCGCGAGCTGCAACAGCAAGGATGGCGTTAGGCGCGGCCATGCGATGTTTCGCGGTGCCGCTGATGTGGAGGTCAGCGTTCTCCAGATCGCAAGACTGGGCACCACCTGTCGACGCGGACGCTGGGCGTGCAAAAGCAAGATGGGAATGGCAGCCAAACCGAGCAGCAGCCAGATCGGATTTAATAGGATCATGCCCTATTCCTCGACCGGGCGGTCGAAATACTGAACGAGCACGTCGCGCCGACTGGCCGATATCGCGCCATGACGGCCGGGTTGCTCCGGCAATTTCCGCCATTGACCGCTGGCTGCGTCCAGACTGCCGCCGGGACCGAGCGTCGTCACGGTCTCGGGCGCCTGATTCTGCGCCATCGACCGATCGCCCTCGGCGACGCGGTCAGTCGCGACGGTAAGAAACGTCCTGAGGGCATCGAGCGATTGCGATGCGTTGGGGCCAAGCAAATCCTCGGTACCTTGGCCAGCGAGAGCGCTGTCCCCGCGGCCCGACTGCGAAGCCGCACCAATCAACATGCCCTCACGCCCAGCGACATCGGCGTCGGAACGCGCGGTTGAGCCCAGAGCCTGCGCCGCATCACCAGTCGGGGTCGACCGGTCAGCACTGTAATTGGTGTCGGCGGGTCCCATGCAACTCTCTTCGCCGTCGATCTGACACGGCCCCTCGACCGGACCGGTCGGCAAATCATCCGGAACGATGTCGGACCGTTGTGCCCCAGGTGCTGTTGATGTCGCGATGCCACCCTCGGCCGGGATATCTGTCGCCGGCCCCTCCTCGGGTCCCTGAGGCGTCGGTGCTTGAGCGGTCGGTTCCGCGCCATTGGCCGCATCAATACCGGAGCGCAACGCGATGGCGCCCTGCTCGACTCGCTGCTGCAACTGCGCAAGCTGATCGATTAGTGTCCGCCCGGACTCGCCGCCTCGCGCCGCTTGCAGCGCCGGACCGGCATGCGAACCGATAGCATCCAGATCGTCAGCCAGTTGGCGCCGCGTGACCGAATGTTGGTTGGCACTTTCACGCGACATCTCAGCCAAGGATCGGGAAATGGCCATGAGGTACTGCTCACCCTGCGCCACACCCTCGTTTTCCAGCCTTATTGCAATGTCGTCGAGCGCCGCGACGATCGCTTGCAATTCCACTCCTTCGATCATTGTCGAAGGCGTTAGGGAAGCCGAAGACTGCGGCGCGATGAAAGCGCTGACCAGAACCGATGCGGACAGCAGAAGGGTCGCCACGATCAATGTCCGACTGACTCCCGGCACAAGGTCAGCGGGAACGATCTGCCTTGCCAGTTGCTCAGCCTGCAGGATTAGTCGTTGAGCGAAAACGTTTTTGTCGCTCCGCCGCGTTTCCAGAACGGTTCTGAATATCTCTCGTCCGCTCAAGATGCGGTCGGCCGCTATCGCCAGGGCGCGATCGGACGGTTGGTGTAAAAACCCTCTGACCGCCATGCCGAAAAATACCGCCGCGCTGGAGACGGCGATGATGGCCGCAGGCAAATCCATGCCAAAATACGCAGTCACCCGAAGCGTCAGAACAGCAGCCATCGCAGCGCACAAGGTCACAAGCAGCGTCAGGACGATTTCGCGGAGAATATAGTGGCGTCGGGCACTTTGCAGGCGCGACTGCAGCAAATCGAGTTCAGGGTGTGAATAAGCGAAATCGGTCATCAGCAGGATCTCGCTCCAGCATTAGGCGCCCTCAGAAACCGCCCACGCTGTAAGGCACGCTATCCAGTCCCGCCTCGACAATGAGACTTTCGATCGTGCCATCCTCAATCATTGAGGCAATCGCGTCATCCACGAGGGTGCGGAGATAGGTATTGCTCGTGAGCATGATACCACCGGTCTCAATTTCCGCGGCCGTATCGGGCGTTATGGAAAACTGCGTCAGATCGAGGTCTGGCTGTTCTGCCAACACGGTGGCCAGTGTAGGCCCATAGATGACCATGCCGCCGAGCGTACCATCGACCAATCGCGTCACCATGAGGTCGATGTCGCCATAGGGCAGGATTTGCCAGCGCTGGTCCTGCGGCAATGTCGCTGCATAGCGCATGGCGGTCGTGTAGCCAAAGGATGCCACCCGCGCGCCGAGTCGCTGATCGGAAGGGATATCGGCAAGCCGCTGCACCTGGGGATCGGTCGTGACCCCGACATAGCTGAATCCGGCATAAGGACGCGTCGGCGAAAATTCTTCAGGATAAAGGTTTGGCCCCAGGCCCATGCCGAGGATGATGTCGCAGTCGTTCACCAGGCTCACATAGAGATCCTGTCCGGCAAACTCGCCGCCAATGCCATACCCGGCCCCAAGCTCGGTGTACTCGCTCTCGAGCAACAGCCGATCGGCAATGGCCTCGCCGACACTACGATCGAATTCCGCAGTAGGGACACCGCTGAACTGGCACAGGCGGACTGTGCTGCCGGTATTGAGGCGCCACGTCTCGAGCATTGAACGATCGATGCTCTCCGATACCTGCGCATTGGCCGAAGTCGAAATGAGCAGCGCGAGGCTCATCGCGATAAACGAGCCGGTAACGCGCGAAGCACTGACGCTGGAAATGACCATGAGACGAATCAACATTCGGCTGGGAGATTAAAGACAAATCCCCCGGGGCCAGATTGGCCCCGGGGGTCAAACACGTCGTACCGCTTATTCGCCCTGGTTAGGGAGACGGAATACGTGGATCGAGTTACCGCCGAGACGCGGGGTCGCAAGGCCACCAGGGGTCAGAGCCGCATGGGTCTGGTTGCTCTGGCCGGCTGCAATCACGAGATACTGGACGCCATCGACTTCATAAGTCGCAGGTGTACCACCAACGGGAGCCTGCAGGCGATGCTGCCACAGGGTTTCGCCGGTCTCGTCATCGAGTGCCTTGATATAGCGGTCAGCGTCGCCGACAAACAGCAGGCGGCCGGCAGTCGGCAGGATCGAGCTGGTGAAGCGCGGGCCCTGCTGAACGTCGAACGCATGCTCGCCGTCGATTGCGTTAAGCGCATGAAGCGAACCGACACCGGTCGCGTCTGGAGCCAGCGATTCGCCAAAGCCCTGGATCATGCCCATTGCCGTACCGGGAGCAGCTTCGCTCATTTCGGTCGCAGCCATGGTCTGGCAGGTATTGGCAGCCTGGACATAGAACAGGCCGGTATCGGGGCTGTATGCGCTGGCCTGCCACAGACGGCCGCCAGGAATGGCGGGGCAGAATGTGACGGCTTCGCCGAACTCTGTCGGGATGATCTCGACATTGGCCGTTGCGCGGCCGGTTTCGGGATCGATGTCGCTAACGACGTTCTGGTAGACGGTTTCTTCTGCCCAGATGAATTCGCCGGTTTCGGCATCAAGACCGAACGTAATGCCGTTCTTGCCCGGTGTCGTGACGATCATCTTGCGCATTTCGCCGTCGACTTCAGCATCGATAATCAGACGTTCGAACGGGGAATCGAGATCCCAGTTGTCGCGCGGCAGGTGCTGGAAGTACCACTTCAGCTCGCCCGTATCGGCATCGAATGCCAGGGTCGAGTTGGTGTAGAGAACGTCGTTGTCACCGGTACCACGGGTGATTTCCATGTACGGAATAGGCATGCCCGTACCGAAATACACCATGTTGAGGTCAGGATCGTAGGAAGCCGTTGCCCAGGGCGTTGCGCCCCAGCGGTTTTCCTGCGGCACGCCACCCCAGCTGTCTTCGAAGTCAGGGTTGTTCGGATCTTCGAGCGTATTGAAGCGCCAGAGTTCTTCACCGGTTTCAGCATCGTGAGCGGTGATCCAGCAAGCGCCGGCCGTTCCCACAATCGAACACCCGGACGTACCGGCAAAGATCTTGCCGTCAGCGATCAGCGGGCCGGCAGTGTAGCTATACCCGGCTTCCCAATCGTTGACCTGGACTTCCCAGTTGATCTGGCCAGTCAGCGCGTCGAGCGAAATCAGCTTCGCATCGACAGTGGTCAGGATGACGTCATCGCCGTAAAGGGCGATTGAGTTCTTCTGACGCATGGCCTGGTTGTTGTGATAGCCACCCTGGAATTCCGGGCGGGTATGCGTATAGGACCACAGAAGGTCACCAGTCTCGGCGTCGAGCGCTTCGACATAGTTGTTGTTGGTCGCAAGGAACATGATGCCGTCATGGATGATCGGCATGACTTCCTGCTGACCGGCTTCGCCCAGAGCCCAGCTCCACGCCAGCTCGAGATCGCCGACAGTGTCCTGGTTGATCTGATCGAGCGGGCTGTAACCCCAGCTGTTGACCGTACGACGCCAGCTCAGCCAATCGGCCGGATCGGGATCGAGGATCATCTCGTCAGTGACGGGCGAGTATTCGCGGCCCGAGGTATCGTCTGCCACTTCGGTGACCGGCTCGGCGACTTCGGCAGCAGGAGCTGCTGCGGCAGCATCGGCTTCCGGCGCTGCATCTTCTTCCTCGGCGGCGGCGTCATCGGGCGCTTCGGCGCCGGCACCCGGCGTCAACTGCGCCAGAATGGTCGGCTCGGGCGGCAGTTCTTCGCTACCTGTCGGCATGCCGTTCGCAGTCAGGAGATAGCCCACGATGTCCGCATACTGCTGCGCGGGAAGGCTACCAGGTGCGTCGGCCGGCATTGCGGTCGACACGTAATTGAAAAACAGCTCAGCGTTGGGATAATTCGCAAAGCTGGAAATGATGTCGCTGCCATGGCAGGTCGCGCATCGCTGCTCATAGGTCGACTGACCACGCGCGGCTTGCTCTTCGGTAACGTAGTCCTGCGCGTAAAGTGCGCCGGCGCTGCCGAGTCCCCATATCGCCGCGAGGCCGAAAATGCTCACGCCGCGATGCAGATATTTGCGAGACCCGAATTCGCGATTACGGGAAATGCTGCTCACACTCGTCTCCTCTTACGTCGTATGAAATTGCAGCGCCAACGGGCTGGATTAATCGGCTTTCGATTTGCAATCCTGCGCGCAGTACTGAATTTTATACTCTATTTTACGGTATGAATTGAGTACATTGCGCCCAATTCAATTTGGTTTAATTCGATTGCACAGATGATGCGGTACACCATTGCGCTACATCGCAAGCGATTGTACGCATTGCCTTGCGCACAGACAAGTAGCGAAACGCAATTCCGAATAGCGGAATTAATCCTACTAATGATCTGGCGCGAGAGGAGGATTCCAAGCCGTGCCATGGACCGTAGATTTATCGGCCCAACAGATTTTCTATCGCGTCTTCGCTGCCGTGATAGCAGTGGCGCTGCATGGATTTGTGACGGCTGGACTCGCGCGCCTTTTGGGGGATCGCGGTCCCCAATATGATGGCCGACTGACACTCAATCCGTTCCGGCACATCGACCCGATAGGAATGCTCTGTGCGGTTCTGGTCCTGTTTGGATGGAGCCGTCCACCAAAGATCGATCCAGCGGAACTCAGATTCGGTCGCTTGGCGCTACCGA
This sequence comes from Pelagibacterium luteolum, assembly GCF_900100665.1. Classification (GTDB taxonomy): domain Bacteria; phylum Pseudomonadota; class Alphaproteobacteria; order Rhizobiales; family Devosiaceae; genus Pelagibacterium; species Pelagibacterium luteolum. The sequence continues at coordinate 156,261 of NZ_FNCS01000003.1, forward strand.
TCATTGTTTTTGCGTCGATTCTGACACTTATCGCCTTTGCGGCAGGTCTCTGGGCGCTCCGACCGCTGGCGTTTTCACTTATGCCATCGAGTTCTGTCAGCTACGTCGCCGTCGGCCTGCTCGAAACCATCGCGCAGATGTCTGTCTATATGGCCGTGATCAACGTGCTTCCATTGCCACCGCTCGGTGCAGGATTTCTCGTTTTAGCGCTCGCGCCGGCCGCCTATCGTTGGATCGAAAAGCGGATGGTGTTTTTTTCGATCGCAGTCGGCGCATTGTGCCTGTTCTGGGCCCCCACGGCGCTTTCGGGCTTAGCACGCTCAATCCTCAGACTGGTCACGGGCGGGTAGGATGTTGACGTCATGAATTCAGCTTCAGTCGATCCCGGCGCCCAACTCGACCGCCTTCGTGCCGTCGTCGGCGACATCCGCGCATCGCTGCGCGATACGGTGATCGGTCAACACGAGACGACCGATCTGATGCTCATCGCTTTATTGGCAGGCGGTCACGTTCTGCTTGAGGGCCCTCCAGGTGTCGGGAAGACCCTTATGGTTCGCGCCCTCGCCACCGCCACCGGCCTCGATTTCGCACGCGTTCAGTTCACCCCTGATCTTATGCCAGCTGACATTACCGGCACATCCGTGCTCACCCCCGATGACGAGGGACGCACGCATCTCGAATTCCGAAAAGGTCCGGTATTTTCCCAACTCCTTCTCGCCGACGAAATCAACCGTGCAACACCTCGCACCCAGTCGGCACTGCTTGAGGCGATGCAGGAAGGCACCGTGTCCGCTGCAGGCACCACGCGCCGCCTGCCACGACCATTTTTCGTCCTTGCGACCCAGAACCCAATCGAGATGGACGGAACCTACGTTCTTCCCGAAGCCCAGATCGATCGTTTCCTGTTCCGGATCGATGTCGGCTATCCCGACGAGGCCGTTCTCACGCGCATTCTCGAAACCACTACCGGCGAGACCCAGCCGCAGCCCGAGCCCGTAGCCCGTGACCGGGACGTCATCGACATGCAGCATCTGGTGCGGCGGATGCCCATCGCCCCGTCGCTGCACCAGGCCATCGCGAAGTTTTGTATCGCCACGCAACCGCACGGCCCGCATTCCGATGATAAGGTAAACCGCTACGTCCGGTTCGGTGTCAGTCCACGCGGCGCGCAAGCGCTCGTGGTCGCTGCAAAAGCCCGCGCCTTCGCCCATGGCCGCAATCACGTGTCGATCGACGACCTGCGTCATGTCCTTTTGCCCGTGACGCGCCACCGGGTTCAGGCCAATTTCGAGGGACGCGCCGCCGGCATCGACATCGAAAGTTTGATCATGAACCTCTTTGATCGCACGATGGAACACGCCTGATGCGACCGCCCGCCGCCCTGCTTGATCAACTGGGCCGAACCCGCCTCATGCCTGCGACGATGGCAGGAAGCGCATCGATCGGCGAGCGCCGGTCCAGGCGCAAGGGCCAGGGTCTGGAGTTTATCGACCACCGCCCGTATCGCGAAGGCGACGATACACGTCATCTCGATCCCCACCTTTATGCGCGCACGGGCGAATACTATTTGCGGGAGTTCGCGCGCGATCAGCAATTGCCCGTTGTCGTCCTTCTCGACACCAGTCCCTCGATGGGCGCTGCCGGCACCGCAAAACTCCACCTTTCGCAGCAGCTTGCGCAGATTTTAGGGTTTATCGCGCTAGCCGGTGGCGACAGTGTGCGGATTGCCACCATCGACCGCCAAGGCCTTGCCGTCTCCGATCGCTGGCAGGGCGTCGCGCGCAGCGAAAACCTGTTCGCTTGGATATCGGAACGCTCAGCCAGTGTCGGCACTCCGCTCGCAGCGAGTGCGGAAAGGCTCGTGAAGTCACTCACTGAACACGCGCTCATCATCACGCTCAGTGACTGGTGGGATGAGGATTTACCGGCAGCGATCGCCGTTCTTGCGCAAGCCGGCCATACCGTCCTGGGCATCCAGATATTATCCGCGACTGAGCAGGATCCCGCCAAACTTGGCGACGGGCTGATGACAATCGTCGACAGCGAAAGCGGAGAGGAGCGCGCTATCGTCATTGACGAGCATATCGTTGAGCAATACCGCGAGGCGCTTGAAACGCACCGCAATCATCTGCTGACCGCGTTTCGTTCGCGCGGCTGGTCGTTTGTGTCATTGACCGACGAGGACGATTTGGCGGACATCTGCCTGACGAAATTCCGGAGCTTGGGAGTGGTGTCATGAGCAGCGTAGAGACCTACCCCGAAGGCTTGGCGATAACCGTCGAGGGCGTTTCCAAGCGCTTCGGACGCACCCTCGCGCTCGACGATGTCAGTCTCGCCGTGCCCCACGGCACCGTTTTCGCGCTATTGGGCCCGAACGGTGCCGGAAAATCGACACTCATCGACATCCTCTGCACGATCGGCCGTCCTGATAGCGGCCGAGCGCTCATCGCCGGGATCGACGTGGTCAAACAGCCCCTCGCGGCGCGCCGACAGCTCGGCGTCGTCTTTCAGGAAACCACGCTCGATACGCGCCTTACGGTGCGCGAGAACCTCTCCTTCCACGGCATGGTCTACCAGATGGGCCGCAGGGAACGGCTGACCCGTACGGACGAAATGCTCGAACTGGTGGATCTGACCGACTGGGCGGACTCAGAGGTCAAAACCCTGTCGTCAGGCATGCGTCGCCGCCTCGAAATTGCGCGCGCCCTCATGCACCGGCCGCAAATCCTGTTCCTTGATGAGCCGACGGTCGGGCTGGACGCTCAGGCACGCGCCCGCATCTGGGACTATATCGCAGCCCTCCGCGCGCAACAGGACCTGACCGTAATCGTCACCACTCACTATATCGAAGAGGTCGATGCCTGCGACGACATCTGCATCATCGACCGCGGCAAGATCCTCGCAAAGGGCAGCCCGGACGCGCTGAAATCGCAGCATGGATCGACTTTGCTTAAGGTGACCCCAAGGTCGGACGAAGCTCGCGCCGCAATTCTCGCGCGCTACCCGGATGCGGTAGCGGGCGCCGAGAGCCAACTGCTTATCCAGATGACGGCGACCGATAGCGCCGATGCAATTCTTGCAGAATTCGGCAATCAGTTGCGCCAGATTTCCATAGACCAGCCAAGCTTGGAGAGCGTTTTTCTCTCGCTCACCGGCCGCGATCTCCGCGAAGCCCCGCCGGTATCCAGGAAGGCGAGGCGCAATGGCTAGCGCGTCCCGCACCAACCAGGAATACTCAGCGCTCACCATAGCTGCGACGCGCATCGGATTTCTGATCCTGTTGCTGGCGCTGTGGTGGCTGGCGTCGATCAACGTCGCCCGCAATATCATCCCCTCGCCCTTGGCAACTTACCATGCGGCGGGACGACTGTTTTCCGAGGGGCGGCTGCAGCAAGGTCTGCTGGACAGCGTCACTGTCTATCTCAGCGGCTATGGCATCGCGATCCTCATCGCCATCCCGCTTGGCGTTGCCATGGGCGCGTTCAATCTGTTCGGCCGCACGCTCGAGATCTATGTCTATGCCCTGTCCGCGACGCCGCGGGTTGCCTTCATTCCGCTGATCATCGTCCTGCTCGGTCTGGGCATCGAGGCCAAGGTGTTCATCGTCATGCTAGGCGCCGTAATGCCGATCCTAATCAACACCTATGCCGGGGTCCGGCAGGCCGATCCCGAACTCATCGAAATGGCGCGCTCGGTCGGTGCCGGGCGCCTGCGCATTTTCTCGCGCATCGTCATTCCCGGTGCGATACCCTACGTCATCGTCGGACTGCGCCTGGGCGCAACGATCGGACTGATCAACACCGTCGTGGCCGAACTTTACACGGCCGTGTCCGGGCTCGGCGGTCTTCTGGCGATCTATGGCAACACCTTTCGCATGGCCGAATACTTCGTCATCGTCCTTTGCCTTGCGGCGATCGGTGTTGTCGTCACTGAGAGCCTTCGCATTATCGAAAACCGCCTCGGCCGTTGGCGCGACTGACGCCAAGGCGCAAACTCTGGAGAGAAAAATGATCATCAAACGCGTTCTCACACTGCTCGCTGCAGGCACGGCGATCGTTGCCTTCTCCGGCACGGCAAACGCCCAGTCCGATGAACCCTTCCGCCTCATCGTAACGCATCTCGAAGTGCCGCTCGTTCCCAACTCCGTCATGGATCTTGCCGTCGAGCTCGGCTATTTCGAACGCGAAGGGGTCGATGTCGAACTCGTGCGGGTACAGCAGACACCCTCTGCACTGGCCGCCCTTCAATCGGGCGAGGGCGACATGGCCAACGTGGGCATTGACGCCCTGCTTCAGGTCATCAATTCCGGTGCGACCGATTTCCGCGCCGTCACCTCACCAAACAAATCGCTGCCCTTCCTGATCGCATCGCGTGAAGAGATCGCGACGCCGCAGGATCTCGTCGGCGCAAGTTTTGGCGTGGGCCGCGTCGGCAGCCTCGATCATTCGCTCTCCACGCTCGTCCTGGCCAGCATGGATGTCGATATCGAGGATACCGAACTGGTCAATCTCGGCCAGCCGAACGTGCGCGCTCAGGCCCTTGCCGCCGGTCAGATCGATGCAACCACCATGTCGATCGGCACTTGGGCCGAGCTGCCCGACACGACGGGCCTTCATGTCCTTATCGATCAGGACGCCTACTATGAGGCGGCGCCCGTCGTAAACAAGGTCAATGCCGTACCCGGAAATGTGCTCGAGGATCGGCCGGAGGATGTTGAAGCGGTGATCCGCGCGCTGGTCAAGATCAGCCGCGATTTCGCAGCCGATCCGCAGCTCTGGGTCGATGCGATGTCGGACGCCCTGCCCCAGACCGACGTCGCAGTCCTGGAAATGCTGGCCGATGCCTTCGCCGAGAGTTGGAGCGTCAATGGCGGCATGAGCGCCGCCGAACTGAGCTACACTTCGGACTGGCTGTATGCCACACCCGACTTTTCCGAAATCGCGCCGCTGGAATTGCAGGACTGGGTGGATTTCGGTCCCCTCGATGCCGTCCTCGCCGAACTGGGCACCGAAGACGCGATGGATCCTGCGGATAGATGACACCTCTCGCCGCCGGAACGCCGATCGAACATGCTGGAACCGCGAATACCGCGGCTCGAGCACCGCAACTTGTGTTCGATCACGTCAATAAGGCGTTCGGACGGTCCGATGGGTCCTCGGCGCTGGCATTGGCCGATGTGTCCTTGTCGATCGATGACCACAAGTTTGTTGCGGTCATCGGGCCTTCCGGCTGCGGCAAGACCACCCTGCTCCGGATTGCCAACGGCCTGATCGCGCCGGACTCGGGGACCGTCTCCGTCAAGGGGCGGCCCCCGGTACCCGGCCCGGATACTGGATTCGTCTTCCAGGGGTTCCGATTGATCCCGTGGGCAACGGTGCTTGGGAATGTGGAATTCGCTCTCGAAACGCTGGACCTGTCCGCGTCCGAACGCCGCGACCGCGCGAATACATATCTCGAACTCGTTGGCCTCACCCGCTGGGCCACGAGCTACCCCGGCCAGCTCTCGGGCGGGATGAAACAACGCGTTGCATTGGCTCGCGCATTGGCCGGCGAGCCACAGATGTTGCTCATGGACGAACCGTTCGCGAGTCTCGACGCCCAAACGCGCGAACTTATGCAGATCGAACTGCTTCACATCTGGAACCGCCGCAAGCCCACTGTTCTGTTTGTCACCCACAGCGTCGATGAAGCGCTACTGCTCGCGGACACAGTAGTCCTGATGTCGACCGGCCGTATTCTCGAAGTGATCGATGTGCCCCTCGCCCGTCCCCGCCAGCTCGATGCTGCCCGGTCGGACCAGGACTTCATAACCCTCCGCAATCATCTGTGGAACCGGATCAGGGACCTCGTGCTCACCGATCCCGCGTCGGCCTTTTTCGGCCGCGAGCTGAACCAATAGGAGATCCGGGCATGTCGACAGCCTTGTCACGAGGATTTGGGCAGGCGCGCGGCGTTTATGCCATCTGGCTGCGCGAGGTGAAACGCTCGCTTCGGGACAAGGGGCAATTGGTAGGTGGGGTCAGCCGCCCACTCCTTTGGGTCCTTATCCTCGGCATAGGCCTCAATCCATATTTCCGCGGCGAGGTCTATGGCGAGGTCCGGTTTGTCGTTCCCTACACCTATCTGCAGTTCATTTTCCCAGCCGTCATCGTCCTCAACATTCTCTACACCTCGATCCAATCCGCGGTATCTCTGATCTGGGATCGCGAATTCGGCTTTCTGCGCGAAGTTTTGGTCTCGCCCATGCCGCGCAATTTGATCTTGCTCGGGAAAGTTTTGGGTGGCGCCACCACAGCGGTCATTCATGGATGCATGGTGCTGGTCGTCGCGCGCTTCGTAGGCGTTGCGCCATCGTGGAGCGACATCGCTCAAGCGATCGGCCTCATGTTTGTTCTCTCTTTTGGCCTCACAGCCTTCGGGATCGTCATCGCGAACTACATTCGGGGCTTTGAGAGCTTCGGCGTCTTTTCCAATGCTGTGATCCTGCCCCTCTATTTCACCGCAAGTTCGGTCTTCCCCCTAGACCCCGCACTCACCCGCGCCCAGACGCTTGTCACCTACCCCGAGTGGCTCGTCTATATGGTCGAGTTCAATCCCCTCACCTACGCCATCGATGCGATGCGCGGCATCCTGATCGACTTCAACCAGTTCGATCCGGCCTTCAACTTCCAGGTTGTGGGCGTCTTGGCTGTGGGGCTTTTCCTGTTGGCGATGTGGGAGTTCAGGAAAGTCTGATGGTCGAGCGTCCGTCGCGGTTCAGATCGGTTCTCAACGATTTCGGTCCCCTGGCCGTCGTCTTTGCGCTGCTGTTCGCGGTGAGCTTCCTGCCGCCCGACACCTCCCGAGCCGAGATCGATACCCGAGGACGCTTGAGCGTCTGCATGCCGACATCCTATCCCCCGCTCGTTACAGGCGACGCGGACGTTCCCGGATTCGAGGTCGAACTGCTCCAGGCCATTGCCGACCGTCTGGGCTGGCGCCTCAACGTCGTCAGCAACTCGCTCATGGGCCGCGACTACAACCCGCGCAGCTGGCGGATTAACCGCGCGCAATGCCAATTGCTGGCCGGCGGTGTGGCGCTGAGCGCGCAGACGCGCTCATTCCTCGACACGTCCGCCCCGCATCTGCGAACCGGCTGGGCGGTCGTTTCCCCGCTTGGCGACACCGCAGGCATCGCGGACCGAACCGTTGGCGTATATGTCGGACTCACGGGCCTGGATCGGATCGCGCTGTCGCAATATCTCCGGTCCCAGCAGGTAAGCACGGCCATTCTGCGCGATCCGGCCGCCATGGCGCGGGCCCTTGAGGACGGTGAGGTCGATGTCGTTGTGACCGAGGCTTTGCTGGCCACGCAGACCTTCGATCCCGACGCATACGAGATCGCTCTACTGCCGGCACCTCTGGAACAAATCCCGCTCGGCTATGGCTTCTGGAAGGGCGACATGACCCTGCGCCGCGCCGTGGAATCGACCCTCCACGACCTCACAGACGAAGGCGTCGTCGCCAGTTTGGCCGAGCGCTACGAGATAGACCCGGATCTACTCACGCTCGGACACTAAGGCCGTTATCGACCCGTTGCGATGGGAAGGTCGTCTCGCGCGCCCCACTCTGCCCATGAACCATCATAGACCGATGCCCTGCCGAGCCCGGAACTTTCCATGGCAAGGGCGAGCACCGACGCGGTTACGCCCGAACCACAGGTCGCGATCACGTTGTCGCCTTGCTTGATCCCCCGCGCGGCAAACAGCTCTGCAAGCTCGTGCACTGATCTAAAATGTCCATCGGCAACCACATCGCTATACGGCAGATTCTGCGCGCCCGGCATGTGACCCGATCGCAGCCCGGGACGAGGCTCCGGTGCTTCTCCTGCAAACCGGGCAGCGCCGCGCGCATCGACGATACGACGATCGCCGCTTTCCACCGCCGAGATCACATCGGGAAGCTGGGCAAGCCGATCGGGCACGACCTCAGCTTCGAAATTTCCCGGCACAGGCGTGGAGGCCGTGCCCGTCTCCAGCGCACATGAAGCCGCTACCCAGGCGGGCAGGCCGCCATCGAGAACGGCCACTTGATCATGCCCGAAAACCTTGAGCATCCACCACGCCCGCGGGGCTGAAAAAATACCCGCGCCGTCGTAACAGACCACAACACTGTCGCGATTGATCCCAAGCTTGCGCGCCTCGGCCTCGAATACGTCCGGCGACGGCAGCATGTGCGGCAGATCGCTTTCGGTATCGGCAATCGTCTTGTCGAAATCAAAAAATTGCGCGCCGGGGATACGGCGTTCGCCAAACTCGGCCCGCCCGTCACGATTGGCGTCCGGAAGATACCAGCTGGCGTCGAGCACAACCAGGCGAGGATGCCCCAAAGCGGATTTGAGCCATTGGACATCGACGAGCGGAGCGGAAACTTGGAGCGGCTGGGACATTCTCACCTCGCCTTGAATGGACAGTGGTGGGCCCGGAGGGACTCGAACCCCCAACCAGACCGTTATGAGCGGTCGGCTCTAACCATTGAGCTACAGGCCCACGCCGAGGCTTTCCTAGCGGGTTCGAGCGGCGAGGTCCATGGGGTAGTCATCGGGCACCACAATTTTGAGTGACGGGGCAAATTGCCGCAAAACTGACGCATTGGATTCTCATGTCTTGGAGCGACAGCGGGGGGCGTCCTGTATCGCGTTTAAGGAGATTTCAATGTTGCCTTTTTCCAAGATCATTCCAGCGACAATGCTCGCCCTGATGGTGTCACCGGCTTTAGCCGAGACCATTACATTGACTGGCACCGGCGTCGTACGTGCCGTTCCAGACATGGCGACGATCAACACCGGCGTCACCACCCAGGCTGAAACCGCGCTCGAAGCGCTGGACGCAAACAGCGAAGCGATGGCCGATCTGGTTTCTGCACTTCGTGAGGCAGGACTTGAGGATCGCGACATTCAGACGTCAGACTTCACCGTGACGCCCCAATATGTCTACTCGGACCAACGCGATGACAGCGGCTACACGCTGCCTCCAGAAATCCAGGGCTACCAGGTCTCCAACTCCGTCACCATCATCGTGCGCGATCTCGAGGGGCTGGGCAGCGTCCTCGATCGCGCCGTGACAGTTGGCGCCAATACGATCAACGGCATTTCCTTTGACGTCGAAGATGCCTCCGAGCTTGAAACCAAGGCACGCGAGCTTGCCGTGGCTGACGCCATTGCCAAGGCAGAAACCTACGCGGTCGCCGCCGATTTCACCCTTGGCTCCATCGAATCGATCCGTGAGGCCGACCAGCAGATGCCGCCGCAGCCGATGTACCGCGCTGCGATGGCAGAGATGGCAGCTGATTCTTCGGTACCAGTCGAAGCTGGCGAACTGGCATTCTCCGTGACCACGACAATCTCATGGTCCATCGAGAACGATCAGGAATAACTGAGAAGTTTGTGACGAAGGCCGGGTAAATGCCCGGCCTTTCAACCTACGACCGCTTGGATAATCATCCGCCCGCCGACCACAATCAGGAAAATCGCGAAAACGATCCGCAGCAGCCTGGCATCGAGCCGGTGCGCCAGAGCAACGCCCAACGGAGCGGTAAGCGTCGCAAGCCCGCCAATCAGGACCAGCGACGGCAGGTTGATAAATCCGAGACTGAAGGGCGGAGCCCCCACGGCTGCCCAGCCCGAAATGACAAATCCGATCGCTGCCGGGATGGCGAGCAGCACGCCAAGCGCCGAACTCGTCCCAACCGCCGTATGCATACTGGTACCGAACGCCACGAGGGTGGGTACGGTCAGCGAGCCTCCCCCAATTCCCATGAGCGCCGATATATACCCGATAATGGCTGCCGAAATGCGGTTCACCATTGGGACATGCGCAACAGCCTCCATCATGCGCCGCTGTACGGGCAACGCCATGTTGAGCGCAATAAATAGCGCCATCACACCAAAAATCATCTTGAGCGCAGCAGCCGAATAGAAGACCGCCGTCAGCCCACCAATCAATGATGCGGCAACGATCCAGGGCGCCCAGCGCTTGACAATGCCCCTGTCGACCGCCTCACGCTTTTCATGCGACTTCGCACTGCGCAATCCGGTTGGAATGATCACCGCCAGCGATGTCCCGACGGCAACATGCATGATCACGTCCGGATTATATCCCAGCAGTTGAAAGGCCAGTGCCATCGCCGGCACCATGATGATGCCGCCACCGATCCCCAACAATCCAGCCATCACGCCAGACACGGCCCCGGTCAAGGCAAGGCCCAGAGCAAAAGGAAGATAGAGCGCTAGAACAGCGGACACGGGAAACCTCGGAGATTGTTATCGAAAAGCGCTCTAGGCGAGTTCTCATAAACCCTCACCATCTAGCCGATGTCGAGCGCTACGCCTCGCCTATGACATGAAAAATCACAGATCGTTCGTGCGGAGCGGCGCGGTGTTCAAAAAGGTAAAGCCCCTGCCATGTGCCAAGAGCAGCGAGGGTATTTAGAATGGGGATCGAGATGGAGGTCTGGGTCAACGCCGCCCTGATGTGGGCCGGCATGTCATCCGGCCCCTCGGTGGTGTGTGTCACCCACGCCATACCGTGCGGCGCGAGCCTTGAAAAGAATTCCTGCAGATCAGCGCGGACGTCCGGGTCGGCATTTTCCTGGATAAGCAGTGAGCACGAGGTATGGCGGCAAAAGACCGTCACCAATCCCGATTGAACACCGCTCGCCGAGATAGTGTCTTTAAGTTCGCGCGTAATTTCGTATAGGCCCGCGCCCCGGGTCCGAACCGTCACCGCTCTGGTCGTCTGAACCATGATAAATTTGCTCCTTTCCTGACGTTAGCGGATTTTGGGCAGGGAACCCAATCAAGCTGATCGCGTTTTTGTGACATCTCGAATGTGTACCCGCTACGCCGGGGCCCTCGGCCCTTATATTCAAGCGACTTGGCGCATGTTCGATCCCGACACCGAGTGGCAGAACAGTTTGCTCGCTGTCCAGAGATGGAAATGGAGACTCAAAATGGCTGATATTGATCGCGACTACACGGATCGCAATCGCACCGAGCGCGAGCGCGTCTATGCAGTCAACTCCGGCGGAAGCGCCGGCTGGTGGATCGGCGGCGTTCTCGTGCTGGCCGTCCTTATTATTGGTTTCATCGCTCTGAGCGGCGGCGAGCCCGCACCGGTCGACACCGCCCCTGCTGCTGTTGAAACCACCACACCGCCCGTAACTGAGCCCGCTCCTGCCGCCGAGCCCGCTCCGATGACTGATGCAGCGCCTGCTGTCGAACCTGCTCCCGCAGTTGAAGCAGCTCCTGAGGCCGCAGCTCCCGCTGCGGAAGCTGCACCTGCCGAGGCTGCCCCTGTAGAGGCTGCTCCGGCTCAGTAATTATTTTCAAGGCGTATGGCCAAGTGCCATACGCCTTTTCCGTTCAGACTGGCGTCATTTTGACCCTGATAGTGTGTTCCTGTCGTGGCTGCATTTCGTGGCCATGTTCGCTTGCCGGGGGGCAGAGGAGATACTCCAATGAAATTCAAACAAGTGCTCTTGACCAGTACCGCCATGCTCATGCTTGGCACGCCAGTGGCTCCGCTCTTTGCGCAGTCCCAGGATGCGACCATCCAGGTCGCCCAGGCAGCGCCGCCCGCTCTCGCGGGCGCCATCCAGACCTACCTCGAAGCGCAGGCCGCTGTTTCCGCCGCCCAGAGCAGTGGCGGAGATGTGGCCGCAGCAGAATCCGCCTTCGCGGCTGCTGAAGCCGAATTGGGCGCTCTGTGTTCTGCAATCGGACAGCCCGATATCGCGTCTTGCATTGCGACATTTGAGGCCGGTGGACTGACCGCGGCGCCCGAGCCCGAAGCGGCCCCAGCTGTGGAAGCCGAGGCTGAAGCGACTGTTGAGGCAGAAGAGGCTCCCTTCGAGGAACCTGTTGCGGCCGAAGAACCCGCTCCTGCGCCAGAACCTGCCCCGGTTGAAGAACCTGCGCCAGTGGAAGAACCCGTCGCAGCCGAAGAGCCTGCTCCCGCGGAGCCCGCCCCGGTTGAAGAACCCGCGCCCGTCGAAGCAGAAGCGCCTGCCGAGGAACCCGCTGCTGAACCGGCTCCCGCTCAAGAGGAAATGCAGGCTGAAGAACCAGCCGCGCCCGCTGAGCAGCCCGCTGTTGAGGCAGAAACCGACGCTCAGGTACAGACGGAAGCTCCTGCGCCATCCGACAGTGCCGCGCCCGCAGCACTTCTTGATGCCGTCGCAGCTTATGAAGCTGCCGTTGCGAACTTCGACGCCGCGCTTGCCGCAGGTGGCGACGTTCAGGCATCCGCCGATGCCGTTGTAGCCGCCGAGGCCGAACTGGCCGCGATCTGCGGTGCGCTCGGTCAGGCCGATGTTGCTGCATGCCTGTCCGGCTTCCAGATCGATACGCAGATCATCGACGTGCAGGCCGCTCTCGATGCCGGCGTATCGCCGGTAACTGAGCTCCCTGCCGAACCGGTCGCGCCTGTCGAAGGCGAAGCTGCAGCGCCCGTCGAACTCGACGACGACATCATGCTCGAAGGTGACGTCCAGGGCGAAATCGTTCCTGAAGGCACCGACGCCAGCGAAGTTGCGCCGCTGCTCGACAGCGCCAAGGATGCAGCATCCGGTGTCCTTGACGAAGAGGCCCCAGTTGCTGCCGAAGGTGAAGTCGAAGCCGAGACACAGGTCGAAGCCGAAACGCCCGCTCCTGCTGCAGAACCCGCTGCGCCCGTCGCGTTCGATGTAAACAACATCCCGTCGATCGATGAGGAACAGGCCCAGAATCGCCAGCAGGTCTCCATTCAGGACATCGAGCAGGCTGCGACTGCAGCTGAATCGGCAACCCTGAACCAGGCCACGGGCCAGCAGCAGGCCACTCAGCAGGGCGGCGTGCTTGTCGGTCCCGTTCGCGAAGGTCCGTCCAATGCCGAGATCATTGCGACCATCGGCTTGGCCACGATTTTTGCAATCGGTGCCAACCAGTTCATCGATACCCCCGATACCCCGCGTATCGTCTACCCCGATGACCGCGAATACTATTACGAAGAGCTCTCGGATGGCCGTACGCGCGAAGTGATCCTGCGTAACGACGGCAGCCGCATCGTAACCGTTCGCGACCGGTATGGTGATATCGTCCGTCGCTCGCGTATCGAACCCGATGGACGTGAAATCCTGCTGGTCTATGTCGACCCCAGCTATACCCGCTATGACGAGCAGGGCCGCTGGATCGATCCGGGCCGTCAGTTGCCGCCGCTGGTTCTCAACATCCCGGCACGCGAATATGTGCTTGATGCCTCGGCAGCCAACCAGCAGCAGGTCGTGCAATTCCTCGACCAGCCCCCCGTGGAGACCATTCAGCGCTACTACACGATTGACGAAGTCAAACGCTCGGCCCGTCTGCGTGACATGGTCCGTCGCCTCGAGATCGGCGATCTGACGTTCGACACGGCAAGTGCCAACATCTCGCAGAGTGAAATCAATACGCTCTCGGCAGTTGCCAACGCCATGCTGGCGCTGATCGAACAGAACCCGGCCGAAACCTTCCTGATCGAAGGCCACACCGATGCGGTAGGCTCGGACCTGTCCAACCTTTCGCTGTCGGACCGTCGCGCCGAAGCTGTCGCTTACGCTTTGACCCGCGTTTACGGCATCCCTGCCGAAAACCTGGCAACGCAGGGCTATGGCGAGCGGTATCTGAAGGTCAATACACAGGCCGACGAGCGCACCAACCGTCGCGTCACCGTGCGTCGGATCACCCCGCTCGTCACCCCGATGACGACAGCAAATGCTGGCTAATTCAGCCACATACGCATGAAAGAAGGGCCGGGGTCTATGACCTCGGCCTTTCCTTTATAGGCTGCCTCAATATTGTCTTGAGCTTTTCAGCCGGAACCCTGCGCGGGTCTGACAGATAAATCTCGTGATGTTTGCCGGTGGGGACTGCATTGATTCCAGGGAGATAGTCCTCGTGCAGTTTCGCAAGCGCCGGGCCCTCGTCATCATAGCTCCCGATATGGAGCACCTGCGCTGCACGCCCCTCTTCCAGCACATCCACCCTTATGCGATCCATCGCCGGTGGATTCTTCTTGCTCACGATGAGTTCGATGGTTCTTGCGATCAGGGCCGGCCCGATCCAGTCGGGTACCATGATCATCATCGTCCAGTGCCACCGATTTTTCGCCCGTGAAACGAAATCATTCATGTCGTCCGCCCACCACAAGCCCTCAAGCGGTGGCACGACGTAATCGCGCTTCAATTGCGTCTTGGACGCTGCCCTAATCCCATAAGCCACGCTGTAGAGGGCTGCGACCACGTCCGCGTAGTCGCCACTCGTGTTCGGATCGCCGAAGCCGTCTGCCATGAGAAAGCGCATCGTCGGAACATTGACAATGTGGATCCCCTTGGACCTCGTCGGACCATAAAGCGTTTTGAGACGTTTCTTGAAGTCGATCTTATCTGTCATGCCGTCCCTCGCCTGCCTGCAAGATACGGAAAACGCTTAAAATTTGGAAAGATTTCTTGCGCACTACCCCCGCAATCCCCATGTGGGTTCGGATAGATTTTCCGGAGATGGCTATGTTTGATATCGACAAGATCGTGACTGCTCTCAAGACCGATCAGAACGTGCAGCGGACGGCGGGGGCCGGTGCTGCAGGGCTGGCGGCGGGCATGTTGCTAGGCGGTGGCGGTGTGAAAAAGATCGCCCAGTACGGTGCTTTGGCCGCCATCGGCGGATTGGCCTACAATGCATGGCAAAAGAGCCGCCAAGGATCCACGCAAGCAGACGTCCAGGTGCCGCCAGAAGGCCCATTCATGCCCGCGCGAACCGATGAGGTGGCTCAGGACAATCTTGGGAAGGCTTTGGTGCGCGCCATGATCGCTGCCGCGAAAGCCGACGGTCGCATCGATAGCGACGAAAAGGAGCGCATTTTCAAGCGCCTCGAAGACATGAACCTCTCGGCACAGGAAAAGGCATTCGTATTCGACGAGCTCTCCACGCCCCTCGACATGGAAGCGGTCGTGCGTGGCGCCAATACGCCAGAGCATGCAGCGGAAATCTACGCCGCATCTCTCGTCGCGATCGAAGCCGATACGGCGACTGAACGCGCCTATCTGTCGGCCTTGGCCAACCGCCTAAACCTGCCCGATCCGCTGGTGGAGGAAATTCATAAGGCCGCAGCCAGCTAGCTCCAAAAGGAACCAACGCTCCCGGCTAATCATTAACCTGTTCGAAACCAGACCTGGGAGGTTTGTGATGACCTATCTCGACCCAGAAGCAACACGAACGACGATCAACTGGCAGCAATGGGCGACGTGGCTGGCCACCGCCGCTGCAATAATCGCCATTGGATGGTTTGCGTTCGTGGCAGGCACCGAGGATGGAACCGTGCAACCTCAAGTGGTTCCCGAACCGGTCTTAAGCGATCCGGCCACACCCGCCATGTAATGAAAAGCCCGGCCTAGTGCCGGGCTTTTTTTAGTCGAACAGATGCTTGCCCTGCTCCCGTACGATCTGCCGGCCCTTCGCAAGCGTTGCCGCTGTGCAATCGTCTTTGCTCGCGAACTTGTCGGCGCGGATAAAGGCGTAGGACTTGGTTTCACCCGCCACGTCCTTCTCGATCGTTCCCGCGATCTGGAATTCTCCGCCTGATTTCATCAGGGTCGCCTTGATCAGATGACCCTCAAACTCTTCCTGGGCATCAACGCTGGGTTCCGCCGTCTTGGCTTCGCCGCCACCGAACAGCCTTTTGAGGAACGACATTTTCCACCTCCATATGCAAGGGGCGGCTCTCGGCCGCCCCAGTTTCGTTGATCTGTTTTAGCGCCACTCGGCCTAATTGTCCAAGAAGCTCCGCAGCTTGCGGCTACGGCTCGGGTGCTTGAGTTTGCGCAAAGCCTTTGCCTCGATCTGACGAATACGCTCACGCGTCACCGAAAACTGCTGCCCCACTTCTTCGAGCGTGTGGTCGGTGTTCATCCCGATGCCGAAGCGCATGCGCAGCACGCGCTCCTCGCGAGGCGTGAGCGATGCGAGCACACGGGTTGTGGTCTCGCGCAGATTGCTCTGGATCGCGGCATCGATAGGCTGGATCGCATTGGTGTCCGGAATGAAGTCACCAAGGTTCGAATCTTCCTCGTCACCGATTGGAGTTTCGAGTGAAATCGGCTCCTTGGCGATCTTAAGAACCTTGCGCACCTTGTCGAGCGGCATCTGCAGCTTTTCGCTGAGCTCTTCCGGCGTCGGCTCGCGTCCGATCTCATGCAGCATCTGGCGCGAGGTCCGGACAATCTTGTTGATCGTCTCGATCATGTGCACCGGAATACGGATGGTGCGGGCCTGATCGGCGATAGAACGGGTGATCGCCTGACGAATCCACCAAGTGGCATAGGTCGAGAACTTGTAGCCGCGACGATACTCGAATTTGTCCACGGCCTTCATCAAGCCGATATTGCCTTCCTGGATCAGATCGAGGAATTGCAGGCCGCGGTTCGTGTACTTTTTGGCAATCGAGATCACCAGCCGGAGATTGGCTTCAACCATCTCCTTCTTGGCGATCGCAGCTTCGCGCTCACCCTTCTGGACCTTGGAAACGATCCGGCGATACTCGGCGATGTCGAGCCCGGTTTCGGTGGCCAGTGTCTGGATTTCGCTGCGCAGCTCGTCGATGGTCGCGCGCTCGCGGCCGACGAAATCATTCCAGCCCTTTTCCGAACGTCCGGAAACCTTGTCGCCCCAATCGGGATCAAGCTCGGAGCCGTAATAGGCATTCAGGAAATCATCGCGCTTGATCTTGTAGCTCTCTGCAAGTCGCAGCAGGCGACCTTCGTTACGAACGAGGCGCTTATTGATGTCATAGAGCTGTTCGACAAGGCTCTCGATACGCGAGGCGTTGAGCGACAGGGACTTCACGTCCACAATCACCTGATTGCGCCAGCCTTCGATTTCCTTGATCTTGCCGGCATCGAGCGACTTGGCGGCAAGCTGATCCTCGACGTTCTGGTCTTGCAGCTTACGCATGCGACCATAGATGTCGGCGATGCGGTCAAACGTTTCCACGACCTGAGGCTTGAGCTCGGCTTCCATGGCTGAGAGCGAGAGATTATTCTCGTACTCGTCGTCATCATCGTCATCGTCGGGCGCGGCGCCGCCTTCGCTCGCCTCACCGTCTTCATTTCCCGGCTTGCCAGCCCGCTCGCTGCGATCCGCAGTTCCGGACGATGCCCCCGTGGAGGACGTGGAATCGTCGTCCTCGTCCTCGTCATCACCCGCGGTCGCGTCTGCCATCTTGGCATCCGGACCGGCATAAGTGGCTTCGAGATCGATGATGTCGCGCAGCAGAATTTCGCCTTCGGCGAGCTGATCGCGCCAGATGATAATGGCCTGGAACGTGAGCGGACTTTCGCACAGCCCGGCGATCATCGTCTCGCGGCCGGCTTCGATCCGCTTGGCGATAGCAATTTCGCCCTCACGTGAAAGCAGTTCGACCGAACCCATTTCGCGAAGATACATGCGCACCGGATCGTCCGTACGATCGGATCCAGACTTCGCATTGGATGTGTTGGCAACGGCGGTGCTGCCCGTGGTGGCGAGTTCGCTGCTCTCCTCCTCGGCGCTATTGTCCGCCTCGGCCTCCTCGACCTCGTCCTCATCGACCACATTGATGCCCATGTCCGAGAACATGGCCATGATGTCTTCGATCTGCTCGGAGGTCACCTCTTCCGACGGGAGAACGGCGTTGATCTCTTCGTAGGTGACGTAACCACGCTTCTTGGCGGTCTTGATAAGCTTCTTGACCGCGGCATCGGAAAGATCGAGAAGCGGTCCATCTGGACCCTCTGTCTGCGATTCCGGCTTGCTGTCGGTCTCGGTTTTCGTCTGATTGGCTGCCTTGGTGGCCATATAGTTCGCTCTCCTGAGCCGCACCGTCATTTGCGGCACTGGTGTCATCGCCCGATGATCGCACTGGGACCGGGATTGAAAGACAGGTCAGGGTTAATAATTTGCTTCTCCCTGCGGAAAAGCACCCCTGTAGCGGTTCGAATCCTTGTCGTGTCGGAAGCGCTCCTTACACGCAAAAATGCGCGGACACGAATCATCTTTTTTCAAAGACTACGCGTCGCACGCCCGGATAGCGAACCAAATCCTTCGATCAATGCCTCTGTACCGTCGACACTGGAAATTTGATTCTGAATGTCCCGCAGCCGTTCGAATGCGTTTTCGCTAAGGTCTTGGCCTAGCGCCATTTCAGCTGCTTTGAGTTCCCTATTTAGGCGAACCGATTTGGAATGCAAGGCCAGGACGTGATTCAATCCGGTTTCTGCATCGACCTGGGCGCTCTCCGCCTCGGCCTGCCAAAGCCCATGCCGCGCCAGCAATGTGCGCATCCTGTCCATTGCCGGACCGTGCCCACGGGCGATCAGAGCCTCGGCGACAGCATTGGGTCCCAAGTCGGGCTGAACCGCGACGAGATCGAGGAAAACCGCGAGCACCTGGCGAGCCGTCACGGATTGTAACTCAAGCTGCGCCAACGCCTCCAGCCGCGATTGGGCCAACTCAGGGTGATTGAGCAGGCTCATGATGATCACCGCCTCGCGGGGGATCAGATCGGGATGGCTGCCGCCCTTGAGTAGTCGTGAGTTCCGAAGCGTGTCCGACACCAGCATTTTCGGGTTTCCGCGTCCGCCGGTCGGCCGTCTGCTGTCGTAACCACCGCCCTTGCCGCGCCCCTGGTATTGGCCACGGGTCGATATGAACAACGACGAAATTTTCTCATCGAACGCCTGGCTGTAGTGACGGCGCACCGAAACATCGGCAATGCGCCCTGCCCGCTCCCTCAGCCGCGCTTCGAGCGCCGCACGCTGTTCGGGCGCTTCGGGAATACCGCCCGCAGTCTCCATCGACCAAACTGCATCGGCCAGCGATTGACCGCCCGCGACCAGATCTGCAAAAGCCTGCCGCCCCTGCTGCTTGATCAGATCGTCGGGATCCAGCCCGCCCGGCAGCGTCACGATTCTGATCGACTTGCCCGGCTTGAGCATGGGCATGGCGATATCGATCGACCGTTCGGCCGCCCGCATGCCGGCACTGTCGCCGTCAAAGCACAACACCGGTATGTCGGTCATGCGCCACAAGAGATTGAGGTGGTCTTCGGTCAGCGCTGTCCCAAGCGGCGCAACGGCGCCCTCAAATCCCCCCGCGACGGCCGCAATCACGTCGAGATAGCCTTCGACCACGATCAGCGGCTTGCCGTCATATCCCGCCTGCCGCGCGGCCTGGCCGTTATAGAGCGTCTGGCGCTTATGAAAGAGTTCGGTTTCCGGCGAATTGAGATACTTGGCGGCAACATCCGCAGTCAGCGCACGTCCGCCGAAGGCGATCACCCGACCACGAAAATCGGTAATCGGAAACATCAAGCGGTTGCGAAACCGGTCATAGGGCACAGCGATATCCTCGCCATGCACGACAAGCCCAGTGTCGGCCATTTCCTTGGCCGAAACACCATTGGCAGCCAGAAATTCCTTCAGCCCATTACGACTGTCCGGCGCAAAGCCGATCTTGAAGCGCTGCTGCATGGCCCCGGATACGCCACGCTCAAGCAGATAGCCTCGCGCCCTCGCCCCGACATTATGGGCCAGCGCCTCGATAAAATAGGTCGTGGCCAATTCCATGACGTCGTAAAGGGATCGCCGCGCCTCCGCCTTGCGCTCGGCCTTCTCGTCGCGCTCCGGCATCGGAACGCCTGCCCGGCCGGCCAGCAATTCGACAGCCTCGGGAAAGCTCATCCCGGTCTTTTCGGTCAGGAACCGGAAATGATCGCCACTCGCGCCGCAACCAAAGCAGTGATATCGCCCGCGCCGGTCATCGGCATGAAAGCTCGGGCTTTTCTCCCCATGAAACGGGCAGCAGGCCCACATGTCGCCCTTGCCCGGCTGCGATTTCCGCTTGTCCCAAAGCACGTGCTCTCCCACCACCTGCGTGATGGAGAGCCGGTTTCGGATCTCATCGAGAAAAGCATCGGAAAAGCGCATGAGAGATAGGTAAGCGCTGCTTGGTCAAATGTCACGCAGCGCCCGATTTTCCACAGGCGTTTACGCGCCCAGTTGCGCTTTCACTTGCTTGGACGCCTGGCCGAAATCGATCTGGCCCGGGTATTTTGCCTTGAGAACGCTGACGACCTTACCCATGTCGCGCAGCCCCTCGGCGCCGGTTTCGGCGATGGCCGACTTGATCGCCGCATCGACCTCAGCTTCGCTCAGCGGCTTGGGGAGGAACTCCTTAATGATCTCGATTTCCTCGCGCTCTTGCGCCTCGAGCTCGGGACGTCCGTTCTGTCCGTAAATGATCGCGGACTCTTCGCGCTGCTTGACCATTTTTTGCAGGATCGCGAGGATGTCTTCGTCGCCGATCCCGTCCTTGCCCTCGCCGCGCAGCGCGATCTCGCGATCCTTGATGGCCGCATTGACGAGCCGTAGGGTCGTGGTGCGGCGCCCGTCGCGCGCCTTGATGGAATCTTTCATCGCCGCGTTGATCCGGTCGCGCATGATCAGTGTCCTTGGTGCTGAATTTCGAGCGCTCGATATAGCGCAACCGGGCCATTAAAGCCAAGCGAGCATCATCGTCGCGACACCCCAACGGCTATCATGCTGATTTTTATGCCCTTTTGAAAGACAACATCCAGTTGACCATGTGCGCCCCTTCAAATAGGTTCGCGCAAATTCAATATAGGGCGGAACGACAACCACCAACGGCACGCGCGACCGGTGGTTTGGCACGCCTGAACTTGCGATTATCTCGAACAAGCGCACATCCGAAAAGCAATGGAGAAGCCCCATGACCGGCTGGCACGAAACACCCCCTACGGCAGTTCTGATCCTTCGTGACGGTACGCGCCTTGAGGGCCGTGGGATCGGCGCGGTCGGCGTGGCCGCCGGTGAAGTGTGCTTCAACACCGCCATGACGGGCTACCAGGAAATCCTGACCGACCCCTCCTATGCCGGCCAGATCATCACCTTCACATTTCCGCACATCGGAAATGTCGGTGCCAACGACGAAGATATCGAGACAGTCAACATGGCTGGCTCCTCGGGCGTCCGGGGCGCCGTGATCAAGGCCGATATCACCACGCCCTCAAACTACCGTTCCGCCGAACGCCTCGATGCCTGGCTGAAGAAGCGCGGCATCATCGGCATCGCCGGGCTCGACACCCGCGCGCTGACCGCGCTCATCCGCGACAAGGGCATGGCCGATGCTGTCATCGCCCATGCGCCCGATGGAAATTTCGATGACGCGGCACTCGATGCCGAACTTGCCGCATTCCCCGGCCTTGAAGGGCTGGATCTCGCCAAGGACGTCTCCACGACCCAGACCTACCGGTGGGACGAAACCCGCTGGCGCTGGGGCGAAGGCTACGGGCGGGTTGAAAACCCCGACTTCCACATCGTGGCCATCGATTACGGTGCCAAGCGTAACATCCTGCGCTGCATCTCCGATCAGGGCGCCCGCATCACCGTCGTTCCTGCGACCTCGACGGTCGACGACGTCATGGCCCACAATCCCGATGGCGTGTTCCTCACCAACGGCCCCGGCGATCCCGCCGCGACCGGTGTCTATGCTGTGCCGACCATCCAGAAAATCATTGAAACCGGCAAGCCGGTCTTCGGCATTTGCCTCGGTCACCAGCTGCTGGGCCTAGCGCTTGGCGGCAAAACCGAAAAGATGCACCAGGGCCACCATGGCGCAAACCATCCGGTCAAGGACCTCACCACCGGCAAGGTTGAAATCACCTCGATGAACCATGGATTCGCCGTCGATCGCGACAGCCTGCCCGCCGGTGTTACCGAAACCCACGTTTCGCTCTTTGACGGATCGAACGCCGGCCTTGCTGTCGATGGCAAACCGATCTTCTCGGTCCAGTACCACCCTGAAGCCTCTCCCGGGCCCCATGACGCGCACTATCTCTTCAAGCGCTTCATGAACCTCGTGCGCGAGCAGAAGGGCGTTCCGCAACTGGCTGAATAGACTCAGCGATTTAGAGGTGCCGGACTTCCTCCGGCGCCTCCCACCAATTGTCGTGCAGCCCGTCCATATATTGCACCGGCGCGGCCACCAGCTCCTCGACCGTTGCATCGTCCAGACACACGACATTGATCGAAACGCTCTCACCGTCATTCCATTCCGCTGCCGCCACGCGTCCATAGGGCGTGATGCCGCAATGCGGGCAAAATGACCGCCCCGCCGCCGTCGGCTCCAGTAGCGCCTCCCCTTTGATCGCCCGAAACGCCTCCGGCTTGACCGAAACGCTCCACCAACGGCGCTTCAGGCAGCTCGTGCAATTGCATTTCCCGGTCCCAAGCGACAGATCGATATCGGCCTCAAACGCGACGGCGCCACACAGGCACGCGCCGTGATAGGTTTTGAGCGTCATTTTTGATCTCCAATTTCGATGCCGTCACCCTCGCCAATCCATGCGACACAAGCTGTCAGCAGCCGGCGAAATCCACAGCCCACGATCAAATATTTGACCAAACGATAAAAAGGCGCGACCTTACGCACACTCGCGTCATCGGGCCGTCAGAAAACTGCGGCAAAGGGGGAACGCGATCGTGCTCGTCGCATAGCGGCGGGATTTCAAGAACCCCATCGTCCTTGGAGGGACATCATGCACCACAAGCTCTCAATCAGCCGGCGCGCCTTTCTCGCCGGGACCGCGTCGGTCGGTGCGGCGGCGGTCGTCATGCACCCCTTCGCGGTGCTGGCCCAGGCCAATCAGGCTCACCTCCGCATCCTCGAAACCACCGACATCCACGTCAATATCCTGCCCTATGACTATTATGCCGATGGCGAGGACAATACGCTCGGCCTCGCCCGCACGGCCTCGATCATCGAAGACATTCGCGCCGAAGCCGGCAACGCCATCCTTCTCGACAACGGCGATTCCATCCAGGGCAGCCCTATGGGTGACTATGTTGCCTATGAGCGCGGTGTGGATGAAGATGACGTCCACCCCACCATCGCGGCCATGAATGCGTTGGGCTACGATGCCGGCACCATCGGCAATCACGAATTCAACTACGGCCTGCCCTTCCTCGAAGCGGCCATGGCCGGCGCGCAATTCCCGGTCGTCCTGGCCAATGTCGTCCGCGGCGCCGAACTCCCCGCCTCCCCTGCCGATGACGACACGCTGTTCGAACCCTATACGATCATCGAGAAGGAGCTGACCGACGGCGCCGGCGAGACCCACACAATCCGCATCGGCCTGATCGGTTTCGTACCGCCCCAGATCATGACTTGGGACTCGGCACATTTGACAGGCGAAGTCGCCCCGCGCGACATCATCGAGACCGCCGAATATTACGTCCCCATTATGCGTGAGGAAGGCGCCGACATCATCATCGCCATGAACCATGGCGGCATCGAAGGCGGCGACGCTTTCCCGATGATGGAAAATGCCTCGCTCCAGCTCGGCGCGGTCGAAGGCATCGACGTTGTTCTCGCCGGACATCAGCATCTCGTTTTCCCCGGCCCCGATTTCGAAGGCATTGAGGGCGTCGATGTCGAAGCCGGCACGCTGAACGGAAAACCTGGCGTCATGGCCGGCTTCTGGGGCAGCCACATGGGCCTCGTCGACCTGCTGCTCGAAACCGACGCCGACGGCAACTGGTCGATCCTCTCCCACACCGTCGAAGCCCGCCCCATCTACGAGCGCGTCGACGGCCAGGTGACGCCCACCGTCGAGACCGACGATGCGGTCCTCGCTGCCGTCGAAACCGAACATCAGGCGACGCTGGAATATGTGCGGACGGCTGTCGGCGAAACCGCGGCGCCGCTGCATTCCTATTTCGCTCTGGTGGCCGACGATCCTTCCGTCCAGATCGTCAACATCGCCCAGACCGCCTATCTCGAACAGATGATGGCCGGCACCGAATGGGAAGGCATCCCGATTCTCTCGGCTGCCGCCCCGTTCAAGGCCGGCGGTCGCGGCGGGCCTGAGTATTACACCGATGTGCCCGTCGGCCCCGTGGCCATCCGCAACGTGGCCGATCTCTACCTCTACCCCAACACCATCCAGGCTGTGTTGTTGACCGGTGCCGACATCAAGGAATGGCTGGAGCGTTCCGCCGGCATCTTCAATCAAGTGACCCCTGGCGAAGCCGATCAGCCTCTGATCAACCCGGCCTTCCCATCCTACAATTTCGACGTCATCGACGGCGTCACGTACAAGATCGACATCACCCAGCCCTCCAAATACGCCGCCGATGGTGGGGCGCTGGAAAACGAGGATGCGGAACGCATCGTCAATCTGATGTATGATGGGGCGCCCATCGACCCGGCGGCTGAGTTCATCGTCGCGACCAACAACTATCGCGCCGGTGGCGGTGGTGGCTTCCCGGGCATCGGGCCGGACAAGATCATCTTCATGGGTCCCGACACCAACCGCGACCTGATCGTTCGCTATATCGTTGAGGAAGGCACGATCGATCCGGCTGCCGACAGCAACTGGTCGTTGGCCGAAATCGGCGACACATCGGTCCTCTTCGAAACAGGACCCGCTGCCGAGCAACATCTGGCCGATGTCACGGCCATATCGATAGAGCCCACAGGCGACACCAGCGAAGCCGGTTTCGGCGTGTATCGCATCACGCTCTGAAGATAAAAATCGATTCCGGAACAAGCAACTAACGCTTGTTCCGGAATCGGCTACAGAGATCGGGCCTCAAGTTGAATCAGAACTTGAGGCCCGAGTTTTGAAAGTCTCAGATCGGGCCGGAGAACGTGTCACAGGCTCCCGCATCGCCAGACTGATAGCCGCGGTCGAACCACTCGCTGCGCTGCGCTGACGTGCCATGCGTGAAGGTCTTGGGAATCACCACGCCCTGCGTGCGCTCCTGGATCGCATCGTCGCCGATCTGCTCGGCGGCATTGATCGCTTCTGCGACATCGCCATCCTCCAGCAGATTTTCCTCGCCGATATAATTGGCCCACACCCCGGCATAACAATCGGCCTGCAATTCGATACGGACGGAATAGGCATTCGCCTCCTCCTCGCTCATCGACTGAATGGCCTGAGCATACTCCGGCAAGACCCCCGTCAAATTCTGGACGTGATGCCCCACTTCGTGCGCGATCACGTAGGCCTGCGCGAAGTCGCCCGGCGCGCCGAACTGCTGGCGCAGCGTGTCATAAAACGTAAGATCGATATAAACGCTCTGGTCCGCCGGGCAATAAAATGGACCGGTCCGCGCATCGGCCAGCCCGCACGCCGATTGATCGCTGCCGGAAAACAGCACTACCGTCGCGGGTACGTAGGTCATGCCGTTCTCGATGAACACTTCCGTCCAGAGATCCTCGGTGTCCTGAACGACAACAGCGACGAAATCGGCGAGATCGTCTTCGCCCGCTTCGGGCAGCGGCCGCGAGACCGATCCCCTATCGCCCGTTCCCGTACCGAGTGAGCCATCAAGCAATGAAAGTGGATTGATGCCCAATACCGCGCCGACGATCAGGATAATGACGATGGCGCCGATACCCAGCCCACCGCCGCCGGGTCCGGTGGGAATGCGAATGCCCGATCCGCCGACGCCTGCCGATCGACCGAACATGCCACCACCCGAACCGCGACGGTCCTGGACGTTGCTAGACCGCTTGCGCCCGCGCCACTTCATTGCAATCCCTCAATGCCAGACTTCGACCAAAGGCCCCGATGCACCACACACCGGATCCGATTTTGGCAACGGAACATGAGCGAGATTGTCATTGGCAATCACCCGCTCACGCTCCTCGCCCACCAAGACATCCCAATCCTGGCCGGGCGGATAGGCGCCAACGACAGCAAAATCGTCGGATGCACTTTCCAGCTTGTGCGCCACACCAGCCGGTATGACGACGACATCGCCGACAGCAAGGTCAACGACCTCACCGTTCGGACCGCCAAGCGCAACCCTTGCCGAGCCAGCGCAGACCCCGAGCACCTCATGGGCCGTCGAATGATAATGATGATAATCGTAGATCGAAGCGACCCATTGAGCTGGCCAGTTATTGGCCGCAAACATCGCTTCGATCCGGCTGCTGGTCACCTCCCCCTCCAGAGCCCGCCGGTAGATGAGCACCGGCATGAAACTGTTGGGGAAGGTTCCGTCGTCAGCGAAAACCCTGCTTTCGACGCGTGAGCAGTCACCCTGCATTACTGGGTGACTTCAACCGCAGGCACATCGACCGAAACGGTGCCGCCGGCGCCACCGGAATTGACATTGACGAAATAAATGATGCCGACGATGACGATCAGGGCGACGATAACCGCCGCAATCAATCCACCGCTGCCACCGCCACCATTGCCGTTGACGATAACCGTTTCACGTTCGCGCTCAACCATCTTGATATCCCTCGTTCGGTTGGGTTGTAATGGCTGGAGAAACGGCGATTGCCCCCCTTTGTTCCGCCGCTCCTGATAACCCCGCATTATTTGTCGCCTTGCCGCAACACCGCGCCGACAACCCTCAGAATAAGTGACTTTCACATGATCGAGACGACCATTCGCGCCGCCACACGGGACGACCTTGCATTCATCATCGCTCTGATCGAAGAAGATAGCGTCTATGGTTCGACCGAAGATGCCGCAAACCCGCAAGCCCCTGGCTATCTCGCAGCCTTGGCTGCCATTGATGCAGACCCCAACCAGATGCTCTTGATCGCGACCTTGGATGGTGAGCCCGTCGGCACATTCCAGCTCACGTTCACGCCCGGCATTTCCCGTCGCGGTGCTTGGCGCTGCACGGTCGAAAACGTCCATGTATCGGCCACGCACCGCAACAAACGCATCGGCGAGCAGATGATGGCCTGGGCCGCCGACCAGGCCAGAGCGCGCGGCTGTGCCTTCGTGCAGCTGACCTCCAATAAACAAAGAACCGACGCGCATCGATTTTACGAGCGCATCGGTTTTTCCAAGAGCCACGAAGGCTTTAAGCTAAAGCTCTGAATCGGATTCAGAGCCTTAACGTCTTAAACCTGAGAAAACTCAGCCTCGTCGGGATTGGCCCCTGTCCGGCCATCCGCGCTGTCGAGCGTGTCGATCCGCGCCATATCATCAGCATCGAGTTCGAAGTCGAACACCTGGAAATTCTGCTTGATGCGCTCCGGGTTCGACGACTTCGGAATGACGATCAGCCCGTTCTGGATGTGCCAGCGGATCGTAACCTGAGCTGCCGTCTTTCCATGCTTCTCGCCGATTGATTTCAGCTCCGCATTGTCGAGCACGTCGCCGGTCCCGAGCGGGCTCCAGCTCTCGGTCTTGATACCGTGCTTTTCATGGAACGCCCGTAGTGGCTTCTGCTGGAAAGCTGGAGACAGCTCGATCTGATCGACCACGGGCGTCACACCCGTTTCTGCAATCAGCTTTTCCAGATGCGCCTCATGAAAATTGGACACCCCGATCGATTTGATCCGGCCATCCTCCTTGAGCTTGATAAATGCCTTGAACGTATCAACGAAATTGCCGGTGCGCGGGAGCGGCCAGTGGATCAGGTAGAGATCGAGAACATCCACCCCGAGATTGGTCATCGTCTCGTCGAATGTGCTGAGCGTCGAGTCATACCCATGCCGACCACTCGGAAGCTTGCTGGTGATATAAAGCTCGTCACGCGCCACGCCTGAAGCCTTGAGCGCATCCCCCAGCGCGGCCTCGTTCCGATACGCATAAGCTGTGTCGAAATGCCGATAGCCCGCTTCGAGCGCCGCCTCGACGACGATGGGCATATTGGTCGCGTCTAGCTTCCAGGTACCCAGGCCCAATTGCGGAATCGAATGCCCATCGGCAAGCGTTATGGATGTCTGCTGAGGCATGAGGGCGCTCCTTTAAACGGTGAGACGAAAGATCGCGATAGACGGCAAACCGCCGGTTGGCGCAGTCCAGTCTATGCGCTGGCGCAGAAAACGCCAGATTGGGGAAAAGAATCCATGCCTAAACGCTGGAAATCCCTATTCGGTTGCTCTAAGGAGACCGCCTAGCCAAGTGAATCCGAAGCCTGTCCGACGCGCGTCGCCTCCCTGCCGCGCGCTCGCTGCACGAGAAGCACCCCATGCCTAAACGCACAGACATCAAATCCATCCTCATCATCGGGGCTGGACCGATTATTATCGGCCAGGCCTGCGAATTCGATTACTCGGGGACCCAGGCCTGCAAGGCCCTGCGCGAAGAGGGCTACCGTATTATTCTGGTGAACTCCAATCCCGCAACGATCATGACCGACCCGGACGTGGCCGATGCGACCTACATGGAGCCCATCACTCCCGAAGTCGTCGCCAAGATCATCGAAAAGGAGCGCCCCGACGCTCTCCTCCCCACCATGGGCGGCCAGACGGCACTCAACTGCGCGCTGTCGCTCAACAAGATGGGCGTGCTCGAAAAATTCGGCGTCGAAATGATCGGCGCCAACGCCGAGGCCATCGATAAGGCAGAAGACCGCGAGCTTTTCCGCGACGCCATGACCAAGATCGGGCTCGCGACGCCAACCTCGCGCCTCGCCCACAACACCATTGAAGCCCTGCAGGCGCTCGAAGTGATCGGCCTGCCCGCCATCATTCGCCCCAGCTTCACGCTTGGCGGCACCGGCGGCGGCATCGCCTACAACCGCGAAGAATACCTCGCGATCTGCGAATCGGGCATCGACGCCTCGCCCACCAATGAAGTCCTGATCGAGGAATCCGTCCTCGGCTGGAAAGAGTATGAGATGGAAGTTGTCCGCGACAAGAAGGACAACTGCATCATCGTCTGCTCGATCGAAAACATCGATCCAATGGGCGTCCATACAGGCGATTCGATCACCGTCGCCCCAGCCCTGACGCTGACCGACAAGGAATACCAGATCATGCGCGACGCCTCGCTGGCGGTCCTGCGCGAGATCGGTGTCGAAACCGGCGGCTCCAACGTCCAGTTCGCGATCAATCCCGAAGATGGTCGCATGATCGTCATCGAAATGAACCCGCGTGTGTCGCGCTCATCCGCGCTTGCCTCGAAAGCCACGGGCTTTCCCATCGCCAAGGTCGCCGCGCGTCTGGCCGTCGGCTACACCCTCGACGAACTCGAAAACGACATCACGGGCGGCGCCACGCCAGCCTCGTTCGAGCCGACCATCGACTACGTCGTCACCAAGATCC
This sequence comes from Pelagibacterium luteolum, assembly GCF_900100665.1. Taxonomy (GTDB): domain Bacteria; phylum Pseudomonadota; class Alphaproteobacteria; order Rhizobiales; family Devosiaceae; genus Pelagibacterium; species Pelagibacterium luteolum. The sequence goes on from NZ_FNCS01000003.1 coordinate 185,392, forward strand.
CGCGCTTCGCCTTCGAGAAATTCCCCGGCGCAGACAATCGCCTGACCACATCGATGAAGTCGGTCGGCGAAGCCATGGCCATCGGACGCTCCTTCCCCGAATCGCTGCAAAAAGCCCTGCGCTCGCTCGAAACCGGCCTGACCGGCCTCAACGAAATCGGCATTCCTGGCCTTGGCGAAGGCGATGACAAGAACGCCGTCCGCGCTGCCCTCGGCACGCCCACGCCCGACCGCCTGCTCTGGGTCGCCGAAGCCATGCGGCTTGGTTACGATCACGAGATGATCCACGAGGCCTGCCGCATCGATCCTTGGTTCCTCGAACAGATACAGGCCATCGTCGACACCGAAAAGAAAGTGCGCGAGCACGGACTGCCCGAAAGCGAAAGCCAGATGCGCATGCTCAAGGCGATGGGCTTTTCCGACCCGCGCCTCGCTGAGCTCTCCGGCAAGACGCCAAAGCAGGTGCTCAACCACCGTCACGCCCTCGGCGTGCGCCCGGTCTATAAGCGCATCGACACCTCGGCGGCCGAATTCGCCTCGCCGACCGCTTACATGTATTCGACATACGAAATGCCGTTCGCCGGTGCGGTTGCCGACGAAGCGCGTCCGTCCGATCGGAAAAAGGTCGTGATCCTCGGCGGCGGCCCGAACCGCATCGGACAAGGCATCGAGTTCGATTACTGCTGCTGCCACGCTGCATTCGCCCTGTCGGATGCCGGCTACGAAACCATCATGGTCAACTGCAACCCAGAGACCGTGTCGACCGACTACGATACGTCCGACCGCCTTTATTTCGAGCCGCTAACCGAAGAAGACGTCATCGAAATCCTTACCACCGAAAAGCAGAACGGCACGCTGCACGGCGTCATCGTCCAGTTCGGTGGCCAGACCCCGCTCAAGCTTGCCGCAGCTGTCGAACGCGCCGGCGTGCCGATCCTTGGCACGCAGCCCGACAAGATCGACCTCGCCGAAGATCGCGACCAGTTCATGAAGCTCTTAAACCGGCTCGATCTGACCCAACCCAAGAATGGCATCGCCTATTCGCTCGAGCAGTCGCGCATCGTTGCGGAAGGCTTGGGCTATCCGCTCGTCATCCGCCCGTCCAACGTTCTGGGCGGCCGCGCCATGATGATCTGTCATTCGGCAGAGGATTTTGAGCGCTACGTCCAGTCGACCCTGACCGAACTGGTCCCGCCCGATATCCGCCAGCGCTACCCCAACGACAAGACCGGCCAGATCAATTCGGTCCTCGCCAACAACCCGCTATTGTTCGATAGCTATCTTCAGGGCGCCGTCGAAATCGACGTCGACTGCCTCTCGGACGGGACTGACGTCTTTGTGGCGGGCATCATGGAGCATATCGAAGAAGCCGGCATCCACTCCGGCGACAGCGCATGCTCGCTCCCCCCGCACTCGCTCAGCCCGGAAATCATCGCCGAACTCAAGCGCCAGGCCGGCGAGATGGCTCGCGCCCTCAGCGTTGGCGGCCTCATGAACGTCCAGTTTGCCCTTAAGGACAACACCCTCTTCGTTCTTGAAGTGAACCCGCGCGCATCGCGCACGGTGCCCTTCGTGGCAAAGGTCATCGGCTACCCGATCGCCAAGATCGCGGCCCGCATCATGGCTGGCGAAAAGCTCGCATCCTTTGGCCTGGAAGAACGCGTCCTCGAACATATCGCCATCAAGGAAGCCGTCTTCCCCTTCGCACGCTTCCCGGGCGTCGATACGGTTCTCGGCCCGGAAATGAAGTCGACGGGCGAAGTCATCGGCCTTGATACCGATTACGCCATGGCCTTCGCGAAATCGCAGCTTGGAGCCAGCGTCAAAGTACCCCGCGAGGGCACAGTGTTCGTCTCGGTCCGCGACGACGACAAAGCCGCCATCGTCGACTCGATCCGCAATCTTTCCGCCGCGGGCTTCAAGATCATCGCGACCGGTGGAACGCAGCGGTTCTTTGCAGAACAGGGCATCGCCTGCGCCAAGATCAACAAGGTGCTGGAAGGCCGTCCGCACATCGTGGACGCCATCAAGAACGGCGACGTGCAATTGGTCATCAACACCACCGATGGCGCCAAGGCCGTGTCCGACAGCCGCGACATCCGCCGCGCCGCTCTGATGAGCAAAGTGCCCTACTACACGACAATCCCGGGCGCTGTCGCTGCAGCCGAAGGCATCATCGCCTACCGCAGCGGCAATTTGACGGTGCGACCGCTGCAGGATTACTTCGCAGCATGATCTTGAGGGGCGCCACGGCGCCCCTTTCTTTTCGGGCCACAGCGCCGCTCCATCCGCACGACCGACATTCCCGCTCGCTTGACCCGATCGCGTCAGAGCGTATATTCGGCCGCATGTTCATGACGTCCAAAAATTTCGCCGTCTTCCTGAGCGCCTGATCCGGCGCTTTCCTCATGGGAAGCTTGTTTGAGCCGGGCCCGCGCCCGACCAGCCGCTATACGCGGCAACGCGAACTCATGGACTATCCAACAATGCCCAATACACCGAACGCGCTTACGCAGGCGCAGATCGACTCCTTTATTGCCGACGGTTTCGTCCGGATCGACAACGCCTTCCCGCGCGAATACGCCGACGAAGGCCGCGCCATTCTCTGGCGTGACACGGGTTGCGATCCCAACGACCCCTCGACCTGGACGAAACCCGTCATCCGCCTTGGCGGCTATGCGGACGCCCCATTCAGGCAGGCTGCCAATACACCGCTTTTGCACGCGGCTTATGATCAGCTCGTGGGGAAAGGCCGCTGGCTAGCACCTCAGGGGCTCGGCACATTCCCGATCCGCTTCCCCTCGACAGAAGCGCCGGGAGACGATGGCTGGCATATCGATGCAAGCTTCACGCTTCCCACGGACGATGCCAGCGATTTTTTCAGCATCCGCGCCAACATCACATCGAAGGGTCGCGCCCTTCTGATGCTGTTTTTGTTTTCGGACGTTAAAGAGAACGATGCACCTACCCGGATCCGTGTGGGGTCGCATTTGGACATGGCACGTTTTCTCCTCCCCTATGGAGAAGATGGAGCAACGATGCGCCAGATGATGGCCGGCAATTTTGCCGACACCGATCGCTGTCCAGAAGCCCTTGCGGCAGGGCCGGCAGGAACGGTGTATCTCTGCCACCCATTTCTCGTCCACGCCGCACAGCCCAACACAGGAAACCGGGTCAAATTCATGGCACAGCCTCCGCTGATACCCGCGCATGGCTTCGACCCCGGCCTGCCGCCCTCTCCGGTGCAGACGGCAATACGACAGGCCTGCCGCTTGGTCCTGTGACTTAGTGCAAAACCGGAGCGGGAGCGTCCATCGCTTCCGCTTCGGCGATCTCGGTAGCGGCAAGCGTCTGTTCAGGTTTACGCGCAACAAAAAGCATCCCCATGACCGGGACCCCGCGATCCTGCCGGATGACCTCCTCCGCAACCGCCACCACCTCAAATCCGAGACCTGCAAGAGTCTGACGCACGACATCCCCATTGTGAGCGTAACGCAGGCTATCTTGCAGCACCTGATCTTCAGGGCCTGCATGCCGCTCGATCGAAAATGCAAACATCCCGCCCTCGCGCAACACCCCATGAACCGCAGCAAAAATGGGCGGAAGCGACGGGCAATACATGAACACATCCGCCGCCGTCACCAGATCGGCGACCCGGCCGGGCTCAATGAGAAAATTGAGCAGTTCAGCCCGCTCGAGAGCATCATAGATATCCTTGCGAGCCGTCTCGGCCACCATCGCGCCTGAAAGATCGACCCCCACGAGATGCGAAACGGCATGTCGCAAACGCTCGCCCATCAGCCCGGTCCCGCAGCCCAGATCGATGCCCCGCGCGAAACCCTCAAGCGCGAACGCCGCCATGCTCTCGGCAATCATCGCCTGCAGCTTGCCCGGCACGACATAGTCGAGTTTCTGCAGCAGGGCGGTCTCGAAATGATCGGCATACTGATCGAAAAGCGCCTCGACATACGCTGCCTGCGTTTCTGGCTCCACATCCGCGATACCGTGTGCAGCCAGATGCATCTGCGCCCCGAGCGTCCCGGAAGGGTCGAGTTCCGCCGCGTGTTGCCAGTCCGCGATCGCCTCACCCAGTGCGCCAGACTTGAGCGAAAACTGGCCCTTCATCATCCAGCCTGCCGCCCAGTCCGGAGCTTTCGCCAATGTTTGCGCCATCAAATCGGCTGCTGCGTGAAAGTCGCCGGCATCGGCCAGCATTTGCGCGTAATGCGCCCGGCGATCGATCAGAAGGTCGCCCGAAGACAGAAATGTCGCGTTCAAGATGGATGTGGTCCGGATGGACCGGCACATGCCGGCGCGCGGGGAAATGCTCCCGCGCGAGAAAAAAAGCAAGAACAGACTTAGCGCGTCGAGAAGAATTCTTCGACAGCTGCCAGAGCCGCCGCGATCGCCTCGTCACCCAGATCCTTGTGCACCACCCAGCGCTGCTGCCCATAGCGCCCCGAGACGACGATTCCCGCACCAGCAAGATGATCTGCAAACGCCCCGGCAATCTCGTGTTCCGCGGTCAAAAAGATGATATTGGTTTGCGGCATCTCGACGGTCAGTTGTCCATGCCGCGCCAGCCCCTCGGCAAGCCGCCTTGCATGAGAATGGTCGTCGGCAAGGCGCTCGATATTGTGCTCGAGAGCATAGAGCCCTGCAGCAGCGACGATACCCGCCTGCCGCATGCCGCCGCCCAGCATCTTGCGCAACCGCCGGCCCTTCTCGATCAGCTGTTCGCTCCCAACAAGCACCGAACCGATAGGCGCACCAAGACCCTTGGAGAGGCACACCGACACCGTATCGAACGGCGCGGCGAGGTCTTGCGCCGACCGGTTCGACGCAACCGCCGCATTGAAAATCCGTGCCCCATCGAGATGTGTCGCGAGTCCATGCCGCCGCGCCAATTCGGTCGCCTCCTCGACATAGGTCTGCGGCAACACCTTCCCGCCGATCGTGTTTTCCAGCGCCAACAGCCGGGTACGCGCGAAATGAATGTCATCGAGCTTGATGGCCGCCTCGATCTTGTCGAGCGGCAGACTGCCATCCGGCGCATTTTCGATCGGCTGCGGCTGGATCGATCCCAGCACAGCCGCGCCGCCAGCCTCGTATTTATAAGCATGCGCCTGCTGCCCGGCGATGAACTCGTCACCCCGCTCGCAATGGGCCATGAGAGCGATAAGGTTCGACTGCGTCCCGGACGGAAGATACAGCCCCACAGCCTTGCCCATCAACTCCGCTACGCGCACTTCCAGCGCCGCAACCGTGGGGTCCTCGCCATAAACGTCGTCTCCCACCGGCGCCTCTGCCATGGCTGCGCGCATTCCCGCATCGGGACGTGTCACGGTATCGGAACGAAAGTCATAAACAGGCTGTGTCATGCTGGGTCACATAAGGAGGGATCGGTGAACCATCCATATCTGCCCCCGCAGCCCAGGCCAATAACCCGGTGACTTGCAGCTTTTTCTTCAGCGATCCGCTCTATTCGCCAAACCGCAAATTTTACTGCAGCAACGCACAAACCATTACTGACATGTCAGCGTTCGCCCCAACTCCTTAGGTCAGGTCTACTGTCTAGTCCAAGGTAAAAAAATTTTGCCCGCGCCGTTATTCAGAGACGCTTGAATATTCCCGGCATTTCTTCTAATGATTTAGGATCGAAATTGCGGCCGACTGATCTAGCCGTGCGTTTTTTCGCGCCTGCTGACGTCCCGAACCAAGACTTCGATATATTCTGGAGAGCCTTGGGGGATCTCCTTGATTACACAGCGACGCGAAAGGACACTGCCATGGCAACTGGCACCGTCAAATGGTTCAACACTCAGAAGGGCTACGGCTTCATTCAGCCTGACGAAGGCGGGGCGGATGTATTCGTCCACATCTCTGCCGTCCAGACATCCGGCATGACCGGTCTGGATGAAGGCCAGAAGATCTCCTACGAGATCGTCAAGGACAAGCGCACGGGCAAATCGGCGGCCGGCAACCTCACCGCTGCCTGAAACGCAGCCCAAACCGACAGCATGGCCTGTGCTCTCGGGGCGGGCAAAACGTTAAGGGCGCGGACCGATCGGGTCCGCGCTTTTCATTTGGGCGCAACCCTTGTGGACGGCCGGCATCCCTCCCACATAGCGCACAGCCCGATCGTGGCAACCGATGTTCCGGCGATTGCGCTTGACCCAAGGGGCAAGGGCGGGCAACCTGATCACCGTAGGTTTCCCCGAAAACGTAAAGCGCGTCCGCTGGCAGTCGTCGGCGACGATAATTTCTATTTGCGTCACAACGCGATCTAACCAAGGAGGGATTATTATGGACAAGATCCCCATGACCGTAGAGGGCCACGCCGCCCTGCAACTGGAACTCGAGCGCCGCGCCGGCGAGGAGCGCCGCAAAATCATCGATGCGATTTCGGAAGCGCGCGCCCATGGCGACCTTTCGGAAAACGCCGAATATCATGCCGCCAAGGAGCAGCAGAGCCTGAACGAAGGTCGCGTGATGGAACTCGAGTCGATCCTCGCCAAGGCGGAAGTGATCGACGTGTCCAAGCTCTCGGGCTCGACAATCAAGTTCGGCGCCACGGTCACCATGGTCGATGAAGACACCGACGAGGAAAAGACCTACCAGATCGTCGGCGACGCCGAGGCCGATGCATCGGCTGGCCGCATTTCGATCTCCTCGCCTATCGCCCGCGCCATGATCGGCAAGGCCGTTGGTGATTCTATCGAGGTCTCCGCCCCCGGTGGTTCGCGCGGCTACGAAATCCTCAAGATCGTCTTCAAGTAAGCCCATACGGGCGGGGCCATCGCGGCCCCGCTCGCATAAGGCGTGCATTTTCGTCGCACTCGCGGGGTTTTCCCCCGCCAAGTGCCCGGAAAGCTTGTAACAACGACACGCCGTGCCATATTTGTGCCAACGCAAATTGATCGGCACATCCACCATGCACGCCAAGACAATCATCATCGGCTCGGGCCCGGCTGGCTACACAGCCGCCATATATGCAGCCCGTGCCATGCTGGAACCTCTCATGATCACCGGCATGCAGCCGGGCGGTCAGCTCACCATCACCACAGACGTTGAGAACTACCCCGGCTTTGCCGATCCCATCCAGGGCCCATGGCTCATGGAGCAGATGCGCGCGCAGGCCGAGCATATGGGCACGAAAATCGAAAACGACCTGATCGTCGATGTCGATTTCAACAGCCGCCCTTTGCGCCTCTTCGGCGACAGCGGCAAAACCTACACTGCCGACAGTGTCATCATCGCTACCGGCGCCCAGGCCAAATGGCTGGGTCTACCGACGGAAGAAAAGTTCAAGGGCTTTGGCGTTTCCGCCTGCGCTACCTGCGACGGGTTTTTCTATCGCGACAAAACCGTTCTGGTGATCGGTGGTGGCAACACAGCGGTTGAGGAAGCCCTGTTCCTCACCAATTTCGCCTCCAAGGTCATCATCGCGCACCGCCGCGACCAGTTCTCGGCCGAAAAGGTCATGCAGCAGCGCCTGTTCAAGCACCCCAAGATCGAGGTGCGCTGGAACACCGTGCTCGATGAGGTAAAGGGCGACAACATGCCCCCTTCGGTCCGCGCTGCAACGCTGCGCAGCACGACCACGAACGAAACCAGCGAAATCGACGTCGACGGTATTTTCGTCGCCATCGGTCACGCTCCTGCCACGGACATCTTTGACGGTAAGCTCGAAATGAAGCACGGGGGCTATATCGTCACCGCGCCCGATAGCACCGCGACGTCGGTTCCGGGGGTATTTGCCGCCGGCGATGTTACCGACGACGTTTATCGTCAAGCCGTCACCGCGGCGGGCATGGGCTGCATGGCAGCGCTCGAAGCGGAACGGTATCTGGCGGCACATGAATTGGCCGAAGCCGCGGAATAAGCGGATCAGGCGACACTTGAGGACCCGGAACTGATGCTCCGGGTGCGCGAACAGAGGGGACTTCGCGACAATGCTGGATTGGGATAAGCTGCGCATATTCCACATTGCCGCGGAATCGGGAAGCTTTACCCATTCCGCCGAAAAGCTCGGCATGTCCCAGTCTGCTGTGTCGCGGCAGATTTCCGCGCTGGAAGAAGATCTGGGCCTAAAGCTCTTCATCCGCCACGCGCGCGGCCTTGTCCTCACCGAAGTGGGCGAGCAGCTTTTCCGTACGGCCCATCGCATGGCTTGGGAACTGCAGTCGGTCCAGGCTCAGATGACCGAGAGCCAGGACGTCCCAACCGGCCCCCTTCTGGTGACCACCACCGTCGGCTTCGGCTCGACCTGGCTGACCAAGCGCATCCACGAATTTGTCGAGCTCTATCCAACGATCCAGCTCGAGATCAAGCTCAACGACGCCGAGCTCGACCTTGCTATGCGTGAGGCCGACGTGGCGATCCGCCTGCATCGCCCGAACCAGTCCGAAATGATTCAGCGCAAGCTGTTCACCGTCCACTTCCATATCTATGCGTCCGAGAGCTACCTCGCACAGCATGGAACGCCGAGTTCCATAGAAGACCTTGACGCGCACAAGATCATCACGTTCGGCGAGCCGTCGCCCTCCTATCTTGGCGACGTCAATTTTTTGGAGCGTATCGGCCGGCCCGATAATTCCCCACGCCGCACGAGCCTCAAGGTCAACGCCATTTACGGTATGATGCAGGCTTGCCGCCAGGGAATCGGCATCGCAATGCTGCCCGACTACATCACTGAAGAAGAACCCAGCCTTCAGCGTGTCTTGACCGATATCGACCTGCCGGAATTCGAAACTTATTTCGTCTATCCGCCGGCCCTCAAGAACTCCAAGCGAGTCGGCGTCTTCCGCGACTTCCTGGTCGAAAAAGCCCGCGACTGGCAATACTGACCCTATTTTCAGCCCGCACGCCTTGAGCAATCGCCGCACACGGGGGCAATTGCGTAAAAATTTTGCCTGCCGGCGATCTCCCCTGCATACAAGAAATCGCTGCAAATCCGGGCACTTTGCTCATTACATGTGCATCGTTATGCAAAATTCACATGGCTGGCATGTGCTCGGCGGGGTTGTGGATGCACGATCTTAACTCTACCTATCCGCCAGACATTGCGCGCTTTTCCTCCTCCCTTTGGGCGCGTTTGATGTTCCCTCCTAACGAGAAGCTTGCTTCTCGTCCTAGGCCCCGCTCTCCCCTCGAGCGGGGCTTTTTTTTGCTCCGAGTTTCCCTGTGCCCATCCGATGAGCAGCCGACGATCTCGACACTTGCACGAAATGCATGGCTGCCATGACGTAACACTACTTTTCAAGTCGTGATTAGATTGGCATATAGAGCGGGTCACTGACGCAGCGCGCTTCTCCTCCTCCTCCCGAAGCCCCCTGCGAGGTGACATTAAAGAGCGGGAAGGTTCCTCCTCCTCCCTCCTGACCGCTCCTAAGGCCGTATTTTCGAACCTCCTCCCTCGAAAAGCGGCCGCTAGTTTAGAGGCTCCACCGGTCCTCCCCGGTGGGGCCTCTCTTCTTTTTCAGCTTTGCCAATCCATGATGCCTGCACACAAAATGTGCATGCACTTAGGTCTGCCTAATGCATAGCTGCTATGCGGTATTGCGCATTGTGGGCGGGAACGGATCGGCTCATATTCACATTGTCGATGAGCGACGCGCCTTACTCCTCCTCCCAAGGCCCCTCGCTCTAGACACCGAACGGGCGATGTATCCTCCTCCCACATCCTTCGTTCAACCGACCTGAGCCGTCTCCTCCTCCCTCGGCAGGGTCGTAAACTGAGAGATTTGGGCTTTGCCCGGTCAAGGCTCCGTCTTCGGACGGAGCCTCTTTTTTTGTGCTGCGGCTAGTGGACGCCGGCGCAGAACTTTTCGATGCGCCCCATCGCATCTTCTAGCTGCGCATCCGAAGCCGCGTAGGAAATCCGGAAGTGGCCGGCCAGGCCAAACGCGCTGCCATGCACCAGCGCCACGCCGTTTTCCCCAAGCAGCGCCATCACCACGTCCTCATCAGTGGCAAGGGTCCTGCCGCCGCTGCTGGTCTTCCCGAGCAACCCCTTGCAGGAGGGAAACGCGTAGAACGCCCCCTCGGGCACAAGGCTCTCCAGTCCGACGCACGCATTCAGCCGCCCGACGACAAAATCCCTGCGCTTTTGAAAGACCGCCTGCCAGTCCTTGAGAAAGTCCTGCGGCCCGTTCAACGCCTCGACCGCTGCCCACTGCGAGATCGACGGCGGGTTGGTAGTCGACTGGCCCTGCAATTTCTGCATGGCTTTCAGGATATCCTTGGGACCGGTGCAATAGCCTATCCGCCAGCCGGTCATCGCATGCGATTTCGACACCCCATTCATGGTCAGCGTCCGCGCCATCAAAGCGGGCTCGACCTCGGCGATCGTCGCGAACGTCCGCCCGTCATAAACCAGCACCTCATAGATATCGTCGGTGAGGATATACACATGCGGATGCCGCATCAGCACTTCGGCCAATCCCGCCAGTTCCTCACGCGTATAGGCCGCTCCAGATGGATTGGACGGCGTGTTGAGAATGAGCCATTTCGTACGCTCGGAGATCGCCGCCTCCAGCGCATCGGGCGTCAGCTTGAACCCAGTTTCCTGGCTCGCCTGCGCAAAGATCGGCTCCGCGCCCGCCAGTCGCACGATCTCGGGATAGCTCACCCAATAGGGCACCGGCACCACGACCTCGTCACCGGAATTGAGCGTCGCCATCAGCGCGTTGAAGATGATCTGCTTGCCGCCGGCCGAAACGAAACAATCCTCGGCACTCACATCGAGCCCGTTATCGCGCCGAAACTTAGCCGCCACGGCCTCCTTGAGCTCGGCGATCCCTTCGATATTGGTATAGCGCGTCTCGCCACGATCGATCGCCGCGATCGCCGCCTTGCGGACATGCTCTGGCGTATCGAAATCCGGCTCGCCCGCCGACAGCGCAATGATGTCCTTGCCGTCCTTGGCCAATTGCCGCGCCAGTTGCGAAATTCCAACGGTCGCGGACGGCTGCACACGCCCAAGCGCGTCCGATATAAGGCCCATGTCGTTACTCTTTCAGGCTGATGTTACCGACGCGTTCTAGCGCGTAATCGCCGTGCCTGCCACGCTCCTATTGGCAAAATTGATACCTTTCAGCGCCCTTGCGCGTTGCCCATACTCAAGGCAAGCTACTGGATATAAAGAGGAGACGTTGGCGATGTTTGTTGAGTCAATTCTGAGCGGCAAGGGCAATACGGTCGTGACCGCCAGCCCCGACATGACCATCGGAGAGGTCATCGCCGAACTCGCGCGGCACAATATCGGCGCCATCCCCGTGTGCGAAGGCAGCAAGGTAACCGGCATCGTGTCCGAGCGCGATATCGTGCGCCATCTCGCCGGGAGTGCCGAAGGGTTCCGCACGCGCCCGGTGTCCGACATCATGACCGCCAATCCAAAAACCTGTACGCGTCAGGACACCATCGAAAAGGCGATGGACACAATGACGCGCGGTCGCTTCCGTCACCTGCCCGTGGTGGAAGATGGCGAACTGGTCGGCATCATCTCGATCGGCGACGTCGTCAAACGCAAGCTCGACGAAGCCGAGCAGGAAGCCGGAGCCCTGCGCGAATATATCGCCAGCTAAGGCTCGGATCGGGTCGTAACCCCGGCACCACTTTGCAGTGTTGCCGCCACCTTTGAGACCGGCTAGGACTGGGCAAATCCCTCCAGTTCGGTTTCTCGACATGCCCTCTGCCCTGCCCCTCGCCCCAGAGGCGATCCGCGCCTTCTTCCCCGCTTTCGCGGAACCCTCGCTCGCGGGTTGGGCCTTTTTCGAGAACGCAGGTGGCTCCTACACGGCAAGCCATGTCATCGATCGCCTGACCAATTTCTATACGCGAACCAAGCTCCAGCCCTACGGCGCCTACCCTGCTTCGATCTCCGGCGGCGAGGCCATGGATTTAGCCCACGCGCGCCTCGCCTCGGCCCTCAACGTCCCGGTCGAAGCCATTCATTTCGGCCCCTCAACCACTGCAAACGCCTATGTGCTCGCCAACGCCATCGGCGACTGGCTTAAGCCCGGCGATACCATCGTCGTCACCAACCAGGATCACGAGGCGAACATGGGCGCCCTGCGTCGCCTCGAAGCACGCGGCATCACCATCCGCGAGTGGCAGGCGGACCCCGAAACCGGCCATCTCGATCCCGCCGATCTCTATGCGCTGATCGACGACACCGTACGCGTCGTCGCCTTCCCGCACGTCTCAAATATCGTGGGCGAAATCAACCCGGTCGCCGATATCTGCGCTCGTCTCAAGGGCCAGAATCTCATCACCATCGTCGACGGCGTGTCCTACGCGCCCCACGGCCTGCCCGATGTCACGGCGCTGGGCGCCGACATCTATCTCTTTTCTGCCTATAAGACCTACGGCCCCCACCAGGGCATCATGGTCGTCCGCCCCGACCTCAACGATTCCCTCCCCAACCAGGGTCACGTCTTCAACGCCACCCTGCCCCGCAAGCGCTTGACCCCCGCAGGGCCCGATCACGCCCAGATCGCCGCATGCGCCGGCATGGCCGACTATCTCGAAGCCGTAGCCGCCCTTCTGCCCGAAGACCGGACCGCCAACCCATTCCGCCGGGCCGAGCGCGCCATGCACGATCAGGAACAGGCCCTGATGGCTCCGCTCCTCGACTACCTCCGCTCACGCAACGACATCCGCCTCATCGGCCCCGCCACGCCAGAAGGCCGCGCCCCCACGATCGCCCTCGAACTCGATGAGCCCGGCATCGCCGCCGCCAGGCGCCTCGCCGACCATAAGATCATGGCCGGCGGCTCGCACTTCTATGCCTATCGCCTGATGCAGCGTCTCGGTATCGACCCCGAAAAGGGCGTCCTGCGCCTGAGCTTCGTTCACTACTCGACCCCGGCCGAAGTCGACCAGTTGATCGCCGCCCTCGACGCCGAACTCTAAGCCGCTACTCGACTCGGCTGAGCCGGATATCTTCGCAAAAGACAAACAGCGCACACGCCTTGAGCTGCATGCGATCATTGCTCGACTGATCCACGGTCCCGCCGATATTGAACCCTTCGAGCGTCACCGTCCCCCGCCAATGGTTCAACCGCGTCTGCCGCGCGTCCTTGAACATGTAGGTGTTGAGATATTTGGTGTTGCGCGCGTCCTTCTTGTCCTCGCGGATCCAGATCAGTTCAGCGCAAAGCCGATCCGAATTCGCCCCACAGATCGTGAACTCATACCGCGACTCCCGATTGTCCGGCTCCCATACACCCACCGGATTGAACTGCTCCTGAGCCACGGCCGGCACAGCCAGCGCAAGCACCACGCCAAGGGCGGCCATAAGACGAAGAACGCGCGAGCGTGCCATGTGCAAATCTCCAAATGGGGAATATCGACTGCAAGCGACACTGCAATCGGGCAACTGAACGCTACATGAATCGCCCCTCACGGCTCTGTCACAACACCGTCACCTCCGCCCCCTACCCTCCATTCTGCTGCTGACACACCCCTGTCAGCGTCCATAGCCGATCCATATCCGGCCAACTCCCGGTCGCCCTGCCCCGGCGGCCGTTTTCTTTTCCTGTGGATGATCGCACCCCGCCCGCCCCACGCGACCCCGCACGCGCTAAAACCAGAAACTCCGCACCAACGCTCAACAGGACAGCGCGTGGCAAAGCTCTATTTTTCCTATGCCGCCATGAACGCCGGCAAATCCACGCTGCTCCTGCAGGCGTCCTACAATTACCGCGAGCGCGGCATGAACACGCTGCTGTTCACCGCCGCCCTCGACGACCGAGCCGGTACCGGCATGATCGCCTCGCGCATCGGCGTATCGTCCGAAGCCCTGCTGTTCACTGCCACCGACGATCTCTTCACCATCATCGAGCGCGCCCATGCCGCAACGCCCTATAGCTGCATCTTTTTCGATGAAGCCCAGTTTCTGACCACCGATCAGGTCTGGCAACTGGCCCGCGTCGCCGACCGCCTGAACATTCCGATTATGTGCTATGGTCTGCGCACCGATTTCCAGGGCAAGCTGTTCCCTGGGTCGGCGGAGCTTCTGGCCATCGCCGATACGCTGCGCGAAGTCCGCACCATCTGCCATTGCGGCGCCAAGGCCACCATGGTCATCCGCCTCGGCCCCGACGGCCAGCCACTGACGGTCGGCGAACAGGTCGACATCGGCGGCAACGACAAATATATCTCGCTCTGCCGCCGCCACTGGGAAGAAACCGTGGGCCGCTGGCCGATCAGCAAGGATTGATTTTCATGACCGAACCGCGCGGCACTCTCACCATACGCACAATGGCCATGCCGGCCGACACCAACGCTGCCGGTGACATCTTCGGCGGCTGGGTCATGAGCCAGATGGATATCGCCGGCGCCGTTGCCGCCGTCGAACACATCGGCGGACGCGTCGCCACGGTCGCCGTCGAGGCCATGAGCTTTATTGCCCCCGTCCAGGTCGGCGACGTCCTCTGCGTTTACACCTGGATCGAGCGCATCGGCACCACCTCGATCAAGGTCGGCATGGAGGCCTGGACCAAATCCCGCGCCACCCCCGACCGCACCAAGGTCACTACCGGCCACTTCATCTACGTCGCCCTCACGGACGACGGTCAGAAACGCGTGATCGGCGAAACAGCCACCGCCTAAGCTGCGGTGCCGTCTATCGGCAGAGATACCTGCTGGTTACCCCACCGCCGCCGTCATCCCGGGATCTATTGCCGGGATCCAGCCCAGCGCCCACCCCAGCCACACACTTTCGATGGCCCTAAAGCGCCGCCAAGCGCTTCAGATTGTCGTCCCGATCCCGCTCGGCAATCGGCAGCGCCAACAGTCGCTCAATCGTCTCGCGCGACCGCGTCTTTTGAAAGCTGATCGTAAAATGCTCGCCCAGCGTCAACCGATCGCCGGCATAGGCGTCGAGTGACACCGCCTGCCCCGCTTCAAGCCGCCCTTCACCCAAAACCCGCAAATAGGCCCCCGGCCGACCGCAATCGCGAAATTTCTTGACGAACCCGGGATCGCCCATCCGTTGCGCCAGCGTCGCACATGGAATGCGGCATGAGGTCACCTCGAGAACGACACCCCCGATCTCGAGCCGATCTCCAATGCAAAGCGCCGCCGACTCCATGCCCGATACGGTCAAATTCTCCCCGAACACGCCTGGGCCGGTCTCGACGCCCTGCTGCGCCCACCAGTCATAATCGTCGGTCGTATAGAGATATACCGCCTGCCCCGCGCCGCCATGGTGCTTGGCGTTCAAAACGGCGTCGCCCTCCACACCGATACGATGAATACCCACCGGTCCGGTTATCGGCTGCTTGCAGATGCCGGTTCGCTTGCGTGGCTTGGCGGCATCGAGCGCGCGCGGCTGGCCGATGTTGACGCTCACAAGGCGCATGAATGGCGGACCTTCCTTAAAGCGGGTAAATGTTCATGCCACGTTCAACTGGCCCTCTGTAAGCACCTACCCACAATGCCGCATCGGGTAAAGACTCGCCCGACGCGTCGGAACCAAAACGGGCGCTGCAGATTTCTGCCATAAAGCCCACCTCTCGAAGGGAGAGCCGTATGTCCATTGCTAAATTTGCTGCCGCCGCTGTTCTGGCCATCGTCGGCGTTTTCGGAGGTGTATCCGCCACCTTTGCTTACGAGGCCGCCGCAACTGCGGCCCTCAACGTCCGCACCGGCCCCGGCACCAACTTTGCCGTTGTTGGCGCACTCTCGGCCAATCAGATCGTAGAGGTCACCGAGTGCAACGCGTCCAACACCTGGTGTAACGTCCGCGCCGCTAATATTCGCGGTTGGGCCTCTGCCCGCTATCTGCGCCCACTCGGCTCGACCACACCGCCGACGCGCCCGCAGCCCGTCCAGCCTGACGTTGGCTTTTCTATCAACACCCCGGGCTTCAGCGTCCAGATCGGCTCGGGCAACAACCGCCCTCAGCCGGCCCCGACTGGCCGCGTTTGCTTCTATGAAGACTATGACTATGCAGGCCGCAGCTTCTGCACCCGCACCGGCGAACAGGATCGTTCGCTCGATAACTTCTGGAACGACCGCATCCGGTCCGCTCGTGTTGAAGGCAACACATCGGCGACCGTCTGCACAGGCTCCAATTTCTCAGGTCGTTGTGCGTCTATCGACCGCTCGATCCGCAATCTTGGCATGCTGGCCGACAACATCTCGTCCTACTATGTCGGCAACCGCTAATCTCTGATCAAAGACCTCCAATTCTCTTGATCGAAAGGCCGTTTCGGGTGACCGGAACGGCTTTTTCTATTGTGAGAACGGCGTGAAATTGCTGTTGCACATCTGCAATAGTTCCAACTCGATTCGGTGAAATCACGATTTGGTCGGATTCGGCCCCAAGTCTCGTCACAAGATCGTGTAGAACCTCTCCCGTCGCCAAACAATAACGGGTCAGGACCGTATGTACTTCAAAAAGCCAGCCGCGCTTGCCGCGGCGCTATCACTTGGAATTTTCCCTCTCGCCACGACCACATCGATTGCACAGGACACAATAGCTGTCGTGCAAACACTGAGCGGCACCGCCTCTTGGTACGGCGGCAAATTCCACGGACGCAAAACCGCCAATGGCGAAACCTACAACATGCACGCCATGACGGCGGCCCACCGCTATCTTCCGTTCGGAACTGAAGTGGTGGTCACCAATCAAAACACCGGCGAAGCCGTCGTTGTCCGCATTAATGATCGCGGCCCCTTTACCGGCGGACGTATCATCGATCTCTCCCAGGCCGCTGCCAGCGAAATCGGAATGATCAATTCCGGCACCGCTCGCGTGACTGTGGAAGTGATCGGCTAAACCTTAAGCGAACCCCCAGGGTTTCCGCAGCGGCGCGCTCCTGTAAAAGGGGCGCGCCGCTTGCATTTCCAGGGCTTTGCGTGCGCCTCGTCCACAGCCCGTGTGGATAGAAACAGAAAATTTACCGTCAATTTTAGATTCCCCCACAACCCCGGGTTAACCGCGCATACTCATCGGCGTCGGTAGAGGCGTGGTTCCTGAAACGTATCGATCGGCAAGCGGCAGCAATGCCGTCGGCGTCGTGCGGCACTGTTTGGCGACAGTCGCACGCGCCGGTTTGGGAGCGCGACCGCAAGAAATGCGATCAATCAGGTTTCGCCTGATTGATCGTCGGGGGCACTAAAAAACCGCTGGGGAGGCCATCGTCACCTGCAGCGCCAACGACAACCATGACCGCGCGGCGGTCGACTGTTGAGGTGTGCCATGTCGTATAAACTGACGACGCAGAAATTCGTATCGATGTCCGTTGCTGCCCTGACCGGTGCCGGGCTCTGCGCCATGTTCACCATGGTGCTTTTTGTCACCGGCGCGCTTGCGGCCTGACACCTAGGACCATCTTACGGCTGCGCGTTCTCGGCCGCGGCCGCGAGAAGCGCGACGTAGTCCTCGATGCCCCAGCGAAGCGATAGCGCCGATGGGGGTGACACCGCGGCAACCTCCTCCACATCCACGATCGTGGCATAGGCACCGGTCTGGGTCTGGGGAAGCCTCGCGATATGCGGTGCACTGAAGAACGCGTCGGAGTCCTCCTGATTTTCGTAGTATGAAACCAGGATATCGGACACCAACTGGTCCGCGTTCTCATAACTCACCGAGAAATAGAAGCTCTCGTCGTCACCGCTCAATGCATCGAGGCTCGGCGCATAGACCAGCCCGAGATCGGTCAAAAATTTCACGCGGGAATCCAGCCCGGCATAGACCGCCAACGATCCGTCATAATCGTTGACCGCAATAAAGCTCGTCCCCTCGAGCCCGGGATACTGCGCCACGGTGTCGGCAACCAATTGCTCGGTCTCGGCTACCAGCGCATCGGCCTCATCGGCCAGCCCCAGCACCTGCCCCACCGTGCGCGTCACGTCCTGCCACGTTCCGCTCCAGGCCGCGCCCTTATAAGCGATGGTCGGAGCGATCTGGCTCAACCGCTCGTATTGCTCCTGGGTAATCCCTGAATAGGCGGCGATGATCACGTCGGGGTCGGCGGCCAGAATTTGCTCATAAGGCGGCTCGTCGCCCTCGGCCAGTATCAGCGGAGCGTCTCCACCCATCGCCTCGAGCGCGTCCTCAGCCCAGGGATGGATACCGTTGTCCCCACCGCCATACGAAATAAACGGCATCGCAATCGGCTTGACGCCCAGCGCCAGCACCGCATCGGTATTGCCCCACGCCCAGGTCGCGACACGCTCCGGCTGCGCCTCGATCACCGTCTCCCCATAGACATGCTCGATCGTAACGGGGAAATCCTGCGCATATCCGCCGCCGGCAAACGCCACCACCGCCGCAAGTCCCAAGAGACCCTTCCCCATCACATTCATCGTCGCACTCCATAATATGATTGCATCGGTCATATTATTTCATGCGCATGCATGCAAGCACATACGAAAAGGGCCCGCCTGTTCTCAGGCGAGCCCTCAAGATTTGCGAATTGCGACGGTCAGAATTCCGACCAGTCATCCTTGAGCGCAGCATTGCCGTGCGTCAGATAGGCCTTCACTGCCGACTTCATGTTCGTCTTGGCCGCCGGCTTTTCCGGCTGCACCGCCGTAATCGCCGTCGCGTCGTCGATCGTAAAGATCGCGACGATCCGGTCGAGTTCGCTGGCCTGCGCCTCGGTCTGCTCGATCGCCGCATTGGTCTCTTCGACCAGCGCCGCATTGTGCTGGGTCATCTCGTCCATCTGCTGGATAGCCGTCCGGACCTCGCCGATCGCCGTCGTCTGTTCGCGATTGGCTTCCGAAATGCCCTGCATCAGCGAGCTGTTTTCCTTCACCGCGGCAAGGATGTTGGCCAGCTTGGCCGACGCTTCCGCCACCAGCCGCGACCCGCCATCGACCTCGGTGCTCGACTGTTCGATGAGCACCTTGACCTCGGATGACGCATTCGCCGCCGACTGCGCCAGCCGCCGCACTTCGACAGCCACCACGGCAAAGCCCTTGCCTGCCTCCCCAGCCCGCGCCGCCTCAACCGAAGCGTTCAGCGCCAGCAGATTGGTCTGGAACGCGATATCGTCGATCATCCCGATGATGTTCGAGATCTTGCCCGATGAGGTCGTGATCCGCTCCATCGCGGTCGTCGCCTTCTCCATCACCGCTCCCCCGTCATTGGCAAGCGATGCAGCAGCCTGGCTCTTGTCGTACGCCACCTCTGCCTTTTCGGCGTTGCCGCGCACGGTCGTCGTCAGCTGTTCAATCGCCGCCGAGGTCTCCTCGATCGCTGCCGCCTGCCGCGTCGTACGCTCGGAGAGATCGTTCGCACCGGCCAAAATTTCGCTCGTCGCCGTCTTCAGCCCACGCGAGGTCGTCTTGAGCTGAACGATGATGTCGCTGAGCTTTTCGGCCACTGAATTCGTGTCGTCGCGCAGAGCCGCGAACGCCCCGTGATAATTGCCTTCCATCCGCTGCGTTAGGTCGGTGCGCGCCAGTGCCGAAAGCACCTGCCCCGCCTCGCCCAGCCCGGCATTGACCGTGTCGAGCATCGAATTGAAGTTCGCCACCACCCGGTCGATATCCTCGTCGCCGAAGCTCTCGGTGATCCGCTTGGTGAAATCGCCCGCCACACAGGCGTCGATCACATCATCGAACGCCGTCTGGAACCGCTCCATCATCGCAGCCCGCTCGGCAGCCAATTCGGCATTGCGCGCGCGCTCGATATCGGCTTCGGCCATCGCCTGCCCATTGGCGCGAAACACCTGCAAAGCCTTGGCCATCTGCCCCAGCTCGTGCTCGCGATCGGTGCCCTTGATGTCGAGATCGAAATCCCCGTCAGCCAACCGCCGCATCAGCACCGTCATCCCCGCAATCGCGCCAGATAACCACTTGCCCATGGCGATCGCCAGTACCGCACCGACCAGGACCGCAAAACCGCTGATCCCTGCGACGGCCCAAACGCTCAACGACGCCATATTGGCCGCCACAGGCCCCAATGTATTCTGACGCTCGGACGCGCGGTCCATCATGCCATCATAGATGTCCTGCAGCTGCGGACCCAAAGTATCCAGCTCGCGTGCCGCGGCAACGCGGGTCATCACGTCGTTGGATTCCTGCGCTGCAACCATCCGCTGCGCCTGCTCGAGATATTGATACGCCAACACCTGCGCTGCTTCGAGATCGGCCAGCGCCATCTCGTCGCCCTCAAAGATCGCCAGCCCCTCGGCGTCGTAACTCGCTACATCCTCTGCATAGAGGACCAACTCCGCACCCGCGTCCGGATTGGGATCGGCCCGATACGAGTAGCTCAGCCGCCGCACCGTCGCGAGGTCTTGTGCGTAATCGTTGACCTCGA
Organism: Pelagibacterium luteolum; assembly: GCF_900100665.1. Taxonomy (GTDB): domain Bacteria; phylum Pseudomonadota; class Alphaproteobacteria; order Rhizobiales; family Devosiaceae; genus Pelagibacterium; species Pelagibacterium luteolum. The sequence continues at coordinate 205,681 of NZ_FNCS01000003.1, forward strand.
GCGAAGCCCGCGCAACCTGCCGATATTCATTGAAAAGTCCGCCCAGGGTCTGAACCCCGAATGCGCCGGCAAATCCGGCAAGGCAAAGAAGAAAAATAAGAACGCCAAAGGCGCCATACACCCTGAAGGCAACACTGAGTCTCGAGAACATTCTGTCCCAACCGCTTGTTAAATAGCCCGGCCGCGTCAGGGATTTCTTCCCCTCGCGCAGCATTTCAAAACAAGGCGGAGTGTGGAGTTTGGGAACGCATAGTCGAGTCCCGGCTTCGCAACTGTCCGCCCGCCAACCCGAGCAAACCGCCGTCCCCTGCGTGTTCACCGAGCCCCTGCGCCGGACGCTACTGGCAAACGTATTAAAACTTTCCCACTGAACGCCGCGTTCAGGGCGTGTTCAGCGCTCTGCCGCTCAGATGGGTGCGAAAACACAAAACCGTCAACGGATGAAACCAATCGCGTTATCATCTCGTTAAGGTGTCACTGAGGCGACAAACACTGGAGGCTTAAAATGGCCCGCACCCTTATTCAGATGAGCATCGGAACTGCCGCTAGCGCTGTCATGCTGACTATGATGGTCACGGTGATGGCGTTCACAGGCGCCTTCGCCTGATCGACCAAGACATCTCAAAGCTTTTCCCAGCAAAACCCTCGCCGTTGGCTCACGGCGAGGGTTTTGTTTTGACCGTAACCCCATAGGACGAATTTCGAAAACTGCCCTGTTTGCATATTGCATGCAGTCCAAAATCGTCCTTGAATATGATTTGCGAGTCGATTGGCCCGGTAGCCGCAAGCCTATTTCCGCTCCGGGCGCCCAAAATGACGTTTGGAAAATTCAGTGACCACCCTCTCGGCTGGCCGCGAGCGTTCGCGTGGCGATGCTCGGGCCCATGTTGCCGCCGCCCATAAGGGCCAGGGCCGCAGTCCCCTGCTGCGCATAACGATGCTGTCGCTGCGCCATTACTGGCAGGTGGCCATCGCCATCGGCGCGACGATCATCGCGGCCGTTCTGCAACTGACCATCCCGCGTCTTCTCGGCCAGGCTATCGATCAGGCCCAGAACATCTTCTCGGTCTCGACCGAAGGCGCCCAGCAGGCCTTGTGGACCACCGCCCTGCTCCTGCTTGTCGTATCCATAGCTCGCGGCATCTTCACGCTGTTCCAGAACTATTTCGCTGAATCGGTCGGCCACCATGTCGGCTACGAACTCCGCCTCGCCTTCTACGACAAGGTCCAGCGCCTGTCCTATTCCTACCACGACAAGGTCCATTCCGGCGATCTGATCACTGTCGGCCTGCTCGATCTCGATGGCATCCGCATCTTCTTTTCCACCGGCCTCGTCCGCGTCGTCCTGCTGTCGATCCTCATTGGTGTCGGCGCCTATATGCTGCTCTCCACCGATGTACTGCTCGGCCTCCTCGCCCTGAGTTTTGTGCCCTTTGTCGCGTGGCGGTCCTCGGTCGCACAGCTAAGTCTGCGCAAGACATGGCTCGCGCTCCAAGAGAAGCTTTCCCGCCTCACCCGCGTCATGGAAGAAAATCTCGGCGGCATCCGCGTCGTGCGCGCCTTTTCCGGCCAGAAGCACGAGCTCGACAAATTCGACGCCGCCTCGGTCGACGCCCTCTCTCTGGCGCACGAACGCACCCGCATTCGCGTCAAGAACACCTCGCTGATGACCCTGTCGTTTTTCACGGCAATGGGCCTCGTCCTCTGGGTCGGCGGCAACAAGGTGATCGCCGGCGAAATCAGCCTGGGCACGCTGGCGAGCTTTCTCACCTTCATGACCATCCTCCAGATGCCGGTGCGCCAGCTTGGCATGATGGTCAACTCGTTCGCCCGCGCCTCCACCTGCGGCAATCGCTTCTTTGCGTTCATCGACGCGCCGGTCGATATCAAGGACAAGCCCGGCGTGCGCGACCTCGCCATCACCAAGGGCACGCTGGCCTTCAACGACGTCGACTTCACCTATGCCGGCGCCACCCATCCTACGCTGACGGGAATCAATTTCTCGGCCGCAGCCGGCGAAACAATCGGCATCGTCGGCGCGCCGGGGTCGGGCAAATCCACCCTCGCCCATCTGATTGCGCGGTTTTATGACGTAACCGACGGCTCCATCACCATTGATGGCCAGGACATCCGCGACGTCACCCTCGACTCCCTGCGCACCAAGGTCGCCATCGTGCAGCAGGACACCTTCCTCTTCACGACGACCATCGAAAACAACATCGCCTATGGCAATCCCTGGGCGAAGGAAACCCGCATAGAAACGGCTGCCGAAAGCGCCCAGCTTCACAATTACATCATGGGCCTGCCCGCCGAATACGACACCGTCGTGGGCGAGCGCGGCGTGTCGCTCTCGGGCGGCCAGCGTCAGCGCCTGTCGATCGCCCGCTCCCTCGTGCTCAAGCCCGCCGTCATGGTCTTTGACGACTCCACCGCCGCCATCGACGCAGGCACGGAGCATCGCATTCGCTCGGCCATCCGCCGCTATGCCAAGGACCGCATCACCATCATCATCGCGCACCGCCTCTCTTCGCTCATGCACGCCGATACCATCCTCTTCATGGAAGACGGCAAGATCGTCGAGCAAGGCTCCCATGCCGACCTCATCGCGTTGGGCGGTCGCTATCGCGCGCTTTACGATCTCCAGGTGCGCCCAATCGAAGACCCCGAACACCGGGAGGTCATCCAATGAGCAGCATCAACGTCGATGACGAAAGCGACAGCGCCACATTCCCGGGCCAGCGCCCGCCCCGGGCAACCGTCGGCAGCGCCCATATAGAAGAAGAAGTGTTCGGTAAGGCCTACGACCCGCGCACCGTTCGACGCATATGGGAGTTCGTGCATCCCTACCGCATGCGCATCTATCTCTCGGTCGCCGCCGTTCTCGTCTTCACGGCCACCCAATTGGCCATCCCGCTGATCATCGGCTTCGCCATTGACGCCGGCATGACGCAGGGCGGTGATACAACTAACCTCGTCTGGGCCATCGCCGCCTTCGCCACGGTCGTTGTTCTCAATTTCGCAGCCTCATGGGTGCAGGAAAAGCAGGTCGGCCAGGTCGCGGAAAACGTCCTCTTCGACATGCGCCGCGCCATGTTCGCGCGCCTTCAAGCCGTCTCGCTCAGCTTCATGGACAAGACTGAAGTCGGCCGCCTGATGAGCCGCCTGCAGGGCGACGTCAATTCCATGCAGGAGTTTCTGGAAACCTCCGTCATTTCCATCGGTGATCTCGTCCTGCTGTTTGGCATTGTCGGTGTTCTGCTCAGCCTCGATTGGGCACTCGGCCTTTTGACCCTCGCCACAATGCCTGCCCTGTTCATCGTCAGGATTTTCTGGCTCCCCCGTGCCAAGCGCGCCTTCTGGGCGGCCCACGAAACCAATTCCGCCACCAATGGTGCCATGGCCGAGGGCATCAATGGCGTGCGCACCATCCAGAACCTCGACCGGCAGCACGTCAATTTCGACCTTTATGACGACAAGGCCTGGGCCAATCACAAGACCCAGTTGACCGGCTCGAAATATGCTCAGGTCATGGTGCCCATCGTCGATACCCTCACCGGCATCTCCATGGCCACGGTCATCGTCGTCGGGGGCTCGATGGTCCTCAATGGCGGCTTGCAGGTCGGCGTCATCGTCGCTTTCCTGTTCTACATCCAGCGCTTTTTCGACCCCATCCGCTCGCTCACCATGCAATATTCCATCATGCAGCGCGCCATGACCTCGGGCCGCCGCATCACCGAAGTGCTCGACGTTCCGGTCTCCATCGCCGACAAACCGGATGCCAAAACCCTGACCGGCGACATGGACGGCTCCGTCGATTTCGACAACGTCGTCTTCGGCTACGACCCGAAGCGCCCCGTTCTCAAGAACGTCTCCTTCCACGTCAATCCCGGCGAAACCGTCGCGCTCGTTGGTCCCACGGGATCTGGCAAGACCAGCGCCATGGCCCTCGTCCATCGCTTCTATGAGGTCCAGTCGGGCGCTGTCCGCGTCGGCGGGTTTGACGTACGCGACATCACGCAGGAAAGCCTTGGCGAACAGGTCGCCATGGTTCTCCAGGAACCCTTCCTGTTTACCGGCTCGGTGTTCGAAAACATTCGCTACAACAAAGCCTCGGCGACCCTCGATGACGTCATCGCCGCGTCGAAGGCCGTTGGCGCTCACGAGTTCATCGCCCGCCTGCCCGATGGCTACGACACCATCCTCGAACAGCGTGGCTCGAACTTCTCCCTGGGCCAGCGCCAGCTCCTGAGCTTCGCCCGCGCCCTCGTAGCCGACGCCAAAATCCTCGTCCTCGACGAAGCGACCGCCAATATCGACAGCTACACCGAACGCCAGATTCAAAAAGCCCTCGAAACTCTCCTTGAAGGCCGCACCGGTCTCGTCATCGCCCACCGCCTCGCCACCATCCGCGGCGCAGACAGGATCATCGTCCTGCAGAACGGCGAGTTGATCGAACAAGGCAACCACGACCAGCTCATGGCCAAAAACGGCCTCTACGCCCGCCTCTACACCATGAACTACGCCAGCTTCGACGACATCCCCGACGAATTGGTCAATTCCGTCAGCGAGGAAAAGGGCAGGACGTGAGGCTTTCTCCTGACACGCCCTGTCAGCAGGAACCGTTCACACTCCGTTCCGTTGGTGCTATTGAATCACCCGACCTCCGGACCGATATGGTTTCCCATGACCTCCGAAAAAAAATCCCCCTCCGCCGGCCGCCCCGGTAAAGCCGACTTTTCCATCGACGATTTCATCAAGGAAATCGAGAAGGCCGAGGACGCTCAGGCCTCCAAGCCGCTCTACGCCGAGCGCATGCGCAACAAGCGCGCGCTGGATCGTGCCGACCAGAAAGCCGCCGCCGAAGCCGAGCAGGAGACCCGCCTCGCCGGCAAGGGGAAAGACAACGCCAAGGCGAACGCGCGCAAAGCCAGCGACGCCATCGGCAAATCCTCCAAGGGTGCGCGCAGCGCCGCCACCGGCATGGCCCTCAAAGCCCCGAAATCCAAGGCGAACTCCGTCGAGCGCCCGACGAACCTCGATGGATTCGCCGAAGCCGCGCAGGCGGGCTTTCACGCCCCCACCGACGTCACCAACTCGTCAGCCGGCGTCTCCGCCACCGTCGCCGCGCTCGAAAAGATCATCGCCGAGGGCCGCAAGGAGGTCGAGGGCACCAATGCCTGGCGCCCCCATCGCCCGGCCGCGCTGAAAAAGGACCGCGGCGGCATCCCCTTCCGCCTGCAGACCGAATACACCCCCGCCGGCGACCAGCCCACAGCGATTGCCGAGCTCACCGAGGGCATCACCAATGGCGAGACCGATCAGGTCCTGCTCGGCGTTACCGGCTCGGGCAAGACCTTCACCGCGGCGCAGGTGATCGCCCAGACCAACCGCCCCGCCCTCATCCTCGCGCCCAACAAGACCCTGGCCGCGCAGCTCTATGGCGAGTTCAAGAACTTCTTCCCCGACAACGCGGTGGAATACTTCGTATCCTATTACGACTATTACCAGCCCGAGGCCTACGTCCCGCGCACCGACACCTATATCGAGAAGGAATCCACCATCAACGAGCAGATCGACCGGATGCGCCACTCGGCCACCCGCGCGATCCTCGAACGCGACGACGTGATCATCGTCGCCTCGGTCAGCTGCATCTACGGCATCGGCTCGGTGGAAGACTACACCACCATGACCATCTGGCTCGAAAAGGGCCAGAAGATCGACCAGCGCGCGCTGCTCAACGAACTCGTCGCCCTGCAATACAAGCGCGGCGACATCGGCTTCGTGCGCGGCACGTTTCGCGTGCGCGGCGATACCGTCGAGGTTTTCCCCGCCCACTATGACGACACCGCCTGGCGCATCACGCTGTTCGGCAACGAGATCGAAAACATCGTCGAATTCGACCCACTCACGGGCAAGAAATCGGTCGAACTCACCGCCGTGCGCGTTTTCGCCAACAGCCACCACGTCACCACCCGCACCACGATGAATGCGGCCATTAAGGAGATCAAGCGCGAGCTCCAGGCCCGCCTGCAGGAGCTCAACGGGATGGGCCGCTTCCTCGAGGCTCAGCGCCTCGAACAGCGCACCGTGTTCGATCTCGAGATGATGGAAGCCACCGGCTCCTGCGCCGGCATCGAAAACTATTCGCGCTACTTCTCGGGTCGTAAGCCCGGCGAGCCGCCCCCCACCCTGTTCGAATATCTCCCCGACAACGCCCTGGTCTTCGTCGACGAAAGCCACGTCACCATCGGCCAGCTCGGCGCCATGTATCGCGGCGATCTGCGCCGCAAGGCGACCCTCGCCGAATACGGCTTCCGCCTGCCCAGCTGCATGGACAATCGTCCGCTGCGCTTTGAGGAATGGAACGCCATGCGCCCGCAGACGGTCTATGTCTCGGCCACCCCCGGCGCGTGGGAGCTGGAACAGACCAATGGCGTCTTTGCCGAACAGGTCATCCGCCCCACCGGCCTGATCGACCCCAATGTCGAAATCCGCCCCGCCACCAATCAGGTGGACGATGTGGTCGACGAAATCCGCCAGACCACCGACAAGGGCTACCGCACCCTGCTCACCGTCCTCACCAAGAAGATGGCCGAGGATCTCACCGAATATCTGCACGAACAGGGCATCAAGGTCCGCTACATGCACTCGGACATCGACACCATCGAGCGCATCGAGATCATCCGCGATCTGCGCCTGGGCAATTTCGACGTGCTGGTCGGCATCAACCTTCTGCGCGAAGGCCTCGACATCCCCGAATGCGGCCTTGTCGCCATCCTCGATGCCGACAAGGAAGGCTTCCTGCGCTCGGAAACCTCGCTAATTCAAACGATTGGCCGCGCCGCGCGTAACGTCGATGGCAAGGTCATCCTCTACGCCGATCGCGAAACCGGCTCCATGGAGCGGGCCCTGGCCGAAACCAACCGCCGCCGCGAAAAGCAACTCGCCTACAATGCCGAACACGGCATCACCCCCCAGTCGGTCAAGGCCCGCATCAACGACATCGTGGATTCCGTCTACGAACGCGACCACGTGTCGGTCAAGATCCGCCCGGGCAAGGACGGCAAGGACACCGTCCCCGTCGGCGCCAACCTCGCCGCCGTCATCAAGGACCTCGAACACCAGATGCGCGAAGCCGCCACCAATCTGGAATTCGAAAAAGCCGCCAAACTCCGTGACGAAATCAAGAAGCTCCGCGAGCACGAACTGGATGCGCTGGAGGGCCCGGGCGGCTGATCCTCAACCTCTCCCTTTGGGGGAGAGGTCGACGCAAAGCGTCGGGTGAGGGGGCCTTGCTGTAGCCCCCTGCCCTCACCCACCACCTCTCACCCCGGCCAATACTACGGCGGCAAACTATTCACGCCGCTGCCGACGTTTGTGCGACCTTAGCCCCCCACCGGCGTCATCCTCGGGCTCGACCCGGGGATCCGCACCGCCGCCGCGTCCACTAACAGGCGTTAGCGCCACAGATCGACCGAAAACCTCAATTGCGCGCCCACTGACATGTCAGTCACGACTAATTATTTATACGTACCAAAGACTTGAATCCCTTTTCCATCTGGTCAAAACTCCAGTGGTTAACAAATGGTTTGGGAGCGTTTAGTACCCGGACCTGCGCAGGACCGCTGATAAACGCTTCTCTATAAAGGGAGGCAATCAGATGGGACAGTTACTCGAAGGATATACCGGCTTTCGGACGGAAACGTCTGCCGAAGGCTTCGATCAACTTGAAACCATGCAATCACGTGCTCAATTGGTGCAATACCTGTCGGGCAAGGAACGCCAGGTCGTCATGCTGGCGGTCACCTACATGCGCGCGCCCCACATCGCGCGCCGGCTGAACATGGAACTCAAGCAGGTCAAATCCATCCTCACTGCAATCAAGAAGCGGTTCGGCGTTCGCTATATCCACGAACTCATCGAAATCGTCCGGATCAGTCAGGTCATGTGGGAGCCGACACCGGCTCAGGCACTTTTCCTGTTCACCCAGCACAACCTTATCGGCGCCACCATCCGCGGTTCCATCGTCCAGGACTCCGAATGGTTCGGTCTCCTCCTCGACATGCCCGACGGTACGACCCGGACCGCGTGGTTTCTCAACGGTCGCGAGGGAGATTGCAGCAATGGGTGGATAGAGTTGGAGGAGGGGTGAGAGTTGCTAAAAACACTCAAAACCATCGTACCTAAAATTCTCTGGTTCACCCCGTACCTGTAACATGGAACTTCCATCGTCTATTTTAATACTGGAAGGATCGGCAACTCTGCATTAGATTCGGCGGAATAACGGGAAACTAGTGCTCTGAAGTACGGATACGTTGAAAATCTTCCCACACGTCGAACAAAAGCCATGCAATGTTCCTCCTCAACTTCAGGAACATTTGAATACGCAATAAGATAAATCGCCTTCGTGGAGAGCAGATTTTTATTGCCGCGCTTCACCGAAACGGTCCATTCAATCTGCGCGCCAAGCAAATTTTCGTTTCGATCGAAAAATGTGTCCACGAAATTTGAATTGAATGAATTCTTCCAGTTTCCTGGTGAAAAATTCAGGAAATACTCCGGCTTGACCACAAAATTACTCGACACCAGTCGAATGGACTCAAGCTCCGCGTTCTCCACCACGCGGTTATAAGCCTCGACAGCTTCAGCCTTTTTAGACGTCGCACTTTTAGTCATGCGAGTTCCTTAGTGGCCATCCAAAAATCACCGTTGTCATTGAGACCGGCATCATACGCGCGCTTCGAATGCGTATCGCGACAGATCGCCATCAAGAGCTTTGAAGTCGCCGCCGTGCCATGTCCTTGGTACTCTTCGCTCTCGGTTTGACGCCATGAAGAAGACCTCGTACCTGCCTCGGCGCCACAAACTTTCTGAATATGGTCATCAACGGGCTCAACGCGGCCTTCCCAACGCCGATTAAGTGCGAAGAAAATTTTCGCGACACTTTCGAGGGTCAAATTGGCGTCATCAGAAAGCAATTGAGAAACCCAAGCAGCACTGCAGCCAAGTCTCGCAGCCAAATCTGCTTGCTTAAGACCGTCAGCCTTCAGTGCTCGGAGGACCTCGTACTGAACGTCCGCGCGCAACTCTTCCACTGCAAAAATTTGAGCTTCATTAGCGTCAACGGGACCAAAATTCATTTTCCAATTTTCCCCTTCAAATAGTCCGCGAGCTTTAGTGCTGCTCGCTCCAATTTCGCTCGATCGGCAGCATCTTGCTTTTTCCCCGGATCGATCTCTGTAATCACAAAATCCCCGCCCTCTACAACTCCTCCATAGAGGCGCACCTTCCAAGATTTAAATGCATAGATTTGCACCTTCGTTCCGCTCTTATCGCCCGTCGAAAAGCGGCCCTCAGCCTTGAATTTCTCCGCGTCAAGAAACTCAAAGCCGTCGGCAGCAAATCGTCGCATCCACTGTAAGCAACGCGAGCGCGCCTTGGCATCGACACCTCGAAAGGCTTTTGCCACCGGACGAGTAATCCAGACGCGACAAGCTTTTCCTTCGCATACGAGTTCAATTTCACCCATAGGCAGCTAGTCACGCCCTCATTAAGTTAAAACTTAATTCTTGACAACTGCTGAATCAGCACGTCTAGCCCATCCTGTCATCGCTCCTTCGAAGTTACAAGGAAATGAAGCTGTTAGAGGATAAACTGGAATGTAAGCACGTGGATAAGTTTTGAAGACCAAGCAAAGTCTGCTTGAATTTGTCGCTATCTCTTCGGAAGCCTACGTGAGCGAGACGGGGGCTCGATATTGCGACCCGTTTGTTGGCCTCCCAATGACCTTATCCCCGCCGCCTCCACGACCCCTATCCTCTCCTGTCCCACAACCCCGGGCCCGGCGCGTGGAGCCTGCGTTTCTCGCCCGGTCCGAACAGACAGGAGCGGCCGATGCCGTCGGATTTGCAACTCGCCCACCTCTACAAGCCCCTCGCCGCTCGTCTCAGAGCAAGCCATAACGAAATTGCCCGTCAGGGCCGCGTCCGTCCCATGGCCGAGGTGCCCATGGACACCCTGCGGCTGGTCAGGCGCCTGCTCACCGAGGTGCGCCGTTTCGTCGGGTCGATCAGTCGCAAGGCGAGGCTCATCCCTAAACTGCCCCAGGGCAATATCAGGTTTTCCGCGCTTTCATTGTTCTTGGGCGAAGCGTGCATCCGGTTCGAGACTTTTGGCAAGGCGCTCCAGTTCGATCGCCCCGCCCCCGGCAGCCCCGCGGCCCATTACCAAGCAGCCGAAGCCGATCTGTCCTCACTGATCGCCGCTGCCACCGCCGACATTCGCCGTGTGCGCGAAAAGGATGCCGCCGAGCGCGAAGAGAAGCGGAATCGCAACGAGCCCGAGGAACACGAGCCCTACGTCAGCCAGTGGGGATTTTGAGCCCGTAGCCTCCCCTCCCCGTCATCCCGGGGCGTGTCCCCAGGATCCAGTACTGCCTCTCCACATACACGAAACAAAAGACTTATCCCCGCGGCACGAACCTCCATTAGGATCACAGGCATGGGCTTGCATCGGGCGCGGATGCATACGAGCTTTCGGCAAGCCTGGTCCGGGTTCCTCGCGGGTCGCTGCGGGGAAGGCCCAAACGTCACAAGTGCCGGCCGTCGCCACCATACGACGGTGTACCGGGGAAACCCGGCGGGGATTGACCCCAGCCTTCTGAAGGGCGACTAAGCCCAAAACCCCGGACATGAACGGCGAAGCTGGCTTCGCACACTACAAAAATCGGATGAAGCAAGCTTCGCCGTTCATCGCCCACCCATCCCCCGAGGCCCTTGGCCGTCGGCCATTTCCGCGCGCCCAGCCAAGGCCCCCTCACCCGGCGCTACGCGCCGACCTCTCCCCCGAGGGAGAGGTAAAGGCACCGAGCGCGCTGCAGACTCAACCTCTCCCTTCGGGGGAGAGGTCGGCTGGCGCAGCCAGACGGGTGAGGGGGCCTTCCTTTATACTCGCGCAACTCTTGGGCTCCCTCCACCGTTCTCCCCAGAACACAAAAAGGAGTTTGCTCATGTCCCACCACAACGAACAGGCCGAACAGCTTTCGCCCGCCGAGACCGAAGACCGGATCTGGAAGATCGCCGACGATATCCGCATCTGCATGCTCACCACATGGAGCGGATCCGAGCAGCATTCGCGCCCGCTCTCGGCGCACGTCTCGCGTGACGAGCACGCCGTCTATTTCCTCGTCGACGAAAGCGGCCACAAGAACGAGGAGATCGAGAAATTCCCCGAAGTTTCCTGCGCCTTCGTCGACAAGGGCTCCAACGACTATGTAGTGATCGCCGGCGAAGCGAAAATCACCAACGACCGCGCCAAGATCAAGGAGCTGTGGTCGAACTTCGCAAAGGCCTGGTGGGACGATGAAAACGACCCCTCCATCCGCCTCCTCACCGTCTCCCCCTCGCGGGGCGAAGTCTGGGACGGCCCCGGCAGCGCCATCGCCAAGGCCAAGATGCTGTTGTCCGCAGCCACGGGCGGCGATATCGACATGGGCGAGACGGGTAAAACCAGACTCTAATCTAAATACCACATTCAGTTAAGGTTCAGGTGGCGTAGGCTTTATTGGGGTCAAGGCAGCAGAGAGCTGCCAGCAACTCACAGGAGAAGCGTCATGGCTCTCGGTAAAACAGCAATAAAGGGCGGCATCGCCGCTCTGTTTCTCGCGGTGATGACCGTGGGCGCTTCCGCATGGGAAGCCTACGCCACCGCCTCCGTCAATGTCCGCTCAGGCCCCTCCACCGGCTATCAGGTCATCGACGTCCTGCAGCGTAACCAGGTGGTCGATGTCGAATACTGTCGCTCCGGCTGGTGTTTCGTCGATACGGGTCGTTATGGCCGCACCGGCTGGGTGTCGCAGAACTACCTCGCCCAGGCCGGCAATTGGCAGCCCCCGCGCCCGCAGCCTCCGGTGTATCAGCCGCCGCGTCCGCGTCCTCCGTATTGGGGCCATCCCAACCCGCGGCCTCCGCACTGGAACCCCGGCCCGCAGCGGCCTCCGCACTGGAACCCGCCGCCCCGCCCGCGGCCCACTCCGCCTAACAACAGCGAAGTGTGCTTCAACGGCCCCAACGGCTATTTCTGCATCGGGAACTAATCCCTGCGACACAATGGCCGGAGCCACAAGCTCCGGCCATCTTGCTTTATCCCCATCGCATTCTGATATGCTAAGCTCTTCCAATCGAGCCTACAGAGCCTATCCATGAAATCCTACGTCAAGCTCGCCTCCGGCTTCATGCTCTCCGGCGTCAGCGCCGTCTTCCTCGAGCGCGCCGTCGCGTCCGGCATGGCCAACGCCAACATGCACCTGCCCGTCGGCAGCGGTTGGTTGACGACCGCCATGGCCGTCATCCCCCTCGCCCTCCTGGCGGTCGGTGTGGTGATCTATATCGGCGGCGCCGTCCTGGGCCTGAAATAGCCTATCCGGTCTTGAGCCGGTCGATGTCGATCCCCCGACCGGCCATCCTGGACTTGAACGTGCGATACAAAAACACGTTCAGTCCATAAAGCGCCGCCACCGCGATCAAGAGGGCGATCACGAAGTCCCGCGTCCCCGCGCCCTCGATCGCAAACCCCAGCGCCACGAAAAACGCGATGATCCCGCCGATCGTAGCGATGTAGAACCGCTTGTCGCTCTCGGCCCGCACCTCGCGCCCGGCCGCCAGCAGCACGTCCCGCCGCTCTGCGTCGCCCATCGCCGCCATCGCCTCGGGCACCCCCTCGCGCTCCAAGCTCGCCATATAGCTGTCGGCCCGCTCACCAATGCGCGTGTCTAACCGCTGCGCATTCCACTTGCCCAGCATGAGGTTGCCGATAACCGTAATGGCCGCCAGCCCGATGGCCGCGTAGAGCAGTATGATCAAAAGATTGCCTCCAGATAAGTTTGGCCCAACATGGCCACCCGGACACCACGATGCAAGTTTTCCCCACTTACGCCAGTCGGGTTAGACTGTTCGTTCACCGGAGGCTCATCTCCGGTCCGGTACTGTAGCCGCATCGAACAAGGAGCGAAGACATGGCACTTACGCGCTGGGGCACAGCATTTCTCCAACTCGGAGCGCTGCTCCTGGCAATCGGCATCCTGCCAGTGGTCGTTATGGAAACACTCTTCCCCGGCGCCTCCATGACGGTGCCCATCCTCCTTAGCCTTTCTGCCGCACCTCTGGGTGGAGTGTGTCTGGTGACGGGTCTGGTGATTTGGGCGATAGGTGCGGCGCGGCGATAGCGGAACCCTTCATCAGCGGACGCTTGACCGCCAGTTGACGTTCCCGCCACATCACCGCCAGCCCGGCCACGACGATGATGACCCCGCCAGCCAGCGCGAACCCGTCGATCACCGTACCGAAGACCACAAACCCCAGCGTGATGGCCCATGGCAGCGAAAAATAGTTGAACGGTTGCAACATGCTGGCCGGCGCGTAGCGAAGCGACACCATCACAAGTCCGTGCCCACCACACATGGTCAGGCACAAGACGCCGACCATCCACAAGTCCTCCATGGCGATCGGCGCCCAGAAGAACACACCCACTGCAGTGGTCAGCACCAAGCCAACCACCGCCACATAAAACAACGACGTGGTCGTGGTATCCACCTGGCTCACCTTTCGCGTCAGCACCAGATAGAGCGCGTAGAACGCCGAGCTGAGCACCGCGTATATCACGCCCAGCTCGACCGTTATGAAGCCGGGCCTGATGATCAACAGCGCACCCGCAAAGCCCATGAGAACCGCACTCATGCGCACCATGCCGACCTTTTCGCCGAGCAGCGGAATGGCAAAGACCGTGACCAGCAATGGATAGACCATGTTGATCGCCCCGATGTCCCCGAGCGCTACCGTCTTGAGCGCCTCAGCGAAAAACCAGATGTCGACGACCAGCAGCACCCCTCGAGCGACTTGCCACCCCACAGCCCGCGAAACAAAAGCGCGCCGCAGCGTCGAATTGCGCACCACCAGCCAGATGGCCAGCGCAAAAAATGCCCAATAGCGGATCATGACGATCTGAAACGGTGAATAGGTCTCTACGAGGATTTTCGAGATCGCGTCCTGAACCCCGAAAATAACCATGGCGGCCAGAAGAAAGCCGACGCCCTTGCCGAGATTGAGTTCACTCGCCGTAAACGGCACCGATTTCTGCGCAGTCATTGTGGTCCCCACACCGTTCGCCGAGCGATAGGCTGTTCACCGGGAATTGGCTAGCCAAACTTATGCCCGGCCCACCGCATATCGCGTATCATTGCTGACACGATCGGGCTGACCGCGACGGTAAACCGGTTGCGTTGCCCATCCGTAATCCCTATTTCCCGATCAACTGAAACACCCACACCGGAGCACATCATGAAAGGCGTCGCCCTCGTCACTGGAGCAGCAGATCGCATCGGCGCCGCCATCGCCATCCGCCTCGCCGCCGAGGACTACGCCGTCGTGATCCATTACCGGTCCTCGGGCGAAAAAGCCGAGGAACTCGCCCAAGCCATTCAGGGCGATGGCGGTCGCGCCGATATCGTACAAGCCGATCTGGCGAAGCGCGAAGATCGCATGGGGCTGGTCGCTAAGGCAGCCGAACCGTTCGGCCAGCTCACGGTGCTGATCAACAACGCGTCAGTTTTCGAGCCCGACTCTGCGGAAACGCTTCACGAGGATCTGTGGGATCTGCACATGGCTGTCCACGCCGAAGCCCCGGCCTTTCTCTCCCGCGATTTTGCCGCCCAACTTCCCGATGGAGAGGAGGGCAACATCATCAACATCATTGATGAGCGCGTGCTGACGCTATCGCCCGACTATTTCTCCTACACGCTCTCGAAGTCCCTCCTCTGGACGGCGACGCGGACCCTGGCCCAATCGCTCGCGCCGCGCATTCGCGTCAACGCGATCGGACCAGGACCAACGCTTGCCAATTCCCGCCAAAGCGAGGAAGAGTTCAAGGCGTCCCGGAAACGACTGCCCCTGCAGCGCGGCGCCGATCCCGATGAGATCGCGCGAGGCATCGCAGCGATTCTTGACCTGCCGGCAATGACCGGGCAGATGCTGGCTCTCGATGGCGGCGAGCATCTCGAATGGAACCAACAGAACGGCCCGACCCCGCGCAAGCAATGACGCCAGATACAGACCCCACCGGCCCCGACATCATCCGCGGTTTCGTAAAGACCCTGCCCACCGGCGCGGGCGTCTATCGCATGCTCGATGAAAAGGGCGACGTCATTTATGTCGGCAAGGCGCGAAATCTGAAGGCACGCGTCACAAACTACACCCGTTACGAAGGCAATTCGGTTCGCATCAACCGCATGATCTCCTCGACCCGCTCGATGGAGTTCGTGCGCACGGAAACCGAGGCTCAGGCGCTTCTCCTCGAAGCCAATCTCATCAAGCGCCTTCGACCGCGCTACAACGTGCTCCTGCGCGACGACAAGTCGTTCCCCTATATCCTCATCGCCACCGAGCACGAGGCGCCCGAGCTCACAAAGCACCGCGGATCGCGGCGGCGCAAAGGTCATTACTTTGGCCCCTTCGCGTCCGCGGTCGCGGTGAGCCGCACCATCACCGCGCTGCAAAAAGCCTTTCTTCTGCGCAATTGTTCGGACAGTTTTTATGCAGGTCGTGTCCGCCCCTGCCTGCAGCATCAGATCAAGCGCTGTTCCGCGCCCTGCACCGGCGTGATTTCTATCCCGGACTACGCCGAGCTTGTGGAGGAAGCGCGCGATTTCCTCTCCGGCAAATCCAAGGCCGTTCAGGACCATCTGCAAAAGGAAATGAACGAGGCCGCCGAAGCGCTCGATTTCGAGCGCGCCGCTCGGATACGCGATCGCCTGAGCGCCCTCGCCTTGATCCAGGGCTCAGGCATGGCCTCGCAAACCGTCGCTGAAGCCGACGTCTTTGCCATTCACAACGAGGCGGGCAATTTCTGCGTCCAGGTGTTTTTCTATCGCGCCCACCAAAACTGGGGCAATTACGCGTTCTATCCGCGCGCTGACGACACCGCGACCAATGCCGAGGTCCTTGAAGCCTTCATCGCGCAATTTTACGAGAACCGCCTGCCCCCACGTCTCGTGCTGCTGTCCGAGGAACTGGCGGAGCCCGATGTGTTGCGTGAGGCTTTGGCAACCCGCGCCGAGCGCTCCGTGAAAATCGAAACCCCGCTCCGTGGAGAAAAACGCGCCCTCGTCGAACACGGGCTGACCAATGCGCGCGAGGCATTGGGTCGCCACCTGTCGGATTCCGCCAGCCAGCGTAAGCTCCTCGAAGCTATGGCCGACACGTTCAGCCTCGACGAAACCCCACGCCGTATCGAGATTTACGACAACTCCCACATCCAGGGCACGAACGCCGTCGGCGCCATGGTTGTCGCCGGTCTCGAGGGCCTATCGAAAAAGCACTACCGCACCTTCAACATCAAATCGAAAGAGCTCACGCCCGGTGACGATTTCGGCATGATGCGCGAAGTCCTCACTCGTCGCTTCACGCGCCTCGCCGCCGAAAGCCTGGTCGACGCCGAAGATGACAATACGGGCATGCCCGACTGGCCCGACGTATTGCTGATCGACGGTGGCGCCGGCCAGACTAATGCCGTCAAGGCTGTACTGTCCGAAATGAACCTGCCCCGCGAAGTTGCAATCATCGGCATCGCCAAGGGTGAGGAACGCAATGCGGGGCGCGAGACTTTCTTCATGGAGGGACGCGAGCCGTTCATGCTGCCGGCCCGCGATCCGGTTCTTTACTATGTTCAGCGCCTGCGCGACGAGGCCCACCGCTTCGCTATCGGAACGCACAGGGCGCGGCGAAAAAAGGAAATGATCAAGAACCCGCTCGACGAAATCGAAGGTATCGGTCCCACGCGCAAGCGAGCCCTGCTCCAACACTTCGGTTCGGCCAAGGCCGTATCGCGCGCATCGGTCGCCGACATTGCCAATTTGCCGGGCATCTCGACCGCAATGGCGCAATTGATCTACGATCATTTCAACCGCAGCTAAGCCCGATGCCGGAACTCTTAGGCACCGAAGCACAGAGGAATAAGCGCTAGATGACCGACACCAAATTCGACATGGCCAAGCTGCCCAACTATTTGACCTATGGCCGCATCGCCGCTGTCCCCGTCATCATGCTGCTGATCCTCGCCGATAACACCTTTCTGCGCTGGCTGGCTCTCATCCTCTATATCGCAGCAGCAATTACCGATTATCTCGATGGCTATTACGCTCGCAAATATGGCACCATCTCGCCGATCGGTCGCATGCTGGACCCTATCGCCGATAAGCTGCTCGTCGCCGCGCTGCTGCTGGTGTTCTGCTTTGACGGCAGTTTTGGCCATTGGGACTTGATCCCGGCGACGATCATCCTCTGCCGCGAAATTTTCGTTTCCGGCCTGCGCGAGTTTATGGGCACCGAAAAGATCGTCGTGCCGGTGACCAAGCTGGCCAAATACAAGACGACGGTGCAATTGGTCGCCTTGGCGTTCGTCATCGCCGAGCCGCTAATCTTGGGCATGCGCGAAGTGACCGATATCCTGCTCTGGCTCGCCGCCATTCTCACGGCCATCACGGGCTGGCAGTACTGGACCAGCGTCACCAACCATTTCAAGGATGAGGACGCACTTTGAAAGTTCTCTATTTCGCGTGGCTACGCGAACGTCTCGGACGTGATTTCGATGAGGTCAGCCCACCGGACGGCGTCCGTTCGATCGCCGACCTGATCGATTGGCTCGGCGCAAAAGACGAAGGTTTCGCGCTCGCGACGGCGAACCGAGAACTGATCCGCGCCGCAATCGATGACGAGCTCGTCGAGCACGACACACCGATTGGATCGGCGTCCACAGTGGCGCTCTTCCCCCCGATGACCGGTGGCTGACGTGAGCGTGACACTCCAATCCGAGCCGTTCGATCCAGGGGCCTTGGTCAACGCCTTTCTAAGTTCGAGTCAGGGTGCAGGCGCAGCTGTCACCTTTACCGGCATCGTGCGCTCGAGCGAAGACGACCCCATCGTCTCGATGACACTGGAGCATTATCCGAGCCTCGCCAAACGACAATTGCTGGATTTGCGCGACGCTGCCATCGCCCGGTTTGCGCTCATCGACGCCACGATCATCCACCGCTTCGGAACGCTGTATCCCGGCGACCCGATCGTGCAGGTCATGACACTGGCGCCCCACCGGCAAGCCGCTTTCGATGGCGCCAATTTCATCATGGACACGCTCAAGACCACAGCACCCTTCTGGAAAAAGGAGGAGCGTGCTGGAGCCTCGGAGTGGGTAAAAGCCAAGCAGAGCGACGACGCAGCAACGGCGCGCTGGGCATAAAAAAGCCGGGGACGTCAATACGTTATCCCCGGCTCCAGATTCTCTTCTATAGTCTCAGAATTTACTCGGCAGCAGCTTTCTTGGGCTGCACTTCGCTCATATAGGCTTCGACAAGCGTCCGGCAGGCTTCGCCCGGCGTGAACTTGTATTCACCGACTTCCGAAACCGGTGTCACCTCAGCAGCCGTTCCTGTGAGGAAACACTCGTCGAACTCCGACAGCTCTTCAGGCCGGATATGCCGCTCGGTTACCGTGTAACCATTAGCCTTCGCCAAACCGATCAGCGTCCGACGCGTAATGCCATCGAGGAAGCAATCGGGCGTCGGCGTCGTGATTTCCTTGCCCTTGACGAAGAAGACGTTCGCTCCGGTCGCCTCGGCAACATAGCCCCGATAGTCCAGCATCAGAGCGTCGGCATAGCCCTTGTCCATGGCAGCATGCTTGGAGAGCGTGCAGATCATGTAAAGGCCAGCGGCCTTCGCCTTGCACGGAATGGTCTCCGGCGAAGGACGCTTCCAGTCGGCCCATGTCAGGCGAATGCCCTTGAGGCGTTCTTCAGTCGAAAAATAGCTCGGCCACACCCATGCCGCGATCGCCAGATGCACCGTGTTGTCACGGGCCGGAACCGAAAGCGTCTCCGATCCGCGCCATGCCACGGGCCGCATATAGGCATCGACCAGATTGTTCTTGGCCAGGACCTGGCGGCAAGCGTCGTCGATCTCGTCAACGGAATAGGGAATGGTGAAGTCGAGCGTCTTGCCCGAGAAGATCAGCCGCTCGGTATGTTCGCGCAATTTGAAGACCTCGCCGCCATAGGCGCGCTGACCTTCGAAAACGCTGCTGGCGTAGTGCAGTCCATGCGTAAGAACATGCAGCTTGGCGTCCTTCCAGGGCACCATCTCGCCGTTGTACCAGATCCACCCATCTCGTTGATCCATTGGCACGGTGGCCATGTCGAACTCCCGAATATTTATCAAGTTTGGTTTGGCATACTCATTGATGCGTTCTCTTCCATAATGGCTCATCTTCTCACCACTTGGCAAACCATAGCGGCTCTGTGATAAGTCATTAAACGGAGATGTTGGAAGGACGATGCCAGCTCACGCAATAAATGTCAACAAGGCTGACATAAATTCGGCGATCTACGATTTCCCCGAAATGCCGATCGACATCATGGGCTTGTTTTTCTTCGCCTATCGAGACTTCGTCCGCGACGCTGACGCTTTGCTCGAGATGCAGGGATTCGGACGTGCCCATCACCGCGTCATCTATTTCGTGAACCTGCGACCGGGCATGACCGTCGCGGATCTTCTCGATATCCTGCGCATCACCAAGCAGAGCCTTGCCCGCGTGCTGCGCCAATTGATCGACAGTGGGTATGTCGCGCAAAAGCACGGGGAAACGGATCGCCGCCAGCGCCTTCTCTATCCCACCGAAAAAGGCCGCGACTTCTTTGAAGTTCTCTCCGCTACCCAGGCAAGACGGATAGAAGCGGCCTTTACCGCCCTGCCCGAGGAAAGTCGGGATTGCGTGAAACGCTTCTTTGCAGAAATGACCGAACGCGGCGACCAGCAATTGCTGCGAAACTTGCGGCTCGTCGACCAGCTCCCATAGGATTTCTCCCAATTGGATATCATTTCTACGCTGTTCCTGGCGCTCGTTCAGGGCGTGACCGAATTTCTGCCGATCAGTTCATCGGCCCATCTCATCCTGGGCCGCTGGCTACTTGAAGGCATCGGCATCTCCACCGGCTCCATGACGCCAGCAGAGGAGCTGGCGTTCGACATTGCTCTGCATGTCGGCACACTCGGCGCCGTCATGCTCTATTTCCGCCGTGATATCGCAACGCTTTTCATGGGACTGATCGACGGCGTTACGGGCAAGGGCGGCGAGCGCTTCCGGCTCTTGCTCGTTGTGATCGTCGCGTCGATCCCCATCATTATCGGCGCCTTTCTGGCGAAAGACTTCATCACGGAATCTGGCCGCTCGATTCCCATCATCGCCTGGACGACCCTGATCTTCGGCATCCTGCTTTGGTTCGCCGACCGTCGACCGCAGGAAAAATCTGCAATCGAATCCCTTTCGTTCCGCGACGCGCTGATCATCGGCGGCGCGCAGCTGATCTCGATCATTCCTGGCGTTTCCCGCTCCGGCATCTGCATGACGGCCGGACGCTTCGTGGGCCTTGATCGGCCACTCTCGGCACGGGTCGCAATGCTGTTGTCGATTCCCACCATTCTCGGTGCGGGCACGCTCGCCGGCATCGACATGGTGACCAGCGGCGACTCGCAGCTTACGACCGACGCGCTTATCGGCGGCGTGTTCGCCTTCTTTTTCGCCTTGGCGGCCATCGCACTACTGATGAAATGGCTGCAGCGCCAGAGCTACACCCCGTTCGTTGTATACCGGGTTGTGCTAGGCGCGCTGCTGCTCGGCCTTCTCGCGTTCGGCCTCAATTAGATCGGCTTCGGTGGGTGGCACTGCGATACCGTCGCCACCCTCCTCATCAGCCTGATCGAGGTCACGCACCCATTCGCGCCACATCGAAACGAGAAGCGCCATCAAGACCGGCCCGATGAAAAGGCCGACAAACCCCATCGTCTTCACGCCACCGACCAGTCCGAAAAAAGTCGGAAGGAACGGCAGCTTGATCGGTCCGCCCACAAGTTTGGGCCGCAAGGTCTTGTCGACGATGAACAGCTCTACCGAGCCCCAGACAAACAGCGCGATGCCCTGAAAGACCGAGCCGCTGGCGACCAGATAGACGGACACCAGCGTAAACGACAGCGGCGCACCGCCCGGGATCATCGCAGCCACACCGGTGATGACGCCCAGCAGCACCGGCGATGGCGCCCCCGCCAACCAGTACGCAAAGCCGAGGATGATACCCTCGCCAATCGCGATGATCGTCATGCCCGTCACGGTCGAACTGATCGTCGCCGGCACGATCCGCGACAGCCTCTGCCACCGCACCGGTAGGATCCGCTCGCCGAACTTGTCCAATTGCGCCGTCAATGACGCGCCATCGCGATAGACGAACAGCAGCGCAATCAGCATGAACAGCAGGTTGAGCGATATGTCGAGCAGGCTTCCGCCGGTCGCGAGGATCGTCTGGTAGATGTTGTAGACGTTGGCTCCACCAATGACCGCTACATACTGACCAAGCGCTCCAGGCCGGCCGATATAGAGGTCCCATTGCTCCGTGGCCCATTCGCCCACGAGTGGCAGCGTCGCAAACCACTCGGGCGCAGCGGCACCCGAGGCGTTGGTGGCCAGAACCCAACTGATCAACTGACGCGCCTCGTTGAGCGCATAAGAAAACGCCATCAGGATCGGGATGAGGATGAACAGCACGATGACCGCGATCATCAAACTGGCTGCCAAGGTCCTGTTGCCACCCAGGCTGCTCAAGACGCGTCGGTAGATCGGCCAGCTCGCGAACCCGATGATCAGGGCCGCAAGCACAGGGACGAGAAAGCCATGAAAGAAATAAACGCAGGCCAGCAGGATCAGGAGGATCAGCCACCGCGCCACCGCCATGGGCGGCACGAGCGCCGATCGCGGCGAGCCGGTCAGACCGAGAAGTCGGGGTTCGCGTTCACGCGGAAAAAGTTCGGGCTGTTTCACGGCGGTAGTCCGATATGTTATCGCTCATCTATAGGCCACAACACGCGCAACAAGACAAGCAAACCCGGTCGCACAAAAACTACATCAGCCTGCGGCCGTTAGGCACGGGCTTATCGATCTTGGCGAGGACGACTGCGCCCTCCTCATCTTCGAAACCCAGCGTCAAAACTTCCGATTTGAGCGGCCCGATCTGTCGTGGCGGGAAATTGACCACCGCCATCACCTGCCGCCCGACAAGCTCTTCCGGCGTATAATGCACGGTGATCTGCGCTGACGATTTCTTGATCCCGATTTCGGGCCCAAAATCGATGATAAGGATGATCGCCGGCTTGCGCGCCTCCGGAAACGGTCGTGCTTCCACTACCGTTCCAACCCGGACGTCGACCTTCAGGAAATCGTCAAAACTGATCGTGTCGCTCATTGCCCCAAGTCTTCACTTCTCCTGCGCGCCGCGGCAATAGCGCGATCCATGACCGCACCAAGCCCATCGTCGGCCATAAGAACATCAAGCGCTGCCTGCGTCGTCCCGTTGGGCGAGGTCACGTTCTTGCGCAACTGCGCGGCCGCGCTCGGATCGTTCTCAAGCAGTGCTGCCGCTCCAACGACCGTTTGGCGCGCCAATGTCATGGCTTGCTCAGGCGAGAGCCCCTGCTTTTCGCCTGCAACTGCCATGGCCTCGACGAGATAAAACACATAGGCCGGCCCCGAACCGGAAACCGCCGTCACTGCGTCGATGAGCTTTTCATCTTCGACCCAGACGACCTGCCCCGCTGCAGCCAATAAGGCATCGGTCAAATCCCGATCATGCGCGGAAACTGCCGGCGTTGCCACTGCGCCTGAGATCCCTTTCCCCAGTTGTGCCGGGGTGTTGGGCATCGTGCGAACCACCCGATCAGTACCTAGACCTGCGATGAGTTTCTCCAGAGATATTCCGGCGGCAATTGAAACCACCAGCGTCTCGCTGCCCACAATCGGTTTGACCACGGACAGAACCGCACCCATGACTTGCGGCTTGACCGCTAGAACGATGACCTCTGGTGCATCGCTCGGCAGATCGGCGCGCAAGATAGCGCCATGAGCTTCTGCGAAAGCGCCGACGCTCTCATGTGGCTGGGGATCGACGAGTGTGAGGCTCGCGCCCGGCAGCCCGGCGCGGATCCAGCCGGACGCCATGGCCATACCCATCTTGCCGGCTCCCACGAGGAGAACCGATCCAACAGTCGAAAGGCTCATGCCTCGCCTACTGTTTCAAACATCACTTCAGCCAACGCGTCCTGTGCAGACTTTCCAGCCCAGACGACGAATTGAAAAGCCTGATAGTAAAGGTCGCAGCTTTCAGACGCCGAGCGCAAAAGCGCCTCGCATTGTTGAGGCGACACTTCCGCACCACCCGAAAGCAGGTGCGAATTGCGGAAGAGCACGACGCCTTCCTTGTTCCAGATATCGAAATGGCCGATCCAGAGTTGCTCATTGATCAGCGAAATCAACTGCTTGATTTCGCCCCGCCGCGCATCGGGGACCTTGAGATCGAATGCGCACGCCAAATGCAGCGACTCCATCTCACGCATCCAGTTGAACGACACATGGTAGTCGCTCCAGCCGCCCTTGACCGAAATGGAAATCTCGTCGGCATCTTGCCGCTCGAACGACCAGTCGTTGATCGCGGCGATATGCTCGATGATGTCGACCGGATGGATAGTCCGATCAATTTCCAGTTCCAGAAGAGACATAGCTGGCTCCGCACGCTTAAACGAGGTCTGGGAAAGCACCGCCCAGCCGAAATGCTGAACGTGCTACGCGGCACAACCGAACCGGCCTGACCGGACCCGAATATGTACTTCTTTCAAAGCAGCACCGGGCAGTGGGTGTACGAATCGTCGTTGAGATAGACTGTACACCGCACCGGTCGGATGAACCCATAAACGCAGGTTCCAAACCGAGATTCTCTTGTGGATGATCGGATCGTCATGGTTAACGGGCCCTTAACAAACCCTTTTACACACAGGCTTTTAAGGCCCGCTAGCGTGTGCGCCCATGCTCGAGATCGCGCGCCCATTTTGCGCTGCCGTGGGCATTTGCGATGGCAGCGGCTGCCATATTGTCATAGGCGACCTGCCGCAGATTGACGTGCCATCCTTCGGCCGACCGCTCGACAACAGCATAGGCTGCCGCCGCAGACCAACGGCTGGCGGAGTCCCGATCGCTCATTGTAAACGATGGCCGCCCAACGCTGCCGGGATTGAAGACCACGGTGCCATCATCCAGCGTTATCACCCGTGCGACATGGGTATGGCCGCAGCAATAGAGTGGATAGCGCTTACCTGAGGGAAGCTCCGCCGCCACCTCATCTCCGGTCGCAACGCGAAACGCTTTGCGATCCTTGCGATCGAGCCAATAGGTCTCGTCCGACAGGGGTGAGCCGTGGCTGAGAAAGACTTGGTCCTCAAATACCCGCGTCTCGGGAAGCGCTCGAAGCCAGCTCAACGTCGCATCATCGAGCGCAGCAAGCGTTTCCTGGTCGTGAGTGTCGAGCAGGTCGGGATCGGCGTCCACGAGATAGCGGTCGGTATTGCCGCGAATGGCGGTCATCTCGACTTTTGCGAGCATGCCCGCCGTACGCACCGGTTCAAGCGGCCCCACGAAATGATCGCCAAGATTGAGCACGGCGTCGACATCGTGCCGATCGATATCGGCAAGCACCGCTTCGAGCGCCAGCGCGTTGCCGTGGACGTCGGATATGACGGCCAGTCGCATGGTCTAGCTGGTCTTCTTGGTGCGCTTGAAAGCGTCGAGTTCGCGCCGCAGAGCCTGGATTTCCTCGCCCTGGATCTGCACCATTTCGCGCAGCGCATCGTAATCTTCGCGCTTGACCAGGTTGAGGTCGTTGACCATGCGTTCCATCTGGCCACGCACGGCGGTTTCCGCTTCGCGGCGTACGCCGTCCGCCACCGAGGCAGCGTCGTTCATGATCCGCCCCAGATCGTCGAAAAACTTGCTCGATTGGGTCATCTTCACTTCCTTTTGCTTGGAGCGCGTTCGGTTCGGTCAATATGTAGGGTCTGGCGACGCGCTTGACCAGAGCCGGATGGGGCGTCATGGTCGCGCCGCCCGTTTCAATGCCTTGAGGCCCGCCTTGCCGTTTCCCGAAATTGATCCCATCGCCTTTGCCATCGGCCCCATCGTCATCCGCTGGTATGCCCTGGCTTATCTCGCCGGGATTTTCCTTGGCGTGGGATACGGCATGCTGCTGCTCAAGCGCAAATCGCTCTGGGTCAAGGGCACGCCACCCATGACGCCGGACGAGTTGTTCGATTTCACCTTCTGGATCGTTATCGGCATCATCATCGGCGGCCGGCTGGGCTATGTCTTCTTCTACGACCCGCTCAATTTCCTTGCGAACCCTGCCTCGATCATTGCGCTCTGGGACGGCGGGATGAGCTTCCATGGCGGCATGCTGGGGCTGATGGTCGCCATGATAGTCTATCTCTGGCGCAAAGGGGCCAATATCCTTTCGGGTCTCGACCTTCTTGCCTGCTGCGCGACCATCGGGTTGTTCCTTGGCCGCGTCGCCAATTTCATCAATGCCGAACTCTACGGCTCGGTCACGACGATGCCGTGGGGCGTCATTTTTCCCGGCGGCGGTGACCTGCCGCGTCACCCGAGCCAGCTCTATGAGGGCCTGCTCGAAGGCGTCGTGCTGTTCCTAGTCATTCGCTTTTTCACCCATAATCTGCTGGCCCTGCGCAAGCCCGGCCTGGTGGCCGGCATCTTCGGTATTGGGTACGCGGCCTCGCGCATTTTCGTCGAGTTCTTCCGCCTCCCCGACAGCCATATCGGGTATCTCGCGTTCGACTGGCTGACCATGGGCATGGTGCTGAGCCTGCCGATCCTCGTCGGGGGTATCGGCCTCGTCGCGTGGTCTCAGTCGCGCCGCCATGCCTGAGACCGCCCTGTCGCTCGGTGATTTGATCGACATGCAAATCCGCCAATCCGGACCCATGTCTTTGGCGACATATATGGGTCTATGCCTGACGCATCCCACACGCGGCTATTACCGCAAGGCGGATCCTCTGGGACGGTCTGGCGATTTCATCACCGCGCCCGAAATCTCCCAGACATTCGGCGAAATGATCGGCGCCTGGATCGCCGATCTCTACCTCCAGATGGGCAGTCCTGCGCAATTCACACTGCTCGAACTCGGGCCGGGTCGCGGGACACTGATGGCCGACGCTTTGCGTGTCGCCACGCGTGCGAGCGGATTGGCGGGCGCCCTCGCGCTTCGGCTTTTTGAAACAAATCCCGTCCTCATCTCCATGCAGCGCGAGGCACTGACCGAGTACGCGCCGGTGTGGCTCGACGATATCGAAGCTGTCGCCGATGCGCCGATAATCATCATCGCCAATGAGTTCTTCGACGCCTTGCCGGTGCGCCAGTTCGTCAAGCGCGATGGCAAATGGTTCGAACGCTGCGTTGGGCTGACCGACGGACAGCGGACATTCGGCCTATCGCCGACGCCCTATGACGAAGCGCTGATCGGGCAGCCCTACGCAAGCGCCGTCGATGGGGAAGTCGCTGAGATCGGGCTTGCCGCTCAGCAGTTCATGACACAGCTCAGTGGTTTGATCGCCCCGCGCGGTGGAGCCCTCCTGGCGCTCGATTACGGCCACGCAACAACGCAACCGGGCGAAACGCTGCAGGCCCTTGCCCGCCATGCCTATGTCGATCCCCTCGCCCAGCCGGGCGCTGCCGATTTGACCACGCATGTGGATTTCGAAGCACTGGCGCGCGCTGCACGCATGGCTGGGTTGACGCTGCCCCCACTTGTGACTCAAGGTCAGTTCCTTACATCCTTGGGACTGGCACAGCGCCATTCGGCGCTGGCCGCCGCCAACCCGGATCGCGCCGAGGATTTGCGGTCGGCCTTTGATAGGCTCACCGGCCCCGAGCAGATGGGTGACTTGTTCAAAGTGCTTTGTGCCGCCAGCCCGGGCCTCAAGCCCGCCGGTTTCGCCGCATAACAAGAGTTCAGCCAGCCGATGCATCCTCCTTTGGAAAAAAGCCCCGCCCTTACAACCGCTTCTGGCATTCGCCACGGTTTTTTCGGTCGACGGGGTGGCGTTTCCGAGGGTGAATTCGCATCGCTCAACGCCTCGAGCGCCGTCGGCGACGACACCGCGAACGTTGTCGAAAATATCCACCGCGCCGTCATGGCCCTCAAGGGTGGCCCCATCGAAGTGGCGCTTGCAAGGCAGGTGCACGGCACAGACGTGCTGGTCGTTGACGATCGCTACGATTTCGCCAAACGCCCCGAAGCCGATGCAATGGTGACCAAGCGGTCCGGCATTGCGCTCGGCATTCTCACCGCAGATTGCGTGCCCGTGCTGTTGGCCGATCCCGAAAGCGGCATCGTGGGGGCAGCGCACGCGGGATGGAAAGGTGCTGCCGATGGCATCGTCGAACGCACCGTCGAGGCCATGGTCGCACTCGGCGCTACACAATCGGCGATCATCGCCGCCATAGGCCCTGCCATCAGTGCGGAGAATTACGAGATAGGGAACGAAATGGCTGCCGATATCGAAAGCCGTTTTCCCGATGCGGCGCCGTTCGTCCTCAAAGACGGCTGGCCCCGCCCTCATTTCGACGTCCCGGGCCTCGTTCTCTCGCAGCTTCGCGCTCTTGGAATCGGGGCGGTTGAGCAGGTCGGGGATTGCACCTACGCACATCCGGAACTCTATTTCTCCCACCGCCATGCGACCCATAATGACACGCGGGCCGGACGACAGATTGCGCTGATTGCCCGAGGGTGATGGTGTGCGTCCGCGCAACATCGACACATCCTCTTCACGCTTCATGCAAAAGTCATATTGATGTTGCCGGGGCATACGTCTAAAGCTCCGCCCCACAAGCTCGGGGCATGGCGATTTCGGGCATGAAGCGCTGCCAGAAAAAGTGGTCGCCACTTTTTGGTTCGGCAGCGTGACCACATCGAGTGCGACAGATAGAGGCTGACCATGAAACTGGTGACGGGCAATTCTAACCTCACCGTGGCCAAGGCCGTTTCTCAATATCTCGAAATCCCCCTGACTGACGCGTCGGTCAAGAAATTTGCCGACAAGGAAATCTTCGTCGAAATTCTGGAAAACGTCCGCGGCGAGGACGTTTTCGTCCTTCAGTCGACGTCTTATCCCGCCAACGACCATCTGATGGAATTGCTGATCCTGATCGATGCGCTGCGCCGCTCTTCGGCCCGCCGCGTCACTGCCGTGCTGCCCTATTACGGCTATGCGCGCCAGGATCGCAAATCGGCCCCGCGCACCCCGATTTCGGCCAAGCTCGTGGCCAATCTGATTACCGAAGCGGGCGCCAACCGCATCTTGACCCTGGATCTGCACGCACCGCAAATCCAGGGCTTTTTCGACATCCCGACCGACAACCTCTATGCCGCTCCAGTGCTGACGCGCGACATTTCGGAAAACTACGACACCTCGAAGGTGATGATCGTTTCCCCCGACGTCGGCGGCGTATTGCGCGCCCGCAACGTTGCCAACCGCATCGGCGCGCAATTGGCCATCGTCGACAAGCGCCGTCCGCGCGCTGGCGTTTCGGAAGTGATGAACATCATCGGTGACGTCGAGGGCCAGTCGTGCATCCTGATCGACGATATCGTCGATTCCGGCGGCACGCTGGTCAACGCGGCCGAAGCGCTGCTCAATGCGGGCGCGAGCGAAGTATCGGCCTATATCACGCATGGCGTGCTCTCTGGCGAAGCGCCACAGCGCATTGCCAACTCGCGGCTGAAGGAACTAGTGACCACCAATTCGATCGAAATGACCGAAGCCGTGGCCAAGGTCGACAAGATCCGCCACATCTCGATCGCACCGCTGCTTGGCGAAGCCATCGCACGCACTGCGTCGGAGCAATCGGTATCGAGCCTCTTCGACTAGTTAACAATTCGTTAACGCTCAATTAAGCATCCCTCTCAAATTGCTGGTCGGCACGACTCCTCTCACCCTCCGATGACGGAAGCGAGATGGGAGCTTTGACCTATGGCGGCGACTCAGCCACAAGCAGGCCCTGCGAGTGGAACCATTGATCGGCTTCGGAATTTCTTGTTTGTGAAACTCCGTTGGGGCGAGCCTTCGATGTCCGCGAGTGCCGCGTTTTTGGAAGTATCAGTGACATCTAGCCCTCCTGAGCGACCCCGCGTCGCTCCACGCCTCAATGCCGAAGCAGAGCTTTTGCACCTGCTCGAGGAAATTCCGACATGGCCCGATGCGATGCTTGTGCACATGCACAAGCGGTTCGTTTCGAGTCGGCTTTTTCGCGTGCATCACGACCCTAACGGCCCCCTCACCAAACGCGCTGAAAGACTGCGCGACGCGGCACTGGCCGAAATGAGGGTTCGTGGCTTGCAAGCACCACCCGATACCGACGCCTGATCCCCGCTGAGCGGGGACTTGCCCTCGTCCGGGTGCTCCTGTATAGACCCCGCCCATGAAGCGCTCGTCACCCCTGGAGGACGGGCGCGCACTCTGCATTGATTGCAGACTGCACCCAACAAATGGATGAATTCCATGAGCGTCGAGCTTAAGGCTTCGGTGCGGGACCGGGTGGGCAAGGGGGCCGCTCGTGAACTGCGTCGTCAAGGTCTTGTTCCTGCAGTTATCTACGGCGATAAGAAAGCCCCTCTTTCCATCGCGATTTCCTACAAGGACACGTTCCGCAAGATTCATGACGGCGGATTTCTGTCGCACGTCATCGAGATCGACGTGGACGGCTCCAAGCACCGCGTGATCCCCAAGGATTACCAGCTTGAACCCGTACGCGACTTCCTCGTGCATGTGGATTTCCTGCGCGTCGGCAAGAACGCGACCCTGACGGTCGACGTTCCGGTCCACTTCGAGAACGAAGAAAAGTCGCCCGGCCTGAAAAAGGGCGGCGTGCTCAACATCGTTCGTCACACTGTCGAAGTGACCGTTCCAGCCGATTCCATTCCGGAAAACCTGGTCGTCGATCTGACCGGTGCGGAAGTCGGCGACTCGATCCACATCTCGGCGGTTACTCTGCCCAAGGGCGTCGTTCCGACCATCACGGATCGCGACTTCACCATCGCCACCATCGCTGCTCCGTCTGCCCTGCGCTCGTCTGAAGGCGCTGAAGGCGACGAGGCCGATGAAGGCGAAGATGAAGCTGCAGCGGAAAAAGACGAAGAATAGTCTTTGCAGGGTCGGCGGTTTTCGCCGGCCCTTCCTTCCCGGAGAGATGCGATGCACCTTATTGTGGGGCTCGGCAATCCCGGCGCCGAATACGCTGCCCACCGGCACAATATCGGCTTTCTGGCCGTCGACGAGATCGCCCGCCAGCACAGTTTCCCGCCCTTCCGGCAAAAATTTTCCGCGTTGATCAGCGAAGGTCTGATCGATGGCGAAAAGATCATGTTGCTCAAGCCGCAGACCTTCATGAACCGCTCGGGCGATTCCGTTGCCCAGGCGATCAGCTTTTACAAGCTGGCGCCCGCAGACATTACCGTGATCCACGACGAACTCGACCTCGCACCCGGAAAGGTCCGCATCAAATCGGGCGGCGGCAACGGCGGACACAATGGATTGCGGTCGATCGAAAGCCAGATCGGTAAGGACTATGTTCGGATCCGGCTCGGTATCGGCCACCCTGGGCATAAGGATCGCGTGCACTCCCATGTGCTCTCCAACTTTCACAAAGCCGAAAACGATTGGCTCGAGCCGCTGCTCGATGCCTTGGCCAAAAATGCCGGCCTGATCGCCAAGGGCGACGCCGCCGGCCTGATGAACAAGCTGGCGCTGGCCGTCCCGTCGACCAAGGCGGAGCCGGCGCCCAAACCGGCCCCCAAGGCGCAAAGCCACATTCACCAGTCGCGGCCCGCCACGCCGCAAGCCAAGATGCCGGACAGCGGCCCGATGGCCGAAATGCTCAAAAAGCTGTTCGGTAAAAGAGACTGACCCGCGCCGAAGCGTCCGACGGCGATATCCCCTCGGATGATGGATAGACGGCATGGGGCGATGAACGCTCCGCAGTTTGTTTTTTAGTATGAAGCGATCATCGCCCCAGGCGCTCGGGATTTTTGGCTTAGTCGCCCTTCAGAAGGCTGGGGTCAATCCCCGCCGGGTTTCCCCGGTAAGCCGTCGTATGGTTACCGACGACCGGCACTTGTGACGTTTAGGCCTCCCCTGCGGCGACCCGCAAGGAACCCGAACCAAACCCGCCCAAACGTTCGTTGCGCTTGCGTCCATAGGCGCGGGTTCGTGCGTGCAGTATGGATGCGGTTGAGACGGCGGGGATAAGTTATTTCTTGGCCGAAGGTGGTCGAGGAAACTCAGACCCCTCATCCGGACCCTCTCGCCTGCTGATGACCAGAACTTGATGCAAACCTTGACTTCTCACCCGCTCTGCACGAGTTAAGGCCCAACATTTTCCTGCGCGCTAAGCGCGCCATCTCCGAGGTTTCATCATGGGTTTCAAATGCGGCATCGTCGGCTTGCCCAATGTGGGCAAATCGACGCTTTTTAACGCCCTCACCCAGACCGCTGCCGCGCAGGCCGCAAATTTTCCGTTTTGCACGATCGAACCCAATGTCGGTGAAGTGTCGGTGCCCGACGAACGCCTCGACAAGCTGGCCGCGATCGGCAAGTCCAAGGAAATCATCCCGACACGGCTGTCGTTCGTCGACATCGCCGGACTGGTCAAAGGCGCGTCGAAGGGCGAGGGTCTGGGCAATCAGTTTCTCGCCAATATCCGCGAATGCGACGCCATCGCCTATGTGCTGCGCTGCTTTGAAAATGACGACATCATCCACGTCGCCGGCAAGGTGGACCCGATCGCCGACGCCGAAGTCGTCGAGACCGAGCTGATGCTTGCCGACCTCGAAAGCCTCGAAAAGCGCATCGGTGGACTGGAAAAGAAAATCCGGGCCAATGACAAGTATGCAAAGCTCACCCTCGAGCTTGTCAATCGTGCCAAGGCACTGCTCGAAGAGGGCAAGCCCGCGCGCCACACCGAGCGCGCCGCCGACGAGGAAAAGGCGTTCAAGGAGCTTCAGCTGCTCACGGCCAAGCCGGTGCTCTATGTCTGCAATGTCGATGAATCGGCAGCCGCTACGGGCAATGAGCACACGAAAAAGGTCGAGGAGTATGCCAAGGCGCAGGATGCGCGCACTGTCGTGATCTGCGCCGAAATCGAAGCCGAACTGGCTGGGCTCGATACTGCGGACCGTACCGACTATCTCTCCTCGCTGGGCCTTGAAGAACCCGGCCTGAACAAGCTGATCCGCGAGGGATACAAGCTCCTGCACCTCCAGACCTATTTTACCGTCGGTCCCAAGGAAGCGCGCGCCTGGACCATCCCCGTCGGCACCAAGGCGCCGCAGGCCGCCGGCGTCATCCACTCCGATTTCGAGCGCGGCTTTATTCGCGCCCAGACCATCGCCTATGACGACTTCGTTGCGCTGGGCGGCGAAGTGCCGGCCAAGGAAGCGGGCAAGGCACGCGACGAAGGCAAGGAGTATGTCGTCAAGGACGGCGACGTGCTGCTCTTCAAGTTCAACACCTGATATCGGCGATCGGCGGGGCGGCACCTCTTGCAAGCCCGAAACCCCGCAGCAACGCAATCATCGACGGTTTCAAAAAACCGGCAGTTCTTGGCGAGTGGCGTACGCGCCGCACAGCCCATCGTGCAGAAAATCCCCGTCGAGACGACGCCGACATAGGCCCTGCCGAGCCAGGCCTTGTCGCGGGCGGCGAGCGATGCATAAAGCGTTTCGGTGTCGGTCAATTGGGCCATCATCGCCTCCCATGCGGGCATTGGGCCACACGCCTTGCCGCTGAGCCACCCGATTTTCGCCATCCCTTCCGAATCACCTAAAGTGCCCGGCCTTTAACGGCAGGAGGCACAGCGTGAAAATCGATCTGGCATTGGTCTCCCCGCCCCTCAAGGCCATACTCGGACAATATCTGCGCACGGCCAAGGTGATCCTCGCAATCGTGGTCGTTCTGACGATCCTCGGTTCGCTCACCGGGATCACTGCGCCATTTCTGTTTTCGCGTCTCATCGACCAGCTGGACCCGGCCAATCTTTCAGAGGGACTGATCTGGGGGTTCGTGGCCTATGCCGTGCTGATGGGTGCGTCTTATACGATCCAGCGCATGTCGAGCTTTTTGACGTTCATGACGTCGGAGAGCCTGAACTTTGTGACCTCGACCGCATTTTTCGAGCGCATCGCAGGCAAGGCGTCGGGGTTCTTTCTGGACCACAACCCGGTGGAGATCGAAACGGCCCAGCACAGGGGGCTCGAGTCGCTCAACATCGTGGTCCAGTTCACCCTAGCCGCCCTCCTGCCCGGAACGCTGCAGGTGGCGCTAAGCCTCATCATGCTTGGCACTGTCTTGAGCCCGGATATCGCTTTGATCGTCGTGGTGTATGGCGTGGTTCACATCTGGCTCGTAGCGCGCGCAACGCGCACGACCCGTGTTCACCTCGACGAGGCGATCGAGCACTCACAGGCCAGCTCGCGCTTTATCGGCAATGCCATTTCGAGCATGGATACGCTGCGTCAGTTCGGCTCGGCGCGCTGGATGATCGGCCAGTTCACACGGCGCGAGCAATCGGCGCATTCCGCATGGCAGCGCTATGCCATGGCGCATGTGCGCTATGCGGGTCTGTTTGGAGCCTCGCTCGCCATCCAGTTCGCGCTGACGCTCTGGCTGCTTGTGCCGCGTGTCGCGGAAGGCAGTTTGACCGTCGGCGATCTCGTGCTGTTCAACACGTTGTTGCTGCAGCTCAACATGCCGTTCCAGATGATGGGCCAGGCCATCCAACAGATGTCCCAATCCTATTCCAAATTCCTGCCATTCGCCCGCATGTGGCAGGCCGAGTCGCATGACGATTTTGAAACGGCAGGTGATTTTTCACTCGATGGCGGCGCTGTCACCTTTTCCGATGTCGGCTATGTCTATCCCAATGGACGCGGCGTTTCGGGCGCCAGCTTTGAGGCCCGGCGCGGAACGATTACATACATCACCGGCGATACAGGCTCGGGCAAGTCGACGCTATTCAAGCTGCTCCTGAAATCGATGGAGCCGCAAACCGGCACGATCAATATCGACGGTACGTCGATCGGAAATGTCTCGCGCGCCGACTGGTTTGCGCAGGTCGCCGCGGTGCCCCAGGACGTGGTGCTGCTCAACGATACGCTGGCCACCAACATCGTTTTGGGCCGCTCCCATGACGACGCGCGCTTGCGCCGTGCGGCCGAACGGGCGGCTGTGCTGGGATTTATCGAGGGACTCGACGAAGGGTTCGAGACTGTTGTCGGTGAGCGCGGGTTGAAACTGTCGGGCGGGGAACGCCAGCGCATCGCCATTGCGCGCGCCCTTTATGCCGATCCGGCGATCCTGTTGCTCGACGAGGCCAGTTCGTCTCTCGATGCCGAAACGGAAAAGGACATCATGGATCAGTTGCGCCATATCCGCGATCAGGTGACGATCATTGCCATCACCCATCGGCTGAGCGTGATCGAGCCGGAGGACACTGTCGTGAGGATCGGACCTGCGACGGAAAGCGCGGCCACCCCATGATGTCGCCCCCTTGCCCCAGACGAAGATAGGGATAAAATGGGCGTTGACGTTAAGGGTAAGCAAATGACCAATCCGATAACCCATGACCGCCTCCACTATGAAGATCTTGAGTTGGGGCAGACCATCCCGCTCGGACCCCGGACGGTGAGCAAAGCCGACATCATCGAATTTGCGACCGAGTTCGACCCCTTCCCTTTCCATCTCGATGAAAAGGCGGCCAAAGCCAGCCTGCTCGGCGGCCTGGCGGCCAGCGGGTGGCAGACGGGGGCGCTGTCGCTGCGCATGCTGGTCGACGGATTTTTGTCCAGGATCGCATCCATGGGCGGCTTAGGCTTTACCGATCTGAAATGGAAGCGGCCGCTGATGAAGGGCGACACGCTCTCGGGCACCGCGACGGTCACCTCACTGCGGCGGTCGGCCGGTCATCCCAATATGGGGATCCTCACCATCGCCTTCGACATGCGCAACCAGAAGGGTCAGCAGGTGATGACGCTCAATCTCGCCAATCTCGTCGAAGTGCGCCATCCCGCCATGCTCGAGGAGGCAGCGCAATGACGCGGTGGTTTGAAGAAGTCGAGATCGACAAGCCTTTCGATCTCGGCAGTCATACCTTTAACGAGGATGAAATCATCAGGTTCGGCACGCTGTACGATCCGCAATATTTTCACGTCGATCGCGAAGCGGCCAAACACTCGCATTTCGGCGGGATCGTTGCTTCGGGCTGGCATACGGTCAGCGTCGGGCATCGCCTGATGGTGGACCGGCTGGAGGCCGAAGAAGAGATCGTGCGGCAAGAGGGTGGAGAGCCCGGCGTTTCAGGGCCCTCGCCCGGCGTCAACCGCATGGACTTCAAGGCACCAGTGCGTCCTGGCGACACCGTGCGTTACGCGCTGACGGTGACCGGCAAGCGTCAGTCAAACTCCATTCCCGGTTGGGGCCTGCTGTTCAACCTGCTCGAGGCGCATAACCAGAACGGCGAGCTTGTCTATTCCGCCGATCTCGTGGGGTTTTCCAAGCTGCGGGACTACAAGATGCCGCTAAAGACCAAGGCGCTGATGGCGTTGGCAACAATGCTCGTGCTGAGCAAGCTCGTGAGACGATGAGAGCGATAGATCGGATAAGTGTCGGGCTCGCCGGCGTGCTCGGCGCGAGCGGGGTGGCTGCCGCTGCAGCATCGTCGCATGCCGGTGCAGACCTGCTCGGTCCTTATGCGTTGATCGCGCTGACACACGCGCCGGCGCTGTTGGCGCTGGCCGCATTGCCGGTGCAGACGCGCCTCTTCGATATTGCACAAATTGCGCTTATGGCTGGCGCGGTCCTCTTTTGCGCCGACCTCGCCTGCCGCTACCTCCTGGGCTCTGCAGTGCTCCCGCTCGCAGCGCCTATGGCCGGAGTGGCGCTGATTATCGGCTGGATGCTGGTTACAATTGGCGCGGTTTTACGGATGCGTTGACAGGACCATTGTCCTGTGCTGTACTGCCTGTGTTCACCAACGAACTTGAGGTCCCACTCCGATGATTTGATATCGCAACGCGTCAGTGCAGAGGTCAAAGCGAAGTCGCCGGTATCCGGCAATTCGCAAGATTTGCATTGCGTGGTCGATTTCGATCCGATGGGACTACCGGGATTTTCCCGATCTCCTGACATAGCGGAACGCTTGATGGCCGATAAATCGGCCTGATTTCCTGCCGTTTTCAGCACCTTCCTTCGCGATCGACATCGCCGCGCATCCAGATGGTCCGTATTTGGCCACTGGAGCAGCACGCAAACCTGCACCCCCTGCACTGCCGCGCAGTCTTAAGCACGCAATCGGCCCGGGCCACCATGTCCGGGCTCCAATCCATTCATCCCGCGCGGGCCAGGCCCGGTGGTGGGAACGATGCTGCACGCCAGAATCGGACAATAGTCCTATGCGCGGGCATCAAGGAGGTTCTTATGAACGGGAAGATGTATAAGCTGACCGGCACCGGTCGCTTTGGGAAGGCGCCGCTACCGAAAGGTCCGCGTTATCAGGCGCCCCTGCCCAAACGCAGAAACGAAACGATAGCAGACCACCTGCCCAAGACCGATACGGCCCCCCTGCCCTTGCCTGACAAGCTCAAGGGCAAATAGGCCATCTTCCGTCGGCGCCGGAGCTGGTGCCGACGGAGCACCCACGGTGCCTTCAGTGTCGAAGGTGTGAGACGGCAGAGACGTACCGAAGCCTCAGTGATCGGCGAACATGGGATTGTCACCCGCTGTCTTGGTCGTCACTCGGCGGCGTTGGCGGCCCAGACGGCGCCGATGCGCGGCATGCTGGTTTCGATCCAATCGGCCAGGGCCTGGACGCGTTCAGCGGCCTCACGCCCCAAGGGTGTCAGGCTGTATTCCACATGGGGCGGAACGACGGGATATGACACCCGCGCGACCATGCCGTCCTCCTCGAGCCATTGCAGCGTCTGCGCCAGCATGCGCTCGGAAACACCGCTCACGCGCCGCCGCAGAGCGCTGAAGCGGTGCGTGCCGTCCATGAGGGCGATGAGCACAAGCACACCCCATCGGCTGGTCAGATGCTTGAGCACTTCGCGCGATGGGCAGGCCTCGGAAAAAAGCGCGCCGCGATCCATGGCAAGGGCGAGAGGACTGCGGTCAGGTGCGTTGGACATTTTTCATGCTTACTTTTCTGTACGTACTTACTCTTGGTAAGTTTGGTGAATATATGGGTGTTCCCTCTGCAAAACAAGGAGCATCATCATGTACGCCGTTACCGGAGCCACGGGCCAATTGGGCCGCATCGTCATCGCCGAACTGAAAAAACGCGGGTTCGGTGACAAGACCGTCGCGCTGATACGCGACCTCGCTAAAGGCGCCGACCTTGGCGTTGAAACGCGGGCCTTCGACTACGACAAGCCTGACGACCTCGCCAAGGCACTGGACGGCGTCGAGCGGCTTTTGCTGATTTCGGGCAGCGAAGTGGGCAAGCGCGAACCGCAGCACAAGGCCATCATTGCAGCGGCCCAGGCTGCGGGCGTCAAGGCCGTCGTCTATACGAGCCTCCTGCACGCTGACACCTCACCCATCGTTCTGGCGCCCGAGCACCGGGCGACCGAGGCCGCGATCAAGGCGTCGGGCCTCGACTACACGATCCTGCGCAACTCCTGGTACACCGAGAACTACACCGGTAGCCTGGGTGGAGCGGTTGCCAGCGGCACGATCGCCGGCTCGGCCGGGGACGGCAAACTGACCACCGCCAGCCGCCCAGACCTTGCGGAAGCCGCAGCCATCGCTCTCGTCACTGACGGGCACACCGGCAAGACCTACGAACTCGCCAATGACGACGCCTTCACGATGACCGAACTGGCCGCCGAAGTCTCGAAACAGTCCGGCAAGCCTGTCGTCTATGCGAACCTGCCCAAGGCGGAGTACGCGAAGTTGCTGGAAAGCTTTGGACTACCCCCTGCCGCTGCCGAGCTGATCGCCGACAGCGACGAGAAGGCGGCGTCGGGTGCACTCTATGATGACAGCAAGGCCCTGAGCACGCTTCTGGGCCGCCCGACCCAGACGCTCGAGCAGGCCGTGGCTCTGGCGCTCAAATAGCAGCCCGGCGCAGAGAGAGCGGCGAGCGTCGCTCTCTCAGTGCCCCTCAAAGGCAATGAGCGCTTCGACATCGACGCCCTGCGCGCGCAGTTTGGCGGCCCCGCCGATATCGGGAAGGTCGATGACAAAGGCCGAATGCTGAACGCTTGCCCCAGTACGTCGCAGGAGCGATACCGCAGCGATGGCCGTTCCGCCGGTTGCGATCAGATCGTCGACCAACAATACAGTGTCATCCGGACCAACCGCATTGGCGTGAATTTCGATCGTGTCGACGCCATATTCCAGAGCGTAGTTCTGCCCTATGGTTTCACCGGGCAGCTTGCCGGCCTTGCGTATGGGGACAAAGCCCACACCTAGCGCAATGGCCACGCCGGCGCCGAAAATGAAGCCCCGCGCCTCGATACCCGCCACCCGGGTGATCCCCTTGTCGCGATGCGCGTCGGCGAGCCGTTGGCAGCTCTCGCGAAAACCGTCCGAATTTTCGATCAGCGAAGTGATGTCGCGGAAAATGATGCCGGGCTTGGGATAGTCGGGAATCGAGCGCACAAGCGCCTTGAGGTCGAGTGTCATGGTGATGCCTATTGCCCGCGTCGAAATCGGCGCGATCCAATCATGATTCAGACGCTCGGGAAAGATTTCTCGTTCAGAAATACCGGTTGGGCGGCATGACCTTGGCGGTCAATTCGCCAGCCTTTCGAGCGGCGCGCCGTGCGGCCTGCACTGCTGCCAGCTTACGCTCTGTGGAGACCAGCTTGGGCGCTGCCCTTACGGCAGCACGCACCGCCGGGTTGCGGCTTGCCGCCCAGGCAATGATGGCAACAGTCTTGGCGACCTTGAAAGCCGACATGGTAATCTCCCGGTCAACACTGCAACAATGACCAATTCCTGCGGCGAGAACAAGACGCTGCAACGAAAAAGGGCCCCGAGGGGCCCTTTGATGCGTGCTGCGCGGACGCTTAGTGCGCGTCGCGCCAGATGCGCCGCTTGACGATATACATCAGCACGGCGAAGCCGATGAGGAAGATGATGACCCTGAAGCCCATCGTCTTGCGCGAGACCATGTGCGGATCTGCCGTCCACTGGAAGAAGGCCGCAAGATCGCGCGAATACTGGTCGACGGTCTCGGGGGTGGTTTCGTCATCATAGCTCACGATACCGTCCGAGAGCGGCGGCGCCATGGCGATGAGGTGGCCCGAATAATACTCGTTGTAGTACTGGCCGGGAGGCACTTCAAAACCTTCGGGCGCCTCTTCATAGCGGGTCAGAAGGTTGTAGACATAGTCCGCACCCGCTTCCTGATACGCGGTGAAGTAGTTGAAGACCCACCAGGGGAAAGGCTGGCTGATGCCACGTGCCTTTGCGATCAGCGACAGATCGGGCGGCAGAGCGCCGCCATTGGCGTCACGGGCGATCTGGTCGCTGGGGAAAGGCTCGGGCCAGCGATCGGCCGGAATGCCTTCACGCTCGCCGCCATCGGCGGTTTCGTCTGCGATGGTATATTCGGCAGCCAGTGCCCGGACCTGATCTTCGCTGTAGTGCGGTCCGCCCGCATCCGACAGATTGCGGAAGGCGATGAAATCGAGGCCGTGGCAGCTCGAGCAGACTTCGCGATAGACCTGGAAGCCGCGACGAAGCTGGTTCTCGTCATAGGTGCCGAACACCCCCGAAAAGCTCCAGTCCTGCTGGTAGGTCTCGGTGTACTCGCCAGCCGCCTGCACCGCGCCACCCGAGAGGGTAACGGCAAGGAAGGCAACTGCGCCAAGGATCGTCTTTTTAAGCATCATTGTTGTCCTTGCCCCCAATCAACCCTTGGCCTTGCCGAGCACGCTTTCCGAGATGGAAACCGGCAGCGGCGCGGGCTTTTCAATCCGTCCGAGGAGCGGAAGGATGATCAGGAAGTATGCGAAATAGTATGCCGTGGTGATCTTGCCGAGCACCGTATAGATGCCCTCCGCCGGCTGGGCCCCGAGATAGGCCAGCGCGATGAAGTTGACGACGAACAGCCAGTAAAACGGCTTGAACAGGGGGCGGAACGTACCGGCACGCACCTTGGAGGTATCGAGCCAGGGCAGCGCAAAGAGGATCAGCAGCGATCCCGCCATCACGATGACGCCACCGAGCTTGGAGTCGATGAACAGCACGTTGAAGTCGATCGCCCGCAGCATGGTGTAGAACGGCAGCAGATACCATTCAGGCACGATGTGAGACGGCGTGACCTGCGGATTGGCCGGAATGTAGTTGTCGGCGTGACCGAGGATATCGGGCGCAAAGAACACGAACCATGCGAACGGGATCAGGAACACGATGATCGCGAACAGGTCCTTCATCGTATAGTACGGATGGAAGGGCAGCGTATCGCGGCTTTCCTTGACCTCGACGCCGGTCGGGTTGTTGTTGCCCGGAACGTGCAGCGCCCAGATGTGCAGTACGACCACCGCTGCGACGATGAACGGCAGCAGATAGTGCAGCGAGAAGAACCGGTTCAGCGTCGGATTGGCAACAGAGAAGCCACCCAGCAGCATGGTCTGGATCGCTTCGCCAACCAGCGGAACAGCCGAGAAAATGCCGGTGATGACCGTCGCGCCCCAAAGGCTCATCTGGCCCCAGGGCAGAACGTAACCCATGAACGCAGTTGCCATCACGAGGATGAAGAGCACGACGCCCAGCATCCAGATGATTTCGCGCGGCGCCTTGTAGGAGCCGTAATACATCCCGCGGAAGATGTGGACGTAGATTGCCGCAAAGAACATCGAGGCGCCCACGGCGTGGGTACCCTGGATGATGCGGCCATAGTTGACGTCGCGGCGAATGTGCTCAACCGAAGCAAACGCCAGGTCCACATGGGGTGTGTAGTGCATCACGAGGATGATGCCGGTGACGATCTGCACCACCAGCATGAAGGCCAGAATACCGCCGAAGGTCCACCAGTAGTTGAGGTTCTTCGGGGTCGGGAAGTCCATCAGGTGTTCTTTGGAGAACCTGACGATCGGGAGACGGTCGTCGAGCCAACGCTCGAACCCGGAGCCCGGCGTATAATTGCCAGCGTGATTTGCCATGATGTGCTCCCCCTTACCCGATCTCTACAATGGTATCGGATACGAATTCATAAGGCGGCACCACCAGATTGGTGGGCGCAGGACCGCGGCGAATACGGCCGGCCGTATCGAACTGCGAACCGTGACAGGGGCAGAACCAGCCGCCGAAGTCACCCGATTCACCGACGGGAACGCAACCCAGATGGGTGCAGTTCGCGACCATGATGAGCCATTCTTCGTGCCCTTCGAGCACACGCTCTTCATCGCCTTCCGGATCGCGGAGTTCCGACAGCGGCACGGCACGGGCCGCTTCGATCTCCTCTGGCGTACGATGACGCACAAAGACCGGAAGACCCCGCCACAAGATGGTCACCGACGAGCCTTCGGGCACCGTCGAAACATCGAACCGGATGGATGCCAGTGCCAGCACCGAGGCGCTGGGATTTAACTGACTGATCAATGGCCAGGCGGCGCCGGCCACCCCGACCGCACCCACCGCACCTGTTGCGATGTATAGAAAATCGCGTCGTGTCGCTTTTGTTTCGCTCGCTGTCGCCAAAGCTCTAGTCCCCAAAAGGCCTGCACAAATTTGTTCTGAGCACCCGCGTGGGCCGCCTTGTGGTGTTTGAGGGTACACGACTCGGGCCCGCCGCCCGGAAGGCGGTGCGGATTTTTGGCTTCTTTTTGCACTGTCTATTG
This sequence comes from Pelagibacterium luteolum, assembly GCF_900100665.1. Lineage (GTDB taxonomy): Bacteria > Pseudomonadota > Alphaproteobacteria > Rhizobiales > Devosiaceae > Pelagibacterium > Pelagibacterium luteolum. The sequence goes on from NZ_FNCS01000003.1 coordinate 247,510, forward strand.
GACTTGTCCAGCCTTGGGACTGGTGACGAAGCCGATATGCGACACTATACCCACCTGGATTTCGCCAACCTGCCGCCACGGTTTAGCCATTGCCCCTCGCCCTTGCACTTTATCAGCCCGATATCGCCCAGAACACCGGCACTTTACTGCGGCTCGGCGCGTGTCTCGGCATCGCCATACACATTATCCATCCGACCGGCTTTCCGTTTTCGCGCGCCACGCTCAAACGGTCCGGCATGGATTATCTCGATCAGGTCGAAATGGTGGAACACGACAGCTACCAAGCTTTCGACGGATGGCGCAGAGAGGCCGGCCATCGGCTGATGCTCCTGACGACGAAGGCATCGACGCCGCACACAAGCGCACATTATGCCCCGTCCGATATCCTGATGGTCGGCCGCGAGAGCGCCGGCGTGCCGGAAGACGTGGCTGAAAACGCGGATCTGAGACTGCGTATCCCCATGCGCACCGGGGCACGGTCGCTCAACGTCGCGATCTCGGCTTCGATTGTACTCGGGGAGGCTCTGCGTCAGACTGGCGGGTTCGACAGCTTGTCGTGAGCCCGGTGTGGCATGCTGTCGCTTTTGACCTCGATCAACCTTAACGCGGGCGCCCTGCGCCATGGTCTCTGGCGAAATGACATGCTAGGGACCGGCCAACGCCATGAACGCTCCGATCAAAGATACCATGCCCCTCCCCCACGACATCGAAGACAAGAAAACCAAAGCCTCTGCGTGGTTTCGCCAGGTCCGCGACGATCTTTGCGCCGCGATCGAACGGCTTGAAGACGAGGTCACTGGCCCTCACGCGGACCGCGCGCCGGGCCGCTTCGAGCGCGACGTCTGGGATCGCCCGGCCGGCGGTGGCGGCGAAATGTCGATGCTGCATGGGCGGGTCTTTGAGAAGATGGGCGTTCACATCTCGACGGTGTTCGGGGAGTTTTCGCCCGAATTTGCCAAGCAGATCCCCGGCACAGAGGATAACCCCCAATTCTGGGCCTCGGGCATTTCGGTTATCGGGCACCCCTGGAACCCCAACGTTCCGGCGGTGCACATGAACACCCGCATGGTCGTGACCTCGAATTGGTGGTTTGGCGGCGGCGGCGACCTGACCCCGGTGCTCGATGTACGGCGCACGCAGGATGACCCGGATTCGGCCGCGTTTCACGCAGCGATGAAGGCGGCCTGCGATCCGCATCCCCAAGTCGACTACCAGCGCTACAAGGATTGGTGCGACGAGTATTTCTACCTCGCCCACCGCCAGGAGCCGCGCGGCATCGGCGGGATTTTCTATGATCGTCATAACACGGGCGACTGGGCAGCGGACTTTGCCTTTACCCAGGACGTTGGGCGGCAATTCGTCGAAATTTATCCTGAACTCGTTCGGCGCAATTTCGAAAAACCCTGGACCGAAGAACAGCGCCACGAGCAGCTCGTGCGGCGGGGTCGCTATGTCGAGTTCAACCTGCTCTATGACAGGGGAACGATGTTCGGCCTGAAGACCGGCGGTAACGTCACTTCGATTCTTTCCTCGATGCCGCCCGAAGTGCGCTGGCCCTGATTTTTCAGGTCGGAACCCGCCCTCGTATTGCCCGTTTTATGGTTTCCTCTATTCATTCAACAAAGGATACGGAGGAAGACCATGAAACGCTTTGATGGCGGGTCGTTGATCCCCGGAGCAACCTGGCACGCAACGGCCGAAACCGAGGCTGAAGTCGTCCGCAAGGCGGTCGAAAAGCTGAGGGCCGAGCACGGCGAAACCGATGTGCGCCCCGATATGGTCGAGCGCATCAAGGAACGTATCTTCGACGTGCCGACCAAACACTGATGACGTCATGCCCCGGCCAACCCCCGGGGCATTATTTTATCGCGGCGTGACGACGCGCGTGAGTAGATCGGCCTTGGTCAGAGCACCGTCCGATTCGAGCCACAAGCGCTCCAGCCGGCTAAGCTCGGCACCGATGGCCGGACCGGGTGTGAAACCTTTCGCAATAAGATGTGCCCCGGAAAGCGGGAATTTGCGGCCCAGCCTCGCGTGCGTCGATTTTTCGGCGCTCAGACGCCAATCTGCGTCGCGGACCGTGACAGCCTGAGCGACGGCGATACCATCCATCGCGACATCGGGACCGAACTGTGCCAATTCGAGCCAGCGTCCTGACGCCGCGATATCCGCCGCGCGACGCGTTCTGTCGATGACCTCCATAGTCGCGTTCGAGAGCCGCCAGCTTTCTCGCAAGGGGGCAATATCACGCCCCAGCGCGGCCAAAAGGCCAAGCCGCTGTGTGGCCGTGGGCTCGCTCTGCACCTCCCGAAGCGCCAATGCATCAAGGCCAATTTCGTCAAACAGCGCCGGGTCGAGCAAACCGATCCGAGCCATTTGCTTTAAGGTACGCGCGCATTTAGGCGCGTCGAGCAGGCGCATCATTTCAGCGCCGACTCGCTCGGCCGAAAGCGCGCCCAGATCGCCGGCGGCGCGCTCGCAGGCTGAAATGGCCGCTGGGTCGAGCTGTTGACCACCATGGGTCGCGGAGAACCTGAAATAGCGATAGACGCGCAGTCGATCCTCGGCGATCCGCTGGTTGGGGTCTCCGATGAACCGGACGCGCTGGGCGAGACAATCCTCAAGCCCGCCGAGTGGGTCGAACAGGTTTCCGTCTGCATCGGCATAAAGCGCGTTCATCGTAAAATCGCGCCGCGCAGCGTCCGCTGCCCAGTCGGCGCCGAACACAACGCGCGCATGGCGGCCGAAGGTTTCGACGTCTCGACGTAATGTTGTGACCTCGGCGCTTACACCGTCACTAACAAGCGTCACTGTACCGTGTTCGATGCCCGTGGGATGGGCGATGATCCCGGCTTTTGCCGCCCGGAACATGACCTCGTCGGGCGTAAGTTCGGTCGCCAGATCGATATCGCCGGACCCGACCGGTCGCGCCAATAAAGTGTCGCGGACTAGCCCGCCTACGGCGCGCGTTCGCATGGAGGCGCCGTCCAGCGCATCGAAAAACGGACGTGCGCGCGCGAGCCAACCGGCCGATCTCAGCCGTTCCAGCGCTTCACGGCTCTGCATGTTCGGCCTCGCCGACCAGAACGCTATCGCGGAAACGCCGGGTCAGATTGGCTGTGATGCCCCAGATACGATGGCCCTCGTGATCGATCTGCCAGCTTCTGCGCTCCTGCCCCCGGTGATGGACACGGAATTTGCCATAGCTCGCGTCATCGATAAGGGTCTCGACGGGGACTTCGAAGACATCGTCCACCTCGCCGGGATTAGCAATAAACGGCCGTTTGGGATCGACCACGGCTACGACAGGGGTGATGAAGTAATTCGTGCCGGTATAGTAATAGGGCATGAACCCGAGAATGTCGGCATCGGCAGGGTCGAGCGCCACCTCTTCATTGGCTTCGCGCAGGGCAGCATAGGCTGCGTCCTGATCTTCCGGATCGATACGGCCACCGGGAAACGCCACCTGTCCTGAGTGATTGCGCAAGCTGTTCGAACGCTCGGTATAGAGCACGGTGTATCCCGATCCGCGCCTGATCAGGGCGATCAGCACTGCTGCGGGGACGGGAGGACGGCCATCAAGTTCGGCGATCTGAAAATCGGCCACCAGATCGCCGGCATCGGGCATGGGCTCGGGCATATCCAGCAGGCGTCGGGCAATCTCTGCAATGTCGCTATCGAACGCCATGCGAACCTATACCCAGGGGGCCACGTCTCCCGTCAGGGTCTCAGCCAAACTCGCGTCTGCCGCCATGACCAGTATCCGAGCCGGATCGACGGGCGCAGGAAACCGGATGGCGCTCGGCACGGTCCGCTCGAATCCCAACGGCCCATAATAGGCAAAGTCGCCCACCAACAGCACGAACGCAATACCGGGGCGCGCAAGCGCCAGATCGCACACATGCTTGACGAGCGCCCGCCCAGCGCCCTGCTTGCGAAACTGCGGATCGGTCATCAGCGGGCCAAGCATATAGCCATTGAGCCCACCGACGCTGATCGGCGTCATGCGAACCGACGCTGCGCGCTCACCATCTATTTCGGCAATCGTCGAGAGGCTGTCGTCCACGGCGATCCGCTCACGCACCCGATAGGCAGCGCGCGCAAAACGGCCCGGGCCGAACGAGACTTCGTGCAGCGCTTCGATCCACGCATCATCGTCCGGCGTCTCGAGCCGGATCGAAAGTGCGGCAGGCGTAGGGATGGTCTCGGCCAGGAGCGGCGAAGTGGCGGTCATGATCACAATTTCCAACTCGAAGAGGGCAATACGACGGCATCGCGCAACACAGGCGCGGACCTAAAGTCGTCGGATATCCCGCTCGATGCTGAACATTGGCTTGGTCTCCACCAAAATGACCGATCGCCACTTTACCACTGCACTCCCCTCGGGTCCACAAGAAATGCGCGCGACCGGGCCAGACGCGCGACGAAACGCGCTGTTCGACGCGTTGGGACTAATCGTCGAGAACAATCTGCCTAGATTGCCGTTACGTTTTCAAACAACAGGAGTTCTGGACGATGGGGCAATTGATCGACGGCAAATGGTCGACCCAATGGTACGATACAAAATCGACGGGCGGAAAATTCAAGCGCTCGGAATCCGCTTTCCGCAACTGGGTCACAGCTGACGGTTCCCCTGGCCCCACCGGTGAAGGCGGCTACGCTGCAGAAAGCGGACGCTACCATCTCTATGTGTCCTATGCCTGTCCCTGGGCGCATCGCACGCTGATTTTCAGGGCGCTTAAGGGACTGACCGAGCACATAACGGTGACGGCCGTCTCGCCCAAAATGCCAGACGAAACCGGCTGGGCCTTCACCGGCGAAATGGGCTCTGACAAGGATCCCATCCACGGTGCCGAGACGCTTTGGCAGATTTATGCGAAGGCAATGCCAGATTACACGGGCCGCGTGACCGTGCCCGTACTCTGGGACAAGAAAACCGGCTCAATCGTTTCCAACGAGAGCGCCGAAATCATCCGGATGTTCAACTCGGCATTCGATGAGGTGACCGGCAACACATTCGACTTCTATCCGCAATCCAAGCGCGAAGACATCGACCGCCTCAACGCCCGGATTTATGACGAGATAAACAACGGCGTCTACAAGGCCGGCTTCGCGACGACGCAAGACGCCTATGCCGACGCCGTGACCAAGCTTTTCGAAGCGCTAGACTGGGTCGAGGGCATCCTGACGCAGCAACCCTTTCTCGTAGGCGACGCCCCGACCGAAGCGGACTGGCGGCTGGTGACGACGCTCATGCGGTTCGATGCCGTCTATGTCGGCCATTTCAAGTGCAACATCCGTCGCATTGCGGACTACGAGCACCTCTCGAAATATCTAAAGACGCTCTACAACTGGCCAGGCGTGGCGGAAACCTTGCGCATCGATCATATCAAGACGCATTATTACTGGAGCCATACCACCATCAATCCGCACCGCATTATCCCCGAAGGACCGGTGCTGGAATTTATCGAGTAGCGATCACCAGTTCGGCGATATCGGTTCGCGACCGGCAATTTCATCCAGCCTTCGCCGCGTGGCGGGGCTGGTGTCATCCGGGAGCGCATCGATATCGAGCCAAGCGATTTCAGTGATCTCGCGACCGGGCTTGAAGGCGCGTTGCGGGGTCGCTGCGTTCGCAACGAACAAGGCGACGTGGTCGCGGTTTGTGTAGAGGGTAGAGTGATAGAGCGAAATTAGCTTCATTTCGCCCTGGATGGCAAAACCCGTTTCTTCGAGCACTTCGCGTCGACCAGCTTCTGCCGAGGTTTCGCCTGGGCTGACGCCGCCGCCCGGCAGGTGCCAGCCCCCGACATAAGTGTGCCGAACTACCAGCACTTTCCCATCAATAATCACAGCGACGCGCGCGCCCAGCGTCATCTGCCGCATGAGGCCAACGGCCCGCAGCATCAGGAAGAATTTGAGCTTGGTGAATGTATCGGGCACGCTTGGACCTCTCTGTCATCCCCACCCATGACAAATTGCGGCAAAGACGGCAATCAGCCATTTTCTTGCCGCAGCCCCCGTGCCAATAGTGCGGTCAATGATTACCCTTGCGCACATATCCGACGTCCATCTGGCGCCGATGCCCGACATCACGCCCCGTGAACTGGCCTCCAAGCGCCTGACGGGCTGGCTGAACTGGAAGCTCAAGCGCGGCAAGGACATGCGGCGCGACACGCTCTCGGCGCTGATTTCGCATCTCAAGGCCCACGGGCCCGACATGACGGCCGTCACGGGCGACCTCGTCAATCTCGCGTTGGAGGACGAAACAGCGCGCGCCGCCAATTGGCTCGCCGCGCTCGGCGATCCCGAGACCGTGTGCGCGATCCCCGGCAATCACGACGCCTATGTGAAGGGCGCTCTCGATTCTGCGCTCTCGACCTATGCGGGCTATATGAGCGGCGAGACGCTCGACGACAGCCCCTTCCCTTACGTACGACGTATCGGCATGGTCGCGATGATCGGCGTCTCAAGCGCCGTCAGCACCCCGCCGTTTTTCGCCGCCGGCAAGGTTGGCTCGGACCAACTGGCGCGCTTGGGCAAACTTCTCGCGCTGCTGGGCGAGGCCAATTATTTTCGCGTCGTGATGATCCACCATCCGCCGTACGAGGAGTTTGCCAAGTCCAAACGCCTCGGCCTTTGGGACGGGAGCGATTTCCGCTCTGTGCTCCAAGAGGGTGGCGCGGAAATGATCCTCCACGGGCACACGCATCTATCTTCGATCAACGCCATTCCGGGTCCGAATGGCGAAATTCCGGTGATCGGCGTCGCGGCCGCATCGGCCTCCCCAGAGGGACACGATGCGCCGGGGCGCTACAATCTTTTCCGCATCGAACGCGTCGGTACGCAGTGGAATTGCCTGATGCGCGAATATGGCTATCAGCGCATCGGCGACGAGATCGCCTTGCGCTTGCAAATGCGGATATACTGAACCCATACTGATTCATGCTGCCGCCCGGCGGCGCAGGATAGACCGATTGAGCCAGCCCATTTTCATCATCGAGAAGCCTGAGTTCGACAGCGCGACGGGCGAGGCCCGTTTTCGCTATAAGCTTGGTGATCATGCTTTTTCAGAACGCTTGCGCTTTCCGACAGCGGGCATCGACGCCAAGCGCGCGACATCCGAAGCCTTCGCCGCCCTGCTCGACCTGACCGCCGCCGTTTTGGGCGTGAGCTATTTCAAACTGCTCGCCCCCTTCGAGATCGATGCCTCCGCGCTGTCGCTATCGGAAGCGCAGCGGACGTTCATCATCGATGTCTATGAAAATGGGCTCGGCGAATTTTATGCCCGCAATGATCTCAAGCGGTTCGGCCAGTTGCGCCTGACTGCCGGCCATGGCGCGCAACCGGCGCCGCTCTCCCTACCCGATCGCGCATTGGTGCTGGTTGGCGGGGGCAAGGATTCTCTGGTGAGCGTCCAATTGCTCGACGCAGCCGGTCTCGACATCGCGCTTTTCGCGGTCAATCCCAAGGGTCCGATCGTCACCTCGGCCGAGCGCGCCGAGCGGGGCCTATTGTCGGTGCAGCGCTTGCTCGATTCCGAGATGATCCGGCTGGGGCAAGAGCCGGGCTATTACAACGGGCATGTGCCCTCGACCGCGATCAATTCCATGATCGCCGCACTGGCCAGCGTTCTCTACGGCTATTCCAGCATCGTCTTGTCCAACGAGCGTTCTGCCAGCGAGGGCAATATCGAGTTCGACGGTCGACAGGCCAATCACCAATATTCCAAATCGATCGATTTCGAACGTTCAATCCGCGACATCCTTCTCGACGCAACCGGGGGCGCGCTCAGCTATTACTCGCTGCTGAGGCCTTACTCCGAGGCCAGGATCGCGCAGCTCTTTGCACGGTCGTCGCGCTATGACGATGTGTTTTCAAGCTGCAACCGGAACTTCCGTCTGAACGGGCACGATGATGCCCTCTGGTGCGGGAAATGCCCCAAATGTCATTTCGTGTTCCTGATCTTTGCGCCGGAAATGCCGCGCGACCGTCTGGTTGGTATTTTCGACCAAAATGTGCTCGATGATGCCTCCAACATCCCCGCCTATCGAGAATTGACCGGCCTCTCCGGGCACAAACCGTGGGAATGTGTGGGCGAAATTCTCGAAGCCGCTGCCTGCCTGTGGCGGATCGCCGAGCATCCGGACTGGCGTGACGCCGCCGTGGTCGCCGCCCTACGCCCGGAACTCGAAGCCTTTTACGGCAAGGCGCATCTTGAGACGGCCTATCGCGATCTTATGGTCGACAGCGACGACCACCTTATCCCCGCCCCGATTGAAAGCGTGGTGACACCGCATGCACATTGACGGACCCGTCCTCTTATACGGCGCAGGTCGCGAGGCACGCTCGACGGCTGCTTTCCTGCGCCAGCGCTATCCGCATCTCGAATTGTTCGTCACCGCAGACGATGGCGAAGCGACGCTCGATGGGGCGACATTCATATCGCCCGACGAGGCCGGCGTGGTTGAACGCTTCGGCATGATCGTCAAAAGCCCCGGCGTTTCGCTCTATAAGCCGATCTTTGCTGCGGCGAAAGCGGCCGGCGTGCCGGTCACCTCAAACCTCAATCTCTGGGGCGCTCATTTCCGCGAAGGCCGCACCGTCGTGGCCATCTCCGGCACCAAGGGGAAGTCGACGACAGCCACGCTCGTCCATCTCATGCTCGAGCATTCGGGCGTGGATGCGATCCTTGCGGGCAATGTCGGCATTCCGCCGCTCGATGCTGCGGATAAAGCGCGGACCGTGGTTCTGGAGCTATCCTCCTACCAGACCGCCGATATCGATTTCGCGCCGGATATTGCCGCGATTTCCAACCTCTACCCCGAGCATGTCGATTGGCATGGCGGGCTGGACACGTACTACCGCGACAAGCTCAACCTTCTGGCCAAAGGGCCAAACCTCGTGGCGGTTGGCCCACAGGCCGCGACTGTGGATCGTGTCAACGCGGCGATCCCGGCCGGGACCAAGCGCATTCCGGGGCTCGATATAGATTTCGGCGATGAAATCCTGATGGCGGCGATGAAGTCGCGCCTCAAGGGCGCGCACAATCACGACAACGCGCGGCTGGCTGCCGCCATCGCCCTGGCCGCCGGCGCGACGCGAGAGGGCATTTTCGCTGGGATCGAAGCCTTCATTCCGCTTCCACATCGGCTCGAAGAACTGGCCGTCGGCTCGATCCTATTTGTCGACGACTCGATCTCCACGACGCCTGAAGCGACCAAGGTCGCGCTTGCAGCCTATAAGGGGCGCAAGATCGCATTGATCGCGGGCGGGCATGAGCGGCAGCAAGACTATACCGACCTTGCCAATTTGATGGGGCTCACCTCTGTCGTCATGCTCTGCTGCCTTCCCGTCACTGGGACGCGGCTCGGCAAGGCTGTGCGCGAAAACACACCTATCCCCGTCGCGGACTGCTCGACGCTGGAAAACGCCATGCAGGCTCTCGCCAATTCAGGCGAAATCTTCGATACGGTCATCCTGTCGCCCGGCGCGCCGAGCTACAATCAGTTCAAGAATTTCGAGGAACGGGGGGACCGCTTCAAGGCGCTGGCCCGCCAATATTTCGGGCAATAGGCGTCAGGCGAGTTTCGAAAAACCCTCGAAGCGCTTTTCGAGCTGGGCCTGCATTTCCTTGACCTGAGCGTGAAGGCGCGACTGGGCGTTCTGCGCCGCAAGCTCACCCACGCCCTGTATCTGCATCATCTGTGCCCGCTGAAATCCGGACGCAGCCATGTTCATGCGATCGATGCGATCGGCAGACTGCTGCCGGCGCTGCTGGGCGAGTTGCATCTCCTGCCATGCCGACTTCTTGGGCATCCAGTTCATTTTCTTAAAGCCGGTGGAGACGGTGCTGCTCATGAGGCGATGATGCCCCGACTTGTTTTAACGAAACCTTAGAGCGGCGTCTAAAACGCGTCGCGTTGCCGAAATCAGGCGGGCGAGAAGTCGGGTTTGACCTCTTCGAGCTCGATCAGCGTCCCATCGAAATCCTTGGGGTGGACAAACAGAACAGGCAGACCGTGGGCGCCTATCTTCGGCTTCCCATCGCCGAGCACACGTGCCCCGGCCTCCACAAGTTGCCGCGCTGCCATGGCGATATCAGGCACTTCAAAACAGATGTGGTGCATCCCACCTCCCGGATTTTTGTCCAAAAATCCAGTAATCGGCGAGTGTGCGCCCAAGGGTTCGAGCAGTTCCACCTTGGTGTTGTCTGCTTCAACGAAAACGACACGCACCCCGTGTTCAGGGAGAGATTGTGGCGCGGATACCCGTGCGCCCAAGAGATCACGATAGCGCCCCGCTGCGGCCGCAAGATCGGGTACGGCAATAGCGATATGGTTCACGCGTCCGATCATCTGTTGGACAACCTGCCTTCGATAGTGCTCAAGACCGAGAACGCGGCGTCAAGGACATTGGTCCCAGGCCCGAAGATTTCAGCGACGCCAGCCTTGCGCAGAAAATCATAATCGGCGCTGGGGATGACACCTCCCACGATCACCGCAACATCGCCTAGGGCCCGATCGCGGAGCGCACCGATCAGTTCGGGCACCAGGGTCTTGTGCCCCGCCGCAAGCGACGAGACGCCGACCGCGTCGACACCCAATTGCTCTGCATGCGCCGCCACTTCGTGCGGTGTTTCAAAGAGGCTGCCCATCTGGACGGCAAAGCCGAGGTCCGCAAACGCCGTCGCGATCACCTTGGCGCCGCGATCATGCCCGTCCTGTCCCATCTTGGCGATGAAGATCGCAGGCGCACGCCCATGCGTTGCGCCGAACGTCGCGACACGATCCGCCACTTGTGCGTATTGGGCGTCGTTTTCATAACTGGCGGCATAAACCCCCGAGAGCACCCGCGTCGTCGCATCGTGCCGACCAAAGACGTCTTCCATCGCCTGGGAAATTTCCCCGAGCGTGGCTCTGGCCCGAGCGGCGGCGACGGCTGCTTCGAGAAGATTGCCCTCGTCCATTGCTGCATATTCACGCAACGCATCGAGTGCGGATCGGCAGACGGCTTCGTCACGGCGATTGCGCACCGCTTCGAGCCGACGGATTTGGCTGGCGCGCACCTTGGCGTTGTCGATCTCGAGCGTTTCGACGGGCGCCTCTGTCTCGAGCCTATAGCGATTGACCCCAACGATCACCTCTTCGCCCTTGTCGATCCCCGCCTGCCGCTCGGCGGCGGCCCGCTCGATGGCAAGCTTGGGCTCGCCCGACTGCACGGCCTGGGTCATGCCGCCCTGCGCCTGGACCTCATCGATCAGCGCCTGGGCCTTCTCGACCAATTGCCGCGTCAGCGCTTCGACATAATAGGAGCCGCCGAGCGGGTCGACGACATCGGTTATCCGCGTCTCGTGCTGCAAGATCAGCTGCGTGTTGCGCGCGATGCGCGATGACATTTCCGTCGGCAGTGCAATTGCTTCGTCAAAAGAGTTCGTATGAAGGCTCTGCGTTCCGCCCAGAACCGCGGCGAGCCCTTCATAGGCCGTGCGCACGATGTTGTTGTACGGGTCCTGTTCGGTCAGCGACACGCCGGATGTCTGGCAATGGGTTCGCAGCATCTTCGAGCGCGGATCCTTTGCCCCCAGATCGGTCATGATCTTCGCCCAGAGGGAACGCGCCGCGCGCAGCTTCGCAACCTCGACGAAAAAGTTCATGCCGATGCCGAAAAAGAAGCTCAGCCGCCCCGCGAACGCGTCGATATCGAGACCCCGGTCCTGTGCTGCCCGTACATAGTCGATGCCGTCGGCAAGCGTATAGGCAAGCTCCTGTATCGCCGTCGCGCCCGCCTCGTGCATGTGATAGCCCGAGATCGATATCGAGTTGAATTTCGGCATGTTCTGATTGGTGTAGGCAATGATATCTCCAACGATCCGCATCGAGGGCTCGGGGGGATAGATATAGGTGTTGCGGACCATGAACTCCTTGAGGATATCATTCTGAATGGTCCCCGAGAGCTTTTCGGGAGCAACGCCCTGCTCTTCGGCAGCGACGATGAACATCGCCAATACCGGGATCACGGCCCCGTTCATGGTCATCGAGACGCTCATCTGATCGAGCGGGATGCCATCAAAGAGAAGCTTCATGTCCTCGACGCTATCGATCGCGACGCCCGCCTTGCCGACATCTCCGACGACGCGGGGATGGTCGGAATCATATCCCCTGTGCGTCGCCAGATCGAAGGCAACCGATAGCCCCTTCTGCCCCCGTTCGAGCGCCTGACGGTAAAACCGGTTGCTTTCTTCCGCCGTGGAAAATCCCGCATATTGCCGGATGGTCCAGGGCCGATTGGCATACATCGTGGCCCTTACACCCCGCGTGAACGGCTCGACACCGGGGATGGCGGCGTCCGCGCCGAAATAGACGGGATCCACATCGAGCCCGCCATAGTCGCGTTTGAGCGCATCGATGGGCGTATCGCGCAGTTCGGTGCTCGCGATATGTGTCCAGATATCGCGTGGGGCCTTGCCCATCACACCGCCTCGAATTCCATGATAACCGCATCCACCGCCAAAACGTCGCCGGCTACCGCGTTGAGTTTGGTGACTTTGGCGCGGCGTTCGGCGCGGAGCACGTTTTCCATCTTCATGGCCTCGACGATTGCCAGCGCCTGACCTTCCTCGACGACATCGCCCTCGGCCACATCGACGCGGACGATCTGACCCGGCATGGGACAGAGCAGGAAGCGGCTCATGTCGGGCGGGGTCTTTTCGATCATGTGCACCATGAGATCGGCCACATGCGGCATGAGCACCTTAGCGACCATATCGGCACCACGATAGCGCATGCGAAACCCAGACGTCACGCGATCCATCCGCACGGTGATCGCCTTGCCGTCGATCTCGGCGGCGGCCAGACTGGCGCCGGGCTGCCATCCGTCCTCGATGAGCAGAGGTTGGCCGTTATCGGTCATTAGAACAAAGGATTCGTCCGATTTCGGGATGGAAAAGTCCCATCGCCGCGACCCGATGATAACGCTGCGCTCGGCGCTCTTGTAATCATTTGTCGTGACTGCCGGATCGAGAAAACCACGCGTTTCGAGCTGGTACGACGCGCGACACGCCAGGGCTGCAAGCGTCAGCAAAGTTTCGTCATCAAGCTCCGCGCCGGCAAAGCCGTCCGGAAATTCCTCGGCGATATAGTTTGTCGATAGCCGCCCCTCGCGAAATCTCGGTTGCTGCATGACGCTTGCAACGAACGGCACATTGTTGCCCACGCCATCGATATCGAACCTGTCGAGTGCCTCCGCCAACCCATCGATCGCCTCGGCGCGGGTCGGCGCCCACGTCACCAGCTTGGCAATCATGGGGTCGTAATAGGGGCTGATATCCGCGCCCTCGAAAACACCTGTATCGTTGCGCACGACGAGCTGGGCCGAGGCTTCCTCCGTCGGCGGACGATAGCGCCTGAGCCGACCGGTCGATGGCAGGAAATTGCGATAGGGATCTTCGGCATAGACCCGCGCTTCGATCGACCACCCGTTAAGGGCAATTTCATCCTGGCGCCAGCGGAGGGGCTGCCCATCGGCGATGCGCAGCATCTCCTCGACGAGATCGAGCCCCGTCACCAGTTCGGTCACGGGATGTTCGACCTGCAACCGCGTATTCATTTCCAGGAAATAGAAGTTTCGATCCTTGTCGACGATGAATTCGACGGTGCCGGCGCTGACATAGTTCACCGCCTTGGCTAGCGCGACGGCTTGCGCGCCCATCTTTTCGCGCGTTTGTGCGTCGAGGAATGGTGAAGGCGCTTCTTCGATCACCTTCTGGTTGCGGCGCTGGATCGAACACTCGCGCTCACCCAGATGGATGCAATTGCCCAAGGCGTCGGCCAGAACCTGGATTTCGATGTGCCTGGGGTCTTCGATATATTTCTCGATGAAGATGCGATCATCGCCAAACGAGGAGGCCGCCTCGGACTTCGACCGCTCGAAGGCTTCTTCGACCTCGGCGTCCGAGCGCGCGATGCGCATGCCTTTGCCACCACCGCCCGCCGATGCCTTGATCATCACCGGATAGCCGATGGATTTGGCGATTCTCGCGGCCTCGGTCGCATCGGCGACCAGCCCCATATGGCCCGGCACCGTCGAAACGCCTGCCTCAGCTGCGAGTTTCTTGGAGGTGATCTTGTCGCCCATCGCCTCGATGGCCTTGACCGGCGGGCCGATGAAGTAAATGCCCTCCTGCCTCAGCCGCTCGGCAAACACAGGGTTTTCCGACAGGAATCCGTATCCCGGATGCACCGCGACGGCGCCCGTCTGCCGACACGCGGCAATGATTTTTTCAATGTCGAGATAGCTTTGGCTGGCCGGCGCCGTACCGATATGGACAGCCTCGTCGGCCATCCGCACATGGAGCGCATCGGCATCTGCATCGGAATAAACGGCAACGGTTGCGATACCCATGCGCCGCGCGGTCTTGACGACCCGGCATGCGATTTCACCGCGATTGGCAATGAGGATTTTGGAGAACATCTAGACGACCCTCACAGCGGAATATTCCCGTGCTTCTTAATCGGCACGTGCGCCTTTTTGTGCTTGAGCGTTTCCAACGCGCGCGCGACGCGGCGGCGCGTGTTGTGGGGCATGATGACGTCGTCGACAAACCCACGCTCCGCAGCCACGAACGGGTTGGCGAAGCGGTCTTCGTATTCCTTGGTGCGCGCCGCGATCTTGTCGGCGTCGCCCAGTTCGGAACGGTACAAAATTTCGGTCGCGCCCTTGGCGCCCATGACGGCGATCTCGGCGCTGGGCCAGGCGTAGTTCACATCGGCTCTTATGTGCTTTGAGGCCATGACGTCATAGGCACCGCCATAGGCTTTGCGCGTGATGACGGTGACCTTGGGCACCGTCGCCTCGGCGTAGGCGAAGAGCAGCTTGGCGCCATGCTTGATGATCCCGCCATACTCCTGCGCCACGCCTGGCAGAAAGCCCGGGACGTCCACGAATGTCAGAATCGGAATATCAAAACTGTCGCAGAAGCGTATGAATCTGGCTGCTTTTTTCGATGCGTTGATATCCAGGCACCCCGCCAGGACCATTGGCTGATTGGCGACCACACCCACACTCTGCCCATTGAGCCGGATGAACCCGATGAGAATATTGCCTGCATGATCCCTCTGCAGCTCGAGAAAATCGCCCTCGTCGGCAATCTTTTCGATCACTTCGCGCATGTCATAGGGCGTATTGGCATTGGCTGGGATGAGCGTATCGAGACTGTCCTCGCGCCGGTCGACCTGATCGTTCGTTGCGACACGCGGCGCCTTTTCGCGGGCCGACAGCGGCAGGAAGTCGAACAGCCGACGCACTTCGAGCAGCGTTTCGATATCATTCTCAAACGCGGCATCGGCCACCGATGAAATC
Source organism: Pelagibacterium luteolum (assembly GCF_900100665.1). Classification (GTDB taxonomy): domain Bacteria; phylum Pseudomonadota; class Alphaproteobacteria; order Rhizobiales; family Devosiaceae; genus Pelagibacterium; species Pelagibacterium luteolum. Next base: position 262,870 of record NZ_FNCS01000003.1, read on the forward strand.
CTGGTGTGCGTCGATGCCCCGCCCAGTTCCTCGTGGGTCACCGTCTCGTTGGTCACCGTCTTGACCACGTCGGGGCCCGTCACGAACATGTAGCTCGTGTCCTTCACCATATAGATGAAGTCCGTCATCGCCGGAGAATAGACGGCCCCGCCCGCGCATGGCCCCATGATCACGGAGATCTGAGGCACAGCGCCCGAGGCCTGCACGTTGCGCCAGAAGACTTCCGCGTACCCACCCAGCGAAGCGACGCCCTCCTGGATACGCGCTCCACCGGAATCGTTGAGCCCGATGAGGGGTGCGCCGTTCTGGACGGCAAGGTCCATGATCTTGCAGATTTTCTGCGCATGGGTTTCGGAAAGCGAACCGCCGAAAACCGTAAAATCCTGCGAAAAGACATAGGTCAGCCGACCATTGATCATGCCCCAGCCGGTGACGACGCCGTCGCCGGGGATGATCTGTGCATCCATACCGAAATCGCGCGTTCGGTGGGTGACGAACATGTCGTATTCTTCAAAGCTGCCCGGATCGAGAAGAACGGCCAAGCGCTCGCGCGCCGTCAGTTTGCCCTTGCCATGCTGCGTCTCGATGCGGCGCGCGCCACCACCGAGCCGTGCCTGCTCGCGCTTGTGTTCGAGCGCGTTGATGACGTCCTGCATGTAGCCCCTCCGTTAGACGTCTATACCCTAACGATTATTTTGATTTTTTCGAGCGGCTTTTGCCTACCGTTTTGGCGAGACGATAACGCGGCCCTTAATGTTACCCTTGAGGATTTCGCGCGAAACGCCCTCGAGCTCACCCAGCCCGACTTCGGTGACCATGTGCTCGTAAGCAGCAAATCCGAACAGACTTGCCAGACGATCCCACGCCGTTACGCGCGCCAGATAAGGCTGCATCACGCTGTCGATCCCTGCCATGGTCACGCCCCGCAGGATGAAGGGAACGACGCTTCCATCCCATCCATCGCCCGCGGCAAGCCCCACCGAGGCGACACACCCTCCGGGCTCGATCTGCTTCAGCAGTTCACCCAACGGCGCGCCGCCGACATTGTCCACCGCGCCGGACCAACGGGGCGCGAGGAGTTTTTTGGGTGATGGGGCGAGAACGTCCCGGCCGACGACCGCATCGGCACCCAGTGCCAGCAAATCCTTCGAGACGCTGTCGCGTCCGGTCATCGCATCGACGACATAACCCGATCGCGCCAGCAGCAATGTCGCCATCGACCCGACGCCGCCTCCAGCGCCGGTGACAAGCACGCGGCCCACGCCCGGCTTTACGCCTTCGGATTTCAAGCGATGCACGGCGAGCATGGCCGTCAGACCCGCCGTACCCAGAACCATGGCGTCACGGGTGGAAATGGATTTCGGCAGCGGCACCAGCCAGTCGGCATTGACCCGCGCCCGTGTGGCAAAGCCGCCCCAGTGCCATTCGCCGACCCGCCATCCGGTGAGGACGACAGCCTGTCCCGGGTGATAGCGCTCGTCATGGCTCTCGATGACGCGCCCGGCAAAATCCACCCCGCCGATATGGGGATAATTGCGCACCAGTCCGCCTATGCCGGCCAGCGCCATACCGTCCTTGTAGTTGAACCCCGCCCAGTCGATCCCGACCAGAACATTGCCCTCGGGCAAGCTGGCTTCATCGAGGTCGGATATCGTAGAGCGCACGGTACCGTCCGCTCGCTTGTCGGTGACTAAAGCACGAAAACTCATGTCTAACTCCTCCCGCTTGCGCCATCTCACAGTGATTTGCCGCGAACGTCCAGCCCAAGCCGGCTTCTTTGGCAACGATCCTCAGAAGGGTTGGGCGAGCCGGTCGAGCGGCATACCCGCCTGCAGCAATCCCGCCGATAGCTGGCGCAGGATTTCGGGGTCGGAGATGTGCTCACGCAGGGCGGGCATGACCCCCAGCCGGCGATAGCGCTGACTGGCCAGAAGGCGCGGCATGTACCTGTTTATGATTTCAGCGTCACGCAATTGCCCGCCGACCGCCACCATGAATGCCGCTCCGAGGTCGGGCAGGCCCTCGACCATGCGTTCGCCCAGTTGCGCCGCGAGCTCGTATTCCGCGTTACGCAGCGCATCGAGTGCAGGAACGGTGAAGTAGAAATTCGGCGGGTCGGGATCGGCAGTCATTGCCAGTTCGGAATAGGCGTTGGCCGTATCCCAATTGCCTGTCAGCGCGTTGATATAGGCGTAATCCGCCACGACATCGACCATTGCGGGATTGATCTGCATCGCCGTGCTGAAAAGATCGCGCGCCCGGCCGACCTCCCCAGCAAGGAAGGCGACGTAGCCGCGCTGAGCCCAGGAAAAGGCGCTCATGGGATCACGCTCGATCGCCGCCTCGGCCAGCGCGATCCCGTCACGAAGCGCCAATTCACCCTCCTGCGTGTCGGCACCCGAGCGCCAGCCCATATCGGACGTTAGAAACCCCGCCATGGCCAATCCCTCGGCGTGGCCCTCTCGCGCCGCGACCTCCGCGCAATCGAGAAGAGGAGCGGGATCACGCTCGACGCGGCGCTCCCTAAAGGCGGCAAACCCGGCGAGGCAGGGATAATACTCCAGCACGCTCACAGCCACGCCATCGCCGGCAAGCCAGGCTCGCACGTCCGCATGCATCGGCCCACGCGGACTTCCGAGCCGGAGCGCAAAGCGCGTAGCCACCTCTTGCAGCGACAACGTTGGCGCTCCCGCTGCCAATGGCACTTCGACCTCGAAACTGGCGCGGATCGTGTCCTGGGGCTGCGCCCTCAAGACAACGCTGTAGAGGATGCCGCGCGGGGCCCGCCGCGCGACACCGGACAGGATATAGATGCGGTCGCTCACCGCCCGGTCCGCATCCGATGTCGCCGCTTGCTGGCCGCCATAGCGCGCCGCGAGGTCGGGGAAGAAATTGAGAATGCTCACCAGTTCGACGGCCAGCCCTGCGACGAGCGGCGTGCCGCGGTCGTCCTCCGTATGATTTTCGAACTCCTCGACAATCAGCAAAGGCGCCTGAGGCTGTGGCGGTCCCTGCGCGGTGCGCCTGCCGAGCTCGGGCCAGAAATAAAGCGCTGCCATGAGAACAAGAACAGCAATGGCCCCGGCCACCCAGATCGAACGTGAAGGCGTCTGCGGCAGCCGGGCGTCCGCTGCTTGACCGCTTTCCTCTGACGGCAGCAGCGGCGCCGGTGATGTAGTACGCAGCAGGAACTCAGGAACATACCGCCCGCGCGGAATGAGAATGCGCACCGGAGCCTGTCCGAGACCATCCGCATCAAACCGATCGAGCAATTGCCGCAAGCGGCGCGCCTGCACCCTAACAATGGGATCGGTCTGCGGATCGAAATCTTCACTCCGCCCGAATACATCAACGGCGATCGCATAGGCCTTGATGGTGTCGCTCTCGCCGCGCAGTGCAGCATCGACGATATAGGTGAGAAAGGCCGATATCTGAGGCGATCGCCGCAACGGCTCCCATGCGGTCAGCTCGGCCAGCGCCGCCCGAACGTCTGCCTCAGCAGCGATGCCCGATACATCCCGATCCGGCAATGGCGCCCCTCCATTAAAGGAGAGACTAGACGGCATCGATTTACATGTAAATCGACGATCCGGTTTACGTTGCTTTACACCGGCTAACCTTATGCCCCGGCGCGCGATGCACCATATCGCCGTCAACAGCCAGAGCCCCGGCCCACACACCGGCGACCATTAAGGGGCGGCATGTACCTACTTATCCCGGCGGGGATGCGTGGTCCCTATATTTCTAAAAATTAGTTGTTAGCGTCGAGCCCGCAGGTGCGGGTTTACGACCGCCTTTTTTGAGTTTTTCAGTATGACCGCATTTGCTGCCCACGGGCCGGTTTTCGCGCTCGTAGATAATGACGTTCACTCCGCCCGCCTCATGAAGCGCGTGCTGGCATCCGTCGCCGACCACGTCGAACTTACCTGGTTGGGCGATGCCCGCCGCGCCAAACGGTCCTTGGTTGAGCTCTTCGACCAAAGAAGCGACAGCATGCCCGATCTGGTCATCGTGGACCTCAAGTCCCACTCGTCGGCCAGTGCCGATTTCGTGACCGAGATCAGGAACCATGCCAAAGCGGCGGGCGTTGCCATAGTGGCGATCGTTGAGGAGAACGCCGGGACGGAACCCGGCAGATTGCGCCACGCTGGCGCCGATGCTGTGTTCGTTCGCCACCCCGACCTCGCGGCCTATGCAGCCGAACTCGAGGCCATGACCGAATTCTGGGTGCGGGAAACCGTAACCTGGCCAATTCGGGCGTAACCACCGCGTCCCCGGTTGCGTCCGATAGGGAGGAATGTGCTCCTGAATGCGTCCCCCAAGGTCGTGTTTGTATTCATTCCTCCCGCCTCCATACGGCACCGTGGTGCCGAAAAGATCGCGGTTTGTCCCTCCCGAACCGCGAGCGCGAAGACCGGTCGTCGATAGCGTCCTCGATCGACCGGCCTTCTCGGGGAGAGGGGTAGATTTATCTCTGCCGGCTGGCCTTGCGCCGCGCCTCTCCCCACCCTTTTCCCCAGGGTATAAACAGGGGCTTGCCAATTGAATATGGCTAACGCATTCTGCCATCTCGCGTACGGCGTTAATGTTTCGGCAATAATCCGGCCACCCTTCTTTGGCGGCCGGCAGTTTCTCGAACAGTGCGGGGAGGCCACCCATGATGACCACGCCACGCCTAGTCAGCCTGACCGCCCTTGCGGCCAGCCTGTTCATCGTCGTTTTGACGATCACTCAAGCGAATGGACTAACCGTTTCACATCAACCATCGATCGAAGTCATATCGTGCGTACAGGGTAGCCTGGCTTGCGATATCGATGGGATGACAGTGCAAGCCGCTCTGGCACACTGAATTGCGCATATGAAGGGACGACAATCCCTACGAGGCATAGTGGAACGAGATATGATTTCGCACCGGCACGGACCGCTATCTGTGCCGGCGCTTCCGGCTGCGGCGACTAAACATTAGGCCCGCCGCTTGCGTGAGGTGGGACCCGGCCATGCGCGCAATCGGCTTGCTCTCACACCAGCTTGTGCCACCATCTGACATCACACCGGGCCGCTTCGGCATACTCTGCAGGGCCGGAACTCTTTGCCCAACGGGGCATTGAACAGATGGAGTGTTACGCAACAACCGTTTTCGAGGGTCATGCCTGACAATATTTCCGCCATCCTTTCCGCCAGCGCGGGACCGGTGGCGATATTTACCGACTTCGATGGTACTTTGGTGGAGATAGCCCCAAGTCCAGACGCTGTTATCGTGCCCGCCGACCTGCCCCAAAGGTTGGAGCGGCTGTATGGGGCGCTCGATGGCGCTCTTGCGGTCATAACCGGACGGACAATCGCCGACATCGAGGGCTTTTTGCCCCACCAGGATTTTTCCGTCACGGGCAGCCACGGCGCCGAGCGGCGCCATGATGGCGAAATCGAGGACCCCGACCCCGATCATATCGCCGGCGCCCGCCACATAGCGAAGGCGCTGACCCACCATCTCGGCGAAGAAGCCGGGATTTTGATTGAACCCAAACCGACGGGTGTGGCCGTCCATTATCGCGCCGCTCCGGAAAAACGCGCGGAAGTCGAGCGAATCGTCGAACGCGCTGTCGCCGGGGTCAGTGGCTTTCACGTCATCGAGGGCAAGAAGGTCGTCGAAGCTCGCCCGGTTGGAACGGATAAAGGCGAAGCCATCCGCGCGTTGATGACCATCGTCCCGTTCAAGGGTCGAACGCCGGTTTTTATCGGCGACGATGTAAGCGACGAGGATGGTTTTATCGCCGCTACAGATTTAGGCGGCTTCGGTATCAAGGTCGGACAGGGCGAAACGGCGGCACGGTTCAACCTCGCCGGCACAGCTGAGGTGCACGCCTATCTCGACGCGTTGGCCGAGCGGATAGCGGCAAGGGCCGCCAACCAGCCAGCCCAGTCCCAAGAGGAAAGCATGGTCAAATGAGCCGCCTGGTAATTGTTTCCAACCGCATACCGGGAAAGTCGCCGGCTGCAGGTGGGCTTGCTGTCGCGCTGAAGAAAACCCTCTCGGCGCGCGATGGCTTCTGGTTCGGCTGGTCCGGCGCTTTTGCGGAATCGCCGGAGAAAAAAGCGCGATTTGAAACCGTTGATGGCCTGCAGATTGGCGCGATCGACCTTACGCGTTCCGATCATCAAAGCTACTACGCCGGATTTTCCAACTCGATCCTGTGGCCGGCGTTTCATCTCCGGCTCGATCTCACCGACATCCAGTCGCACTGGTACGAAGGCTATCGCGGTGTGAATGCACAGTTCGCAGATGCGCTTATTCCGCACCTCAAGCGCGACGATGTCATCTGGGTCCATGACTATCATCTCATCCCTCTGGCTACGGAATTGCGCCGCCGAAACATACGCAACAGGATCGGCTTTTATCTCCACATTCCGTTTCCGACCCCCGATGCGCTCAACGCAATCCCACACCACGAGGATTTGCTGAACGATCTCATGGCCTACGACCTTGTGGGCCTGCAGGCTCAGCGCGACGTTGCCGCGTTCAATGAATTCATCGCTCATGAGGAAATGGTGCGGGCCGGCGGCGGAACCCCGTTCCACTTCGATACTGGCAGCACAATCATAAAAGCTTTCCCCATCGGATCAGACCCCGACGCGTTCGCAAAGCTCGCCGTCAGCCCCAACGCGCAAAAGATGTACAAAAAGGTCGAGCGCGCCATGAATGGGCGTTCGATGCTTCTGGGTGTCGATCGGCTGGATTATTCCAAGGGGCTCCCGCAGCGCATTCAATCTTATGAAAAACTGCTGGAAAACAACGCGAACCTGCGCCGCGCCGTCCATATGATCCAGATCGCCCCGCCCTCTCGCGATACGATCAAGGAATATCAGATCATCTCCGACGAACTCGACACCGCAGTGGGGCGCGTTACGGGGCGTTTTGCGGAGCCCGATTGGTTGCCGATCACCTATGTGAAGCGAGCCTATGCGCAAGCGTCTTTGGCTGGCCTTTATCGACTCGCGAAGGTCGGACTGGTGACGCCGCTCCGCGATGGTATGAACCTCGTGGCGCATGAATATGTAGGCTCACAGGACCCCGAGGATCCCGGCGTTCTCGTTCTCTCCCGCTTTGCCGGCGCAGCAGAGATTTTCCACGACGCCTTGCTCATCAACCCGTTCGATTCCGACGAGACCGCCGAAGCCATGCGGCGGGCGGTGACCATGCCGCTCGACGAGCGCAAGGCGCGTTGGACGAGCCTGATGGCCGCAGCGCGCGAGCACAATGTGGACAATTGGGCAGACAGTTTCCTCGATGCCCTTGGAGATGGCGGCGAGACTCGCTCGACATCCGATAATGGCGACGATGACAGCAGTGAGCGCCTCGATACCGAACTTCTGCCGCGGTCGGGCACGCTGGGAACGGGCTCAACCATGCCGATCGAGCGTCCGAGCAATGCCCGCGCTCTCCTGCCATGGCTCCGCTCGATCTTTTCGGGCGCATGATACAAAAAAGGCGCCGGATATTTCCGACGCCTCTTCATTGAAACTGTTGTGAAGCTTACGCCCCGGGAACACCTTCAGCAGGCGTAGTCACGTCTTCGCCGGCAGGTGTTTCGGCTTCAGGCGTAACTTCCGTCGGAGCAACGGGCTCAGCAGGAGCATCGTCAACGGCCGAGTCGGTTGGCGCAGGCGTCGGCAGGTTTTCAAGTGCCTCGCCTTCGGTCACCGGCGCATCAACGGCATCGGTGTCTTCAATGGTGGCGCCACCATCAGTCGTTGTCGGGGTTTCGTCATAGGTGGCCGTGAAAAACCAGATCGCCAGGGCGAACAGCACCACGATCCCTATAAGCCCGAAAATGAGCGCGCGGGAGTTTTCCTTGCGAGCGTTGCCTTGTCGAACTTCAGTCGTATTGAGATGTGGATCAGGATCGGTCATTTCATCCCTCAAGGTTGAAAAATATAAGCTTTTGAAAAGTCCATAATCATGCGGGCGCTCGGCGCCTCAGCCGTGATAACGTTCTTACGGGATCTCCGTTCCAGATCGCACATGCATCAATTTTAGGCAGGCGGTCAAAACGGTGCAGCAGTGATGCAATCCTTCTTGCATGACGCCGAATGTGGCGACATATTGGTTTTTGTCCATTTGGTCTAAAATTGGCGCACGATGATCTCAACCGGCCCTGAACCTCTACTGACGCTGAAAGGGCTGACCAAGTCGTTCGGCACATTCAAGGCCAATGATGCCGTAGATCTCGAGATATTCCCGGGCGAAATCCATGCCCTACTGGGCGAGAACGGCGCCGGGAAATCCACCTTCGTCAAAATGCTCTACGGCGCATTGCAGCCCGACGCGGGCGAAATGATCTGGCGCGGCAAGGCCGTGACGATCCCCAATCCCGCCTATGCCCGCCAGCTCGGGATCGGGATGGTGTTCCAGCACTTTTCCCTTTTCGAAGCGCTGACGGTTGCCGAAAACGTGGCTGTCGCGCTTCCGGGCGATACGCCACTCAAAAAGGTGGCCGCCGATCTCGAAGCGGTATCGCGCGAATATGGATTGCCTCTCAAAGCCGGCGCGCATGTGCACGACTTATCGGTGGGCGAACGCCAGCGGATCGAAATCGTCCGCTGCCTTTTGGGTCACCCCGATCTTGTCATCATGGACGAGCCCACTTCGGTGCTCACGCCGCAAGAGGTAGACGACCTCTTCACAGTGCTTCGCCAGCTCGCCTCCGAGGGCAAGGCGATCCTCTACATCTCTCATAAGCTCGAAGAGGTTCGCGCGCTGTGTGAGCGCGCGACGATCCTGCGGCAGGGGAAAATCGTCGGCACTTGCATCCCGCGTGAAGAGACTGCGGCATCTATCGCGAAGATGATGGTCGGCGCCGACATTCATCAGATCCGTCCGTCAAAAGCGCGTTCGCAATCGGCACAGCCCGTTCTTTCGATCCGCGGCCTGTCCATGGATTCCCGCGAAGTATTCGGCACACGCCTCAAGGACGTGAACCTTGACCTCTACCCCGGCGAGATCGTTGGCATTGCCGGCATTGCGGGCAACGGCCAATCGGAGCTGTTCGATGTTATCTCGGGCGAACGTCTGGCTGGCAGACCTGAACAAGTGATGCTCTTCGGGCACCCCGCAGGTCATGAGGACATTTCGGCGCGTCGCGCCCGGGGCGCGGTTTTCATTTCCGAGGAACGCCTCGGCCACGCCACCGTGCCGACGCTGTCGCTAAGCGAGAATGTGATTTTGACCCGCTACCGGGTCAACCCTGGCCTGAAATCGGGCCTCTTTCTCAATCGCGGCCTGGCCAAATCGCTGCTCGGCACGATCGTTGAAAAGCTCGACGTGCGCAAAAGCGCGGAGGATCCGGCAGCGCAGTCACTTTCTGGCGGCAATCTACAAAAATTCATAATCGGGCGCGAAGTGCTCGAAGACCCAAAGCTCATTATTGTCAACCAGCCGACATGGGGCGTCGATGCCGGCTCCGCCGCCCGCATCCGCCAGACTCTTGTCGATTTGGCGGAATCGGGCGCCGCGATCCTCGTCATCAGTCAGGATCTCGATGAACTGTTCGAGTTCACCGATCGCCTTGCCGCGATCGCGGAGGGCCAGCTCTCCGCATTCGAACCTGTCGCCGAAACCAATCGCAACGCCATCGGGCTCAAGATGTCAGGTGCGTTTTCCGGAGTTCCCGCATGAGGCTCGAACTCGTCAAACGCGGCAATCCTTCAAAGACTTTGCGTTTTTTTTCGCCTCTGATCGGTCTTGCGCTGGCCGTGTTCACCGGCGCCATCATGTTCGCGATCCTGGGCAAGAACCCGCTCGAAGCGCTCTATGTCTATTTCATCGAGCCGCTCACCGAACTCTGGTCGGTCCACGAACTGCTGATCAAGGCCGCCCCGCTTATCCTCATGGGGGCCGGGCTGTCGATCTGCTATCTCTCGAACAACTGGAATATCGGCGCCGAGGGCCAGTTCATCATGGGCGCCCTGGCTGGGTCGATATTCCCCGTGCTGTTCACCGATATGCAGGGGCCCATCGTCCTGCCGCTGATGCTGACCTTCGCCATTGTCGGCGGCGCCCTCTGGGCCGGCATACCGGCGCTGCTCAAGGCAAAGTTCAACACAAACGAAATTCTCGTTTCCCTGATGCTCGTCTATGTCGCCGAGCTGATCCTCGACTATCTCGTGCGCGGCCCCTGGCGAAACCCTGCGGGCATGAACTTCCCCGAATCCGTCCGCTTCCACCAATTCGCCCGCATCCCCGAACTAATGCCCGCCGATGGCCGCGCCAATTGGGGTTTCGTCATAGCCATCCTCGTCGCCATAGCCCTCTGGGTGATGCTCAGCAGGACGCTTAAGGGTTTCGAGATCAAGGTGCTCGGCACCAGCCCCCGCGCCGGACGCTTCGCAGGGTTTGACGCCAAAAAGATGGTGTTCTTCTCCTTCCTCATCGCAGGCGCCTGCGCCGGGCTGGCCGGAATCATCGAGGTCGCCGGCGCGTCGGGCCAATTGCGCCCGATCATTTCGCCCGGCTATGGCTTTACCGCCATCATCGTCGCCTTCCTTGGGCGCCTGAACCCACTCGGCGTCATCGTCGCCGGTCTCGTACTCGCGTTGACCTATCTCGGCGGCGAGGCAGCGCAGATTTCACTCGGCCTCTCCGACAAGGTGGCGCGCGTCTTCCAGGGCGCCCTGCTCCTTTACATCCTCGCCTGCGATACGCTTATCCACTACCGCATCCGCTTCGTGCCGACGCCCAAAGCCCAGGGGAGCGCTGCCGATGTCTGACGCAACGCTGATCCTGATCCAGGCCGTCCTTCTCACCATTTCCACTGCTGCGACTCCACTCCTGCTTGCCGCCATCGGAGAGCTCGTCGTCGAGCGCTCGGGCGTTCTCAATCTCGGCGTCGAGGGCATGATGGTTATGGGGGCGATCGGTGGTTTCATCGGCATGATTGTCACCGGCAATCCCTATATCGGCGCTGTCGTCGGAGTATTGTTCGGCATGGCGCTGTCGCTGCTCTTTGCCGTCCTCACGCTGACCCTCGCCACCAATCAGGTCGCCACCGGCCTTGCTCTTACAATATTGGGCCTTGGCCTTTCGGGCCTGATCGGCGAACCCTATGTCGGTCGCTCCGCCGTGCGCATGCCCGTGCTCAATATCCCCGGCCTTACCGACCTCCCCATCATCGGACGCCTGCTGTTCGGGCAGGACCTGATCTTTTACATATCGATCGCGCTAATCGTCGGGGTTGCGTGGTTCCTGTTCCGCACACCGTCCGGTCTGAAGCTCCGTGCCATCGGCGACAACCCGCAATCGGCCCACGCGCTGGGCATAAAAGTCATCCGCACCCGGTATCTCGCCGTCCTGTTCGGCGGCGCGTGTGCAGGTCTCGCCGGCGCGCATCTATCCCTCGTCTATACGCCGCAATGGACCGAGAACATGTCGGCCGGCCGCGGGTGGATCGCCCTGGCGCTTGTGGTTTTCGCCTCGTGGCGTCCCTTCCGCATTCTCGCCGGCGCTTATCTATTCGGCGCCGTCTCCATCGGCCAATTGCACGCCCAGGCACTGGGAATCGGCATTCCGTCCCAGTTCCTCTCGGCCCTCCCCTATCTCGCCACCGTCATCGTTCTGGTGCTGATTTCCCAGAACCGACGGCTGACGCTGATCAACACCCCGGCCTCGCTCGGCAAGAGCTTCGTACCGGACCGCTGACAATCGTCCAAAGGAAGGAAACAATGAAAACGCTCCTCACCACCCTCGCAACGGCCACTGCGCTGTCGCTCACCCTCGTCCCCGCCGCCCAGGCGCAGCAGGACACGGCAGAAGCCTGCTTTGTCTATGTCGGTTCGCACACCGACGGCGGCTGGAGCCAGGCTCACGATATCGCCCGTCTCGAAATGGAAGAACATTTCGGCGGCGCCGTCACCTCGCGCTTCATCGAAAACGTTGCCGAAGCCAGCTCCGAAGGCGCCATCGAGCGCATGGCGCGCTCGGGCTGCGACATCATCTTCACGACATCCTTCGGCTTCATGGACCCCACCGTCGCGGTGGCCGAACGCTTCCCGGACGTCAAGTTCGAACACGCCACCGGCTACAAGACGGCGCCGAACCTCTCGGTTTACAACTCGCGCTTTTATGAGGGCCGCTACATCCAGGGCGTCATCGCCGCCTCGATCTCGGAAACCGGCACCGCGGGCTATATCGGCTCGTTCCCGATCCCAGAAGTGGTCCAGGGCATCAACGCATTCATGCTCGGCGCGCAGTCGATCAACCCCGATTTCGCTGTCCGCGTTGTCTGGGCCAACTCCTGGTACGATCCCGGTGCAGAAGCCGACGCGGCCCGCGTTCTGATGGATCAGGGCGTCGACATCATCACCCAGCACACCGACTCCACGGCCCCCATGCAGGAAGCCGCCGCCCGCGGCATCAAGGCATTCGGCCAGGCGTCAGACATGATCGAAGCCGGACCTGAAACCCAGCTGACAGCTATCGTCGACACCTGGGCGCCCTACTATATCGAACGCGTCCAGGCCGTTCTCGATGGCACATGGGAAACCTCGGATACCTGGGACGGGCTCGTCGACGGCATCCTCACCATGGCGCCTTACACCAACATGCCGGAAGACGTCGCAGCGCTCGCGACTGAAACCGAAGAAGCCATCAAGGCCGGCGAACTCATCATCTTCGAAGGCCCGATCAACCGCCAGGATGGCACGGTATGGCTCGCAGAAGGCGAACAGGCCGACGACGGCACCCTGCTCGGCCTCAACTTCTACGTCGAAGGCGTCGACGACCAACTCCCGCAGTAAGGTTTTGCTGCATAATCTAACGAGCGGCGGCAGCAATGCCGCCGCTTTTGTTTCTTGACCGATCGCATTGTAGCGCACACGCTTCCCAGGCAATCAAAACTCGAGATTTTGCCCATGACCACATCCGCCAGCCTCGCCCGAATGATCAGTGCAGGACGCGGATTGGAACCGGCCGACCTGGTGATCAAAAACGTCAGACGACTCGATATCATCACCGGCGAGATCATCGAAACCGACATCGCCATCGTTGCCGACCGCATCGTCGGCACCCACGGGACATATGAGGGTCACGAGACCATCGATGGCGCGGGCCGCTATGCCGTGCCGGGCTTCATTGACACCCATCTCCACATCGAATCTTCGCTGGTCACCCCGCACGAATTCGATCGCTGCGTGCTGCCGCATGGCGTGACCACCGTCATCTGTGACCCCCACGAGATCGCCAACGTCCTCGGTGCCCCCGGCATCCGTTATTTCCTAGACTGCGCCGAGCGCACGATCATGGACATCCGCGTCAACCTCTCGTCTTGCGTCCCTGCCACCGCGTTCGAAACCGCCGGTGCCCGCCTCGAGATCGACGACCTTTTGCCGTTTGGGGACCATCCAAAGGTCATAGGGCTCGCAGAAATGATGAACTTCCCCGGTGTCATCAACTGCGATCCGGACATCCTCAAAAAGCTCGAGGCTTTCCAGCACCGCCACATGGACGGCCACGCGCCCCTGCTCTCCGGCATGGATCTCAACGCCTATCTCGCCGCCGGCATTCGCACCGATCATGAAGCGACGACGGCGAAAGAGGCGCGAGAAAAACTGTCCAAAGGCATGGCCATCCTGATCCGAGAAGGCTCGGTCTCAAAAGACCTCGATGCCCTCGCCGAAATCCTCGATGAAAACACATCGGCTTTTGTGGCCTTGTGCACCGACGACCGTAATCCGCTCGACATCGCCGAAGAAGGTCACCTCGACTCTTCGATCCGCCGCCTCATCGCCCATGGCTGCCCCGTTCATCATGTCTACCGTGCCGCCTCCCACTCCGCCGCGCGCATTTTCGGGCTGAAGGATCGCGGGCACATCGCCCCCGGCTGGCGCGCCGATATCGCGCTGCTCGACAGCCTCGATGAATGCCTGGTTTCGGACGTTGTCTCAGCCGGGCGGATCATTACATCAGAAATCTGGGCCACCCGCCAACCCGTCGAACCCGTCGGGCTCAACTCCATGAAGGCCAAGCCCGTCGAAGCCGCCGCCTTCATCACTGCGCCCAACCCAGACCGCAACGAAGTCCCCGTCATCGGCGTCAAGCCCGGGCTCATTCTCACCTTCCGCGAATCTGCCGCCCTCGCCACGACCGACACCGGCCTCCAGCCTGACACCGCCGCCGATGTGATCAAGCTCGCAGTCGTCGAGCGCCACGGCATCAACGGCAATATCGGTCGATCCTTCGTCACCGGTTTCGGCCTGAAACGCGGTGCGATCGCGTCTTCGGTTGGCCATGATAGCCACAACATCACAGTGGTTGGCGTGACCGACGAGGACATGGCTCTCGCCGTCAACCGCCTCATCGAAATCGGCGGTGGGTTCGCTGTAGCCTGCGAGGGCGAAATCCTCGCCGATCTGGCGCTCCCCATCGCCGGTCTCATGAGTCTCGAACCCTTCGAGATCGTCACTGAACACCTCGAACATCTGCGCACCGCCGCCAAGGCATTGGGCTGCATCCTGCCTGAACCGTTTCTTCAGGTGGCCTTTCTGGCCCTGCCGGTCATTCCACATCTGAAGATGACCGACCGCGGCCTTTTCGACGTTGATGCATTCGATTTCGTCTGATGAGGCGATGGGCTTGATAAAGCCATTATCCCGCTTATCTGATGGTGTATGAACAAAGAGCGGCCCCGCCTGGAACGACTATTCCTTCGCCTCGAAGCGCGCTTTCCGCGCTTTGCCATGGTGATCTATATCCTGCGCCAGCCCTGGGCGATGCTGATCCGCATTCCCTTGGGGATTCTGCTGGTCATCGGCGGCCTGCTCGCTTTCCTGCCTATTCTCGGGCTTTGGATGCTGCCGCTCGGCCTGCTGCTACTGGCGATCGACCTGCCCTTCCTGCAGCGCCCGATGAACGGGCTCATCCTGCGCGGCGAACGCCAGTATCATCTCTGGCGCCGCAACCGCCGCGATAAAAAGACCGCCCGCGAAGCGGCAGCTGAAAAGCAAAAGGCGCGACCGATGCCGCGCCTCCCCAAAAAGCATACAGATTACCCTTAGAGCGCTTCCAGGATAAGCGGATTCCACTCATCCGGTTCGGAAGCGCGAACACGACTTACGCCAAGGCCTTTTTCTCGGCCCGCTTGGCATGCAGGATCGGCTCGGTATAGCCTGACGGCTGTTCTGTGCCCTCCAGCGCCAGTGCCAGCGCGGCCTGAAAGGCAATCGAGCCTTCGGGGTCGTTGCTCATCGGTTCATAAGTTGGATCACTAGCATTCTGCTCGTCGACCACCTTGGCCATGCGCACGAATGTCGCCACCACCTGGTCCTGCGTCACCACGCCATGCCACAGCCAGTTGGCGATCGCCTGGCTGGAAATCCGGCACGTCGCACGGTCTTCCATCAGCCCCACATCGTTGATGTCTGGCACCTTGGAACATCCAACGCCCGCATCCACCCAACGCACCACATAGCCCAAAATCCCCTGCGCATTGTTGTCCAGTTCGCGCTGGATTTGTGCATCGCTCAGCGTCGAGGGATCGAGCACCGGCATCGAAAACAACTCACCCAGCGTCGGTATCGGCTCATTGTGGCGGCGCTTTTGCGCCTCGAACACATCGACTTCATGGTAGTGCAGCGCGTGCAGCGTCGCCGCGGTCGGTGACGGCACCCAGGCACAGTTCGCGCCGGCCTTTGGGTGCCCGATCTTCTGCTCCATCATGGCCGACATCTCGTCGGGCTTGGCCCACATGCCCTTGCCGATCTGCGCCCGCCCGGTCAGCCCGCACGCGATCCCGATCGTGACGTTGCGATCTTCATAGGCCTGTAGCCAGCGCTCGGACCGCACCTTGTCCTTGGGCAACACCGGACCTGCTTCCATCGAGGTATGGATTTCATCCCCGGTCCGGTCGAGAAACCCCGTGTTGATGAAAAATACCCTCTCCCGCGCCGCATAAATGCACGCCTTGAGATTGGCCGAGGTCCGGCGCTCCTCGTCCATGATGCCGATCTTGATCGTATTGAGCGGCAGGCCGAGGATTTTTTCCACCTCGCCGAACACATTGCACGCAAACAGCACCTCGGTCGGCCCGTGCATCTTGGGCTTGACGATATAGATCGACCCCGTCGTCGAATTGGCCCTGCGCTTCACATCATGCATCGCGCACAGCGACGTCACCACCGCATCCATCAGCCCTTCGCCGATCGGCTGCCCTTCGGCGTCCAGCACCGCGTCCGTAGTCATCAGATGCCCGACATTGCGCACCAGCAGCAGCGCCCGCCCCTTGAGCGTCAGCTTTGAGCCATCGGGCGCTGTATAGTCGCGGTCGGCATTGAGCCGGCGCGTCATCATAGCCCCACCCTTCTCGAAACTGTCTTCCAGTGTCCCGGTCATCAGTCCGAGCCAGTTGCGATAAACGCCGACCTTGTCCTCGGCGTCCACCGCCGCAACCGAATCCTCGCAATCCTGAATTGTGGTCAGCGCACTTTCCACCACAACATCGGCCAGATGCGCCGGGTGATCCTTGCCGATCGGATGGTCGGGATCGATCACCAGGTCGACGTGCAACCCGTGATGCTGCAGCAGGACCCGCAACACGGTGCCATCCTGCGCATACCCTACGAATGCCTCTGGGTAAGCAAGCTTCGCCGGCCCGTCCTGGCTCTCGATCACCAGCCGCGCAACATCGCCCGACATATCAACGCCATACCGCGTCACGGCCCAATGCTTGACCCCAAGCAGAGGAAACGTCTCGTCGAGAAAATGGCCGGCCCGTGCGAAAACCTCGCCCCCGCGCTTGGCATTATAACCTTTGCCCGGCGCTAGATCGCCATCGCGGGAGATCACATCCGTGCCATAGAGAGCATCGTAAAGACTGCCCCACCGCGCATTGGCCGCGTTCAGCGCATAGCGCGCATTGGACACCGGCACGACAAGCTGCGGCCCACACAGCTCGGCGATCTCGGGATCTAGATTTTCGGTCTCTATGCGGAAATCTTCAGGCTCGTCCTCGAGATATCTGATCTCACGCAAGAACGCTTCATATGCAGCCGGGTCTTTGGTGGCCGGCCCATTGTCGCGGTGCCAATCGTCGATCTGGTTTTGCATGCGATCGCGGATTTCCAGCAATTCGCGATTTCCGGGCATATATTGCGTGACGAGTTCGGCAAACCCCGACCAGAACGCATCCGACGCCAGATCGAGCCCCTTGAGCGCTTCGTCTTCCACGAATTTCGCCAGCAATGCATCAACCTGCAAACCGGCCCTCGTCACGTAATTGCTCATCGCTCAATCTCCTGGATTTCCACTCGCCGAGTATCGGATCGAATCCTAATCGCCAACCCATCGCGCAAAACGCTTCCACGATGTGGAAACTAGTGCCGCTTCGACTTCGCCGCTTCGCCGGCCACGTAAGTTTCCACCACGACACGGTCGTCCCCGCATGTCTGCAGCAGGAAGAGCTCCTCGCCCAGACTGTCGACCTGCTCCATCTTTAGCGCCATATGCGGCAATGCCTTGGCGTCGAGCACCACGATGTCCGCATCGCCCCCCGGCGCCAGCGCGCCGATCTTGTGCTCGAGAGAGAGCGCGCGGGCATTGCCCAGCGTCATCATGAAAAAGCTTTCCAGGGGCGACAGCCGCTGTCCGCGCAATTGCAACACCTTGTAGCCCTCATCGAGCGTGCGCAGCATCGAATAGCTCGTGCCCCCACCAACATCGGTGGCCACCCCGATCCGCACATTGGCCGCCATCATCGCGTCGCGGTCGAACAGGCCCGAACCGATGAAGAGGTTCGATGTAGGGCAGAACACCGCCACCGATCCCGTCTCGTACATCGCCGCCATTTCGCGGTCGGTCATGTGAATGCAGTGTCCCAAAAGAGTTTTTGGACCCAAGAGACCGTAGTGCTCGTAAATCCCCACATAGTCCGGCAGGTTCGGATACAGCTCCTTGGCAAACGCGATCTCGCCAAGGCTCTCGTTCACATGCGTCTGGACATACGCATCGGGAAATTCCCGCACCAGATCCTGGGTCATCTCCAACTGTTCGTGCGTCGAGGTGAGCGCAAACCGCGGCGTTATCGCATAGTGCAGGCGCCCCAACCCATCCCATTTTTCCAGCAGCGCCTTGCTCTCGTCATAGCCGCGCTGTGGCGTATCGCGAAGCCCTTCGGGCGCGTTGCGATCCATCATCACCTTGCCGGCGATCATGCGCATATCGCGCTTTCTCGCTTCGGTGAAAAACGCCTCAGCCGATTGCGGATGCACGGTGCAATAGACCGCCGCGGTCGTTGTCCCATGCCGCACCAATTCGTCGCAAAACAGCGACGCAATCCGCGCCGCATGCCCGGCATCGGCAAAGCGCTGCTCTTCAACGAAGGTGTAGGTGTTGAGCCATTCCAGGAGATCCTTGGCGTAGGAGCCGATCACCTGCATCTGGGGGTAGTGGATGTGGGTGTCGATGAAGCCGGGCAGGATCAGGCCCGGGCGATGGTCGATCACCTCGGCCCTGGGCGCCGCGAGCTTGAGCCCATCATTGTATTCGCCCACCGAGACGATCTGGCCCTGATCGACCACCACCGCTCCGTCTTCGATATAGCGATAGCTCTCGTGATCGTCCGGCCCGTTTGGTTCGGACACGAAAGTCAGAACCCGGCCGCGCAGAATTTTTGCCGTCACAGGCTCTGCTCCCCGGTCACCGACTGGTACCAGACGACAAGCATCGCCCGCTCCTCGTCCGTCATGAACGACACATTCCCCGGCGGCATGGCATGGCTGCGCGCGGACTGGATGTAGATTTCCCGCGCATGCTCGGCGATCAACTCGGGCGTATCGAGCCGCACGTCCTTGGGGGCCATGTGGACGCCCTCATAGCCCGGCTGCGCCGCATGGCACATTGCGCATCGGCCTTGAACGATATCGGAGGCCTGCTGGAAATGCGGATCGGCCATGAAGCTTTGCGCCGTATCGCTTACGGTGTCGACCTCTGCGCGCGCCTTGGGATAGCTCGACAACCAGATGATTCCGATGAACAAGATCAGCGCCACGGCGAACGTCCAATGTTCTTTCCGCCCGGTCGAATGCATCGTGTTGAAGAAATGCCGGATCAGCACCCCGATCAAGAAGATCAGGCCCGCAATCGCCCAGCTATATTCGGTGGCGAACGCCAGCGGATAATGGTTCGACAGCATGAAAAACAGCACGGGCAGCGTGAGGTAATTGTTGTGCACGCTGCGCTGCTTGGACTGCGCCCCCAGCGCCGGATCGGGCGCCTCGCCCGCCTTCATCGAAGCCACGATCTTTTTCTGGTTCGGGATGATGATAAAAAAGACGTTGGCCGACATGATCGTCGCCGTAAACGCGCCCATATGCAGAAACGCCGCCCGGCCGGTGAACACCTGCATATAGCCCCACGACATGGCGAGCAGGATCGCGAACAGCACCAGCATCAGCCCGGTCTGGCTTTTGCCCAAAGGCGATTTGCACAAGAGGTCGTACAGCACCCAGCCTAGCCCCAACGAGGCGAGCGAAATGGCAATCGCCATTGGCGCATCGACGTCGAACACCGTGCGGTCGATCAAAAACAGATCGGCCCCGGCGTAATAGACGATGATCAGCATCGCGAACCCGGTCAGCCAGGTCGTGTAGCTCTCCCATTTGAACCAGATCAGGTGTTCGGGAAGGTTGGGCGGCGCCACCATATATTTGTTGATGTGGTAGAACCCGCCCCCATGCACCTGCCACTCTTCGCCCTGCACGCCTGCCGGGAGCCCCGCATGCTTGCGCAGCCCCAGATCGAGCGCGATGAAATAGAACGACGACCCGATCCACGCGATCCCCACGATCACATGGCTCCACCGCACGGCGAACGCCAGCCATTCCCAAAACAGCGTAAAATCGGTCATCTCGGTCTATGCCCCAACAGCAGTTTCGACCGCCAACGCGCGGATGATTTCCGCAGCGGTCAGCGCAGCAATCACTTCTGGCCGCTTGTCATGCACATCGGTCCCGCCGATCGGCATGGTCAGCCGATCCATCAGCCCGGTACCCAACCCCATATCCGAAAGCCAGCTTTTAAACGTGGCCTTCTTCGTCTTCGACCCGATCATCCCCACATAATCCGCATCCCCGCGCATAAGTGCTTCCGATGCTATGAGAAAATCGAGCCCATGGTCGTGGGTTAGAACCACGAATGCAGACCTCGCCGGCGCTTCGCGCACAAGCGCCTCGGCCACCGGCACATGTCGCGCCTCGACGCCTGCCGGAACCTTGGCAATCTCGGCTGCCCTGTTGTCCACGAGCAACGTCCGCAACGGTAAAAGCGACAGCGCCTGCCCCAGCGCATTGCCAACATGACCCGCACCAAACACATAGACATGCGGCCGCTTTATATACTCGGCCTCGGCGCGCACCCGCGCATCCTGTGCCACATCGGCGTTCACCGTGCGCATCCCGATTGCAACGCGCCCACCGCAGCACTGCCCGATCTCCGGCCCCAGCGGGATATCCAGCGCCGCAGCCGCCTCCCCGGACGCCAGCGCCTCCCGCGCCCGCGCGATTGCCAGAAACTCGAGCTGCCCGCCACCAATGGTCCCGATCGCCGCATCCGGTGCCACCACCATCCACGCCCCCGCCTCCCGCGGCGTGGACCCCTTGGCCTCGGTGACTTCGACGAGAACCGATTGCGGATGCCGATCCAAAAAATCGCGGATTTGCTTTGGCGTCACGCTCATGCGTATCGCCCCACCAGCACCGCAGCGCCCCCCTCAGCTGACACCACACTCACGACCCCACCGCCTCACGTCGCAGTCGCTCGACCGTCATCAGCACCCTTTCCGGCGTCGCCGGCGCATCCATGCGCGGTGCGATCCTGTAATCCGCAACGCTCGCCGCCGCCATCGAGATGGCCTCGAGCACCGAAATCGCCAGCATGAACGGCGGCTCGCCCACCGCCTTGGAACGCCGGATGGTCGGCGCCGTGTTCACCGACCACTCGGCCAGCTTGACGTTGAACACTTTGGGCACATCCGAAACCACCGGAATCTTGTACGTCGATGGCGCATGCGTCCGTAGCTGCCCCTTGTCGTCCCACCACAATTCCTCGGTGGTCAGCCACCCCATGCCCTGAACGAACCCACCCTCGATCTGCCCGATATCGATGGCCGGATTGAGCGACTTGCCCACGTCGTGCAAAACGTCGACGCGCTCCACCATGTATTCGCCGGTCAGCGTATCGACCACGACCTCGGAGCACGCGGCGCCATAGGCGAAATAGTAAAACGGCTTGCCCCGCCCCGCCGCGCGGTCCCAGTGAATATCGGGCGTCTTGTAAAATCCCGCCGCCGAGAGCTGCACCCGTGCCAGATACGCCTGGTCGATGAAATCGGCCCATTGATAGCGCTGGTTGCCCACCAGCACGCAATTTGGCTCGAAGCTTATCGCATCCTCGGGCACGTTGAACTTTTCGATCGCGAATTTGACCAATCGGTCCTTGATCTGTTCCGCCGCATTGGCTGCAGCCATTCCGTTCAGATCGGACCCCGACGACGCCGCCGTCGCCGAAGTGTTGGGCACCTTGCCCGTCGTCGTCGCAGTGATCTTGACCTTGTCGAGATCGATCTGGAAACAATCGGCCAGAACCTGCGCCACCTTGACGTAGAGCCCCTGCCCCATCTCGGTGCCGCCATGGTTGAGGTGCACCGACCCGTCGCGATAGACATGCACCAGTGCACCGGCCTGATTATAGGCCGTCAGCGTAAAGCTGATCCCGAACTTGACCGGCGTCAGCGCAATCCCGCGCTTTAGTACTTTCGAGTTCCTGTTGAACGCGATGATCTCAGCACGCCGCCCGCGATAGTCAGCGCTCGCTTCCAGTTCATCGACGACGCGGCAGATGATGTTGTCTTCGACCGCCTGATGATAGGGCGTCAAATTCCGCTCGCCCTGCCCATAAAAATTGGCCTTGCGCACATCAAGCGGATCCTTGCCCAATGCGTAGGCGATGTCCTCGATCCAGCGCTCGCACCCCACCATGCCCTGGGGTCCACCAAACCCGCGAAACGCGGTGTTGGACACAGTGTTGGTCTTAAGCGGCTGGCTCTTGAGCCGCACAGCAGGATAAAAATACCCATTGTCCGCATGAAACAGCGCCCGGTCCGTCACCGGCCCCGACAGGTCGGCCGAAAACCCGCACCGCGCCGCAAACACCGCATCCACAGCCTCGATCCGCCCGTCGTCGTCATAGCCGACCTCATAGTCGACGACGAAATCATGCCGCTTGCCCGTTGCGATCATGTCGTCGTCGCGGTCGGGCCGGATCTTCACGGCACGATTGAATTTCTTTGCGGCAATCGCCGCCACCGCGGCAAACAGATTGCTCTGCGTCTCCTTGCCCCCAAACCCGCCGCCCATGCGCCGAACGACAACATTGACCGCATTCGACGGCACGCCCAGCGCATGCCCCACCATGTGCTGCACCTCGCTCGGATGCTGGGTCGAGGAATGAACCGTCACCTCGTCGTCCTCGCCAGGGATCGCCATGGCGATGTGCCCTTCGAGGTAAAAGTGATCCTGCCCGCCGATTTCCATGGTGCCGGTCACCCGATGCTTGGCGCCTGCCAACCCCGCAGCCACATCGCCTCGCTCCAGCGTCATGCCCGGCGTAACGAGCGTCGCACCAGCCTCTCGCGCCACGCCGACATCGAGCGCAAACGGCAATTCGGTGTAACTCACCTGCGCCAGCTGCGACGCCCGACGTGCTGCTTCCCGCGTCGTCGCCACCACCGCAAACAGCGGCTGTCCGTAAAACTCCACCCGTGTTTCGGCGAAAATAGGCTCGTCATGCTTGCCCGGCTGGGAAATATCGTTGTGCCCCGGCACGTCGTCAGCCGTCAGAACGCCCACGACCCCCGGCGCGGCCCTAACCGCTTCGAGCCCCAGCGACCGGATTTCACCATGCGCACAGGTCGATAGCCCCAGATACGCATGCAGCGTCCCCGCCGGCTCGAGCATGTCGTCGATATATTCCGCCGTGCCCGAGACATGCTTGTGCCCGGAATCATGGCTCTGCGCCGAATGCACCCCACCCCGTATGGCCGGCTTTGCGTCGAGAGCAGTCATGCGAGCACCTCATGCCGAACGATATGGCTCGGCCCCTCGGTGTTCTCGAAATAAAACCGCTTCAATAAATTCTTCGCCGCCAACATTCGATAGTCCGCGCTCGCCCGCCAATCGGAAAGCGGTTGAAAATCCTCTTCGAACGCGCCCAGCGCCGCCTCGACACTCTCGATCGACCACGTCTTGCCCACCAGCGCTTCCTCCACCGCACGCGCCCGCTTGGGCGTCGCGGCCATGCCGCCATAGGCAATCACCGCCTCGGCGACGACGCCATCGACCACCCGCACGCGAAACGCGCCCAGCGTCGCCGTGATGTCCTCATCCCGCCGCTTGGTGACCTTGTGGACG
The DNA here is from genome assembly GCF_900100665.1 of Pelagibacterium luteolum. Lineage (GTDB taxonomy): Bacteria > Pseudomonadota > Alphaproteobacteria > Rhizobiales > Devosiaceae > Pelagibacterium > Pelagibacterium luteolum. The sequence goes on from NZ_FNCS01000003.1 coordinate 286,318, forward strand.
CCGAAAAATTCGTCGGCCTCTGGCAGCGGGACGGAAATCGTCTCCACGAACTCGCCCTTCGCCCGGTCCTGCTTGCCATAGGCGATAAAGAAATCCTCGAGCCGCATCACGCGACGCGCACCACCCTTGCGCAACGTCACCTCAGCCCCCAGCGCGATCAGCGGCGGCGGCATATCCCCAATGGGCGACCCGTTGGCAATATTCCCCCCGATCGTCCCCATGGCGCGCACCTGCGCCCCGCCGATCCGGTCGAACAGTTCGACCAACTGCGGGATATGCTTGGCGATGGTCTCGAACGCCCGCGCGTAACTCACGCCCGCGCCAAAGACCACGCGACCGTCGACTATGGAAATCTCATTCATCAGATGACCGATCAGGACCACCGGCGCGATGTCGCGCATGAATTTGGTCACCCAAAGCCCGACATCGGTCGCACCTGCCACGAGCGTCGCATCGGGCATGTCCTCGAGCACCGCCGCCAGATCGTCGACATCGGCCGGGATGACGGTCTTGCCGCGCCCGCCTTCAACAACCACCCGGCGCCCGTCCTTCAACGCGCCGAGCTTTTCGACGATGTCGGCGCGCTCGACATTTAAGGCATCCTCCACCGCCGCCCCATAATTGGACACAGCCTGCGCCGCGCGCATAATAGGAGCATAGCCGGTGCAGCGGCACAAATTGCCCTGCAGCGCCTTTTCGATGTCCGGCAAGGAAGGGTTGGGGTTGCCCAGCCACAGCCCGTAAAGGCTCATGACAAACCCCGGCGTACAAAACCCGCACTGGCTCCCGTGATAATCGACCAGCGCCTGCTGCACCGGATGCAGTCCACCGTCGCGGCCCTTCAGGTGCTCGACGGTCACGACATGCGCGCCATCCAGCATCGACACAAAGGCGATGCACGCATTGGCAGGTTGGTAGTGCAGGCCGGCAGCGGTCGATCGCCCCACGAGCACGGTACACGCGCCGCAATCGCCTTCGGCGCACCCCTCCTTGGTGCCGCGCAGCATGCGGTCCAGACGCAGGAAGTCGAGCAGCGTGCGATCCGGCTCCATCGCCGTGAGCTCGATCAGACGATCGTTGAGATAGAAGCGGATAGCCGCGCGCGTTTCCAAGTCTCAGCTCCCACGATAGGTGGAATAGCCAAAAGGCGAGGCAAGAAGCGGAACATGGTAATGCCTCGTGGCATCCCCGACGCGAAAATCGACCGGAATCACATCCAGAAACTCTACGGGTAAGCCACTGACCCGACTGAAATAATCACCAGCGTGGAAACACAACCGATAAGCACCCGGCGCCAGCGCTTCCCCCTCGAGCAATGGTGCGTCGCAGCGCCCGTCATCATTGGTTATTACTGACTTTTCGAACTTCGCCTCATCACCGTCGACCCGATAAAGATCGATGGTCATCCCCCGCGCCGGATGCCCGTTTGCGGTGTCGAGCACATGCGTGGTCAGCCGTCCAAATCCAGTCATTGCGTGTCCAATAATCGTGAGGCAAACCCCAGGACTATCAACCCAAAAAACGCATGGCGAAAGGGGGCGAACCCAAAATTTTTTACCACATGGTCGAAAATTTCGTGTCTAACTTGCAGTCAATTCTAGAGCCGTCCGAACGGAGCCCGCCATGCGTTATCCCCGCAATCTCGCCGGTTACGGCGCCAATCCCCCGCACGCCAACTGGCCCGGCGGCGCCAATGTGGCCGTGCAATTCGTGCTCAACTACGAAGAGGGCGGCGAAAACAATATCCTGCACGGCGATCAGGCCTCAGAGGCCTTTCTCGCCGACGTCGTTGGCGCCGCGCCTTGGCCGGATGCGCGCCATTGGAACATCGAATCCATGTATGAATACGGCGCCCGCGCGGGCTTCTGGCGCCTGCATCGCCTGTTCACCCAAGCCAATCTGCCGGTCACCGTCTATGGTGTCGCCACCGCCCTGATGCGCGCCCCCGAACAGGTTCAGGCCATGCTTGATGCCGATTGGGAGATCGCCAGCCACGGCTATAAATGGGTCGAACACAAGGATATGCCGCGAGAGGTCGAGGCCGCCCAGATCGCCGAAGCCATCCGTCTGCATACGGTCGCGACAGGTTCGCGGCCACAAGGCTGGTACACTGGCCGCTGTTCGCTCAATACCGTCGACCTCGTTTCCGAAACCGGACATTTCGCCTACATCTCAGACACTTACGACGATGACCTACCCTATTGGCGAATGCACAACGCCCGGCCGCAGCTGATTATCCCCTATACGCTCTCCAACAATGACATGCGCTTCGTCACCGCCTCCGGCTTTGCCAATGGCGAGGAGTTTTTCCAGGCGCTCAAGGACAGTTTCGACTGCCTTTATCGCGAGGGAGAGCAAGGCGCGCCGAAAATGATGAGCATAGGGCTTCACTGTCGGCTGGTCGGCCAACCCGGACGGTTCGGGGGCCTCAAGCGCTTCGTGGACTACATCCAGGGGTTCGAAAAAATCTGGATCGCCCGCCGCATCGATATCGCCAACCACTGGGCAGAGGCCCACCCCTACAAGGCACCGCGGCTGGTGCCTTCGCAGATGGATGCTGAAACATTCATGTCGACATTCGGCGGCGTCTTCGAACACTCACCCTTCATCGCACAACGCACCTGGGAGGCCGAACTCGCACCGGCCAATGATACGCCACTCGGCATTCATTTCGCGCTGCGCAACCAGTTCCGCATGGCCAGCCCGGACGAGCGCCTCGGGGTTCTGAACGCCCATCCCGATCTCGCGGGGAAACTCGCCGCCGCCAAACGGCTCACCGCAGACTCCACCGCCGAACAAGCCTCCGTCGGGCTCGATGCCCTGACCGATACCGAGCGCCAGACCTTCACCGACCTCAACACGCGCTATGTCGAAAAGTTCGGCTTTCCCTTCATCATCGCCGTCCGCGACAACACGAAGGCCTCGATTCTCGACGCCTTCAAACGCCGGATCGACAACGACCGCGACACCGAATTTGCCACCGCCTGCGCCCAGGTCGAGCGCATCGCCCGCCTTCGCATCGATGCATTGTTTGCCGAGTGACCCCGGCGTATCCGGATAGGGCGGGAGCCGGGGTCAGGCGAGCGGAGCGACATCCCGGCGCACCACCTAAATCGTCGCCTCGATCGCTTTCAACATCCCATTCCACGCCTTGGCGGTCGGCTCGATATAATCAGCCCATTCCTCATCCATTTCATGAGTCATGGTCGCTACACACCCGTTCCCGGAGGGGCTAAGCGTCAGCGTAACGGTGGAATTGTCCTCGTCTTCCTCCTCGGGCGTCACGAACCACGTGAAAACGAGCACGCGCCCCGGCTCTATGGCCCGATAATTGCCCCAGCCTGGTGACGCCTCGCCCTCCTCGACCGACTCGAAAAAGTATCGACCGCCCACCCTTGGATCGATCTCGATCCGCGTCACCTGCGCCGACGGCGCTCTTGTCTGGACGTTGCGGGTCATCCAGGCTCTCACCATGTCAGGGTCGAGCCACGCCTTATGGACCTGCTCCGCGCTGTGGTTTGAAAACCGATGCTCGGTTCGCGCCGTGACATTGGGCATGTCCGCCTCCTACTTATAGAACCCCTCGCGCAGATTGATGCCGTGCTCGACATAAACCTTCATTGCGGAAAGCATGAACGTCCAGCCCTCGCAATTCCCATAGGATGATTTCAATGCGGTCTCGGTCTGTTTCCACCCCTCTTCGGTGATCGACACCAGCGTCCGCGTATTGTCGTCAAGCGGCGCGAAGGTCATGGTCACCGTCGTATCGTAATTGCCGGTCTCATCACCTTCGGGCGCCGCGCCCCAGGTGAGGACGATCTTTTGGTCCGGGACCACTTCGACGACATTGACCGGAAACGCGCCCGGAAAATCATGGAAATCCCAGGTGACCACTGCCCCGGTTTTCAGCCGCCCCTTCGCTCCGCCGGTGGTGAAATACCCCGAAAGCTTTTGGGGGTCGGCCACGGCCTCGAACACCTCGTGCACCGGCTTTGATATCCGGCCCGATATCGTGAATTTGAACTCCATGGTCCTCACCTCTGCTTGCGGATTTACCCATTATGTTATAAAAATATAACATGTCAAGCCAAGATGATTCGGACCGTATTTTCAAGGCGTTGAGCGACAGGCGCCGCCGCGCGATGCTTGATGCGCTAAAGGATGAACCGAAAACCACGGGCACGCTCGTCGCCCTTTTCCCTGAGATCGACCGCTGCACGGTGATGCAGCACATCCGCGTTCTCGAAGCAGCTGGGCTCATTGTGGCGCGCAAGGACGGTCGCGAGCGCTGGAACCATCTCAACGCACTGCCCATCAAGGATATTCACGACCGCTGGATCGGCGACTACGCCCGAAACGCAGCAGGGCTCATGTCGCGGCTCGAAAAAGAACTCGACGCCTGACCGCCTGTTATTCTGGATGGATTTTTTCCGATTTCACGCTGCCACTGGCATCGAAAACCGTCCATCTGCCAGCCTTCTTGCCCATCTTGTAGTGCCCGGTGTCCCACACCTGACCGTTGTCGTGCCAGCGCGTCCAGGGGCCATCCTGCACGTTGTCGACAAAACCGCCCTCCTGCAGTTTGCCTCCATTGGCGCGAAACCAGACCCAACGCCCCACGAAGCGGTCGCGTTCGTAATGGCCCTCCGCCTTGAGCGTGCCGTCCTTGAGATAGAACCGCCAATGACCGTCTTTCAGGCCATCGACGACGCGCCCCTCGGCTGCAAGCGTGCCATCCTTGAACCGCTGCTCGAATGGTCCGTCCGGTGCCTTTGAGACATCCACAAGCATCCAAATCTCCTCCCGAATTCTCTCTATCGCATCGCGTTCAGCCGTGGCAAACATCGGATATGCAGACCCTCAGCACCATCGGCTTTGATGCAGACGACACGCTCTGGCAAAACGAGCACTTTTTTCGTCTGACCGAGCGGCATTTCACCGAACTCCTTGTCGACTACGCCGAGCCCGAGCACTTGGCCGCTCGTCTTCTGGATGCCGAAAAGCGCAATCTCGCCCATTACGGCTTCGGGATAAAGGGCTTCACGCTGTCCATGATCGAGACCGCCATCGAGGTCACCGATGGCAAGGTACCCGGCGACATCATCGGGCGCATCGTCAACGCCGGTCGCGAAATGCTCTCCCATCCCATCGAGACGCTGCCCCACGTCCATGAGACGCTGGAAGCCCTCGCCGCCGACCACACGCTGGTCCTCATCACCAAGGGCGACCTTTTCGATCAGGAGCGCAAACTCGCGCAGTCCGGCCTCGGTGAGTTTTTCGACGCGGTCGAGATCGTCTCAGACAAATCGCCAGCGACCTATGCCCGCGCGTTTTCTCGCCACGGTGACGGCCCGGAGCGCGCCATGATGGTCGGCAACTCGCTGCGCTCCGACGTGATCCCCGCCATTGAGGCGGGCGGCTGGGGCACCTACGTCCCCCACGACCTGACCTGGGACTACGAACGCGCCGATGAGCCCAAAAATGGCTCACCACGCTTTTTCAAAATTGCCTCCCTCGCCGAGCTAAAGCCCCTGATCGACCGCCTCTGATAGCGCTTACGCCTTGATCGGAATCCAGATTTCGATACCACCCAGCCCGGTATGGGGATCGAACTTTTCATCGTAGAGCTCGAACATCGGCGCTGACCCATCCGCTTCAAACGGCGAGGATGGCAGATATCGGCTCCAGATCTCATTCATCGTGTGCCGCAGTTGCGAGATATGGCTCTTGTGGGCAAAAACCAGATAGGTCTGGGCCGGCACTTTGATCTGCTCGAGTTCCGGCGGCACCGCGTGCGGCGCGGCCGCGCGAACCCCGCAGGTATAGCGGAACGTTCCCTCGGCCTCGTCGAACGCATCGCACAGCCCGAACCACACGCCCTTATCCTCCCCGAGCGTGCCCTCAAACGCCTGGAACGCCGTCCATTGCGCCGGAATGCCTCCAACGTCGCGATAGCCATAGCGCCGCGCAAGGCCAATAATCGTCATCGCATCGCCGGTCTCGCGCCGCGGTTCATCCAGCGCAACCGCTGTCTCATCCACTCTATCCATTCTCAAAGGCTCCACAAATCGGTTTGGGTCGACAGCGCACCCATCCCGCACGGCGTCAGGCGTCTGCCCGAACCGCTCACGAAATGCGCGCGTGAAGGCTTCATGGGAGCCATATCCAGCGTCCAGTGCGACATCGAGAATCCTCGGCGCGCCAGCCGCCAACTCTCGGGCCGCCTCCGTCAACCGCCGCCCGCGCAGATACTCCATGACCGGCAAGCCGGTCGCCGCGGCAAAGCCCCGGCACATATGGAAACGCGAAACCCCGCAGGCCGCCGCGATATCATCGAGTTCGACACCCTTGCGAAAATTGCCCTCGATATACCAGAGCACCTTGCCAACGAACCGCGCCAAAAGGCTCTCCACTTGTCCTTACGGCCCAACCTTGCCCTGCGCAGCGCAGTTTGGCTTGATCGGTCTTGCGCTATTGCGCCATGAGCCCGATCCCGCCCACCGGCTCGGTTTCGAACCGGTGGTCGAACCCCGCGATCAGCGGCCGCGCCCGTGCGATCGCATCCCTTACCGCTTCGATCTGCAATGAACCCTTATGGCTCTCCGGCCCATCCCAGATTTCTGTCACCCTGATGCCGTCCGAATGCTCCGCACAGCGCGCCACGATATAGCTGTGGCATCCCGGCAGCGATCCCGTACTCTCCAACAGGATCGACACCAACTCCTCGCGCCGGCCCTCCACCGCCAATATCCGCCCGATCAGTCCATACACAGCACCGCCCTCCAATCCGGAACAAATAAAGAACAAAATCTTCCCCTTGTCCAGAGCAATCTCCCGGCTCTGTTGACTTCTCAACAGCCCCGCTGCACAACCCGCCGCGCCCCTCAAAGGATCGGACTACCATGCCTCAGGACCAGATTTCGACGCCTCTCACCAAGGATCAGGCCTACGCCTTGGTCGATGCGGTCATGGAGCGCGATGATCTGGCGCTCACGGCATCGGCTCACGAAAATGAGGACACTGGCGAATGGTTCTTCGAGGCCACCTGCGACAGCCCTCCCGATATCAAGGCATTCGAAGCGCTGGCCCAGACCGTGCTCGGCGGCGATGTTAACTTCGCGATCAACCCGATCGCCGAGGACACCGATTGGGTGTCCCGCTCGCTTGAAGGGCTAAAGCCTGTTCTTGCCGGGGGATTTTATGTTTATGGCGGCCATGAATCCACGCCGCCGCCTGCTGGCGTAATCCCGATCCACATCGACGCTGCCCAGGCCTTCGGCACCGGACATCACGAGACAACCACCGGATGCCTTGAAGCCATCCAGCGCGTCCTCAAACGCAAGCGCCCCATGCGCCCGATCGACGTTGGCACCGGCACGGGCATTCTGGCCATCGCCGTAGCCAAACGACGCAAGATCCCCGTCATTGCCTCGGACATCGATCCTTTGGCCGTGCGCATCACGCGCGAAAACGCGCGCCTTAACGGTGTCGGTCATCTCATCGTCGAGGTCGATGCGGCCGGGCTCGATCACACCACAATCCAGGGCAATGCGCCATACGATCTGATCATCGCCAATATTCTGGCCGGGCCGCTGGTGACGCTCTCGCCGGGCATCGGGCGCATCGCCGAAAAAGGCGCCGCGATCATCCTCTCGGGCCTGCTCAACACCCAGGCTCAGCGCGTCATCGCGGCCTATAATCGCCAGGGCATGGTCCTAAAGGACCGCATCGTCCGCAAGGACTGGACGACGCTGGTCTTGGAAAAAGCATAACAAAAAGCCCCTGCGGCGGAGGCCGTGGGGGCTCATCGTTCGATAGGATCGACTGGGAACTAGCCCCAGGCGACCTTACTTTGTTTCAGCTTTCTTGGACGCGCCGAAGTCGCACCCGTAAATCCGCGAATAGCGATCGACCTGGCGAGCCGCTTCACGGCTGCGGGCTTCGATCATGGCATCGAGTGCCTTGCGGAAGAAGCTTTTGTCTTCAACCATTGCATCTCTCCTTAAGTCCTGGCGCAGCGAGTTCACTTCGCCTTCGAGCCTATAGATAGACGCATCGGTCAATGTTGGTTAGACCTCAAAGGGAAAACCAGCCATGACCCTCGCGCATGGACGGTTAACGAAAGCGGAAACGCAAAAACAGACAAAGGGATCACGACCGTCCTTCGGCCAACGAGCGGCGATGACCCGGAAAGACATCATGCCCGACTATAAAGCCATTCCAGACGCCAAATATCAGTCCTTCGAGGAAAAATCCGATCCCACCCAGGTCGCTCCGCGCCTTGCCGCGGTGCGCACGCAACTTGCGGCGATGGGCATCGACGGCATTCTCATACCCCGCACCGACGTGCATCAGGGCGAATATGTGCCCGACAGCGACGCCCGCCTCGCCTACCTTACCGGTTTCACAGGCTCAGCCGGCCTTGCCGCCGTTACGGCCGATATCGCCGCCCTGTTCGTGGACAGCCGCTACACGCTTCAGGCGCCGGCCCAGACCGATACCGCGCTGGTTACGGTCCTCGACACGACAACCGTCAAGCCCGGCCCATGGCTCGCTGAACATCTCCCCGCCGGCGCGCGCCTGGGTTTTGATCCATGGCTGCACACGCCCGGCCGCCTCGCTCCGATCCGCGAAGCGCTCGAAAATGCCGGTATCGAACTGATCCCGGTTGAAAACCCAGTCGATGCCATTTGGGACGACCGCCCCGATGCCCCCAAGGGTCCCATCGAAGTGCTTGGTCACAATCGAACCGGAAAGTCGACCGAGGCCAAGCTTGCCGAACTCCGCACCACGATGAGCAAGGACGGCGCCGACGCCGTTGTTTTGACGCTGCCAGAATCGCTCTGCTGGCTATTCAATGTCCGTGGCCGAGACGTGCCGCACAATCCCTTCGTTCTGGGCTTTGCGATTGTCCCCGCCGAAGGGACGCCGACCCTTTTCGTGGCCGACAACAAGCTCACCGATGAAAACCGCCAGGCGCTCGAAGGCATCGCCGAACTCAGGGACAAGGGCGAATTCGAAGCGGCTCTTGCCCAGTTGGCAGCCGCTGAATCATCGGTGTGGTTCGATCCCGAAACCGCGCCCATCCGCGTAAAATCGGTCCTTGCGGATGCTGGAGCGCGCCTCATCGAAAAGCGCGACCCCGTCCTTTTGCCCAAAGCGCGGAAAAACGACGTCGAACTCGCCGGCATGCGTGAAGCCCAAAAGCTTGACGGCATAGCGGTCGCCAAATTTCTCGCATGGTTCGACGAAGCTGCACCCCATGGCGACCTGACCGAAATCGACATCGTCAAGATGCTGGAATCGTTTCGCCGCGACGAACCGACCGCCGTTGACATCAGCTTTGAAACCATCTCCGGTTCCGGCCCGAACGGCGCCATCGTCCACTATCGCGTATCGGAAAAGTCCAATCGCGGCCTCAACCCCGGTGAATTGATGTTGGTGGATTCGGGCGGGCAATACCTCTCGGGCACCACCGACATAACCCGCACCATGGCCTCAGGCCCCGCAACCGACGAGCAGAAAGACCGCTTCACACGGGTCCTCAAGGGCATGATCGCGATCTCTCGCGCACGCTTTCCAGCCGGCACGGCGGGATCCCAGATCGATGCTCTGGCCCGCCAGTTTCTCTGGCAGATCGGCAAGACCTATAATCACGGCACGGGCCACGGCGTCGGCGCGTTTCTATCGGTCCATGAAGGACCGGCCGGCATCGCCCCGAGCTATACCGTGCCGCTCGAAGCGGGCATGGTGCTCTCCAATGAGCCGGGCTACTACCTTGAGGGCCAGTACGGCATTCGGATAGAAAACCTGATCGTCGTCCAGGAGAGCGAAGACTTTCCCGGCTATCTCGATTTTGAAACGTTGACGCTCGCCCCCATCGACCGCCGGCTGATTGCCGTAGAACTCCTCGACGCTGCGGAACGCGATTGGCTCAATGCCTATCACGCCCGTGTCTCACGGGAGATTGGACCACACCTCGACACCCAGACCCGCGGCTGGCTCGACCAGGCCACCGCCCCGATCTGATCCGTCAAACCGATCCCCGGCTAACCCCGGGGATCGGCATTCAAAGTCGCAGGGCATCTGCCCTCAATTGAACCACAGCGCATAATTCCAGATCGAACCGCCGAACACCGCATTTGCCGCCGCAAACGACTCCGCATCGGCGATCTCGCCTTCCTTGAGATAGGGCAAAGCGTCGAGCCCGGTGAACAGCAGCACGAAGTCGGTGCGCTCAGCGCCCTCGACCCAGGCTGAAAGATCAAATCCCACGCCCTCGAACCGCCAATGGGGCAAAAGCAGCTCTCCGCGCACGATCGCCTCGGCGACATCGAGCGTCGTCAGCCATGCGTCCACGGTTTCCTTGCTGACACCAAGGGTCGCAAACTGCGAGGTCTGGCGCGGCGAGGGAATGAACTCAAGATGATCATCGGTTTCCGCAAGGATCGCCGTCCAGTTCTGGCGCGAGAGATCGAGCACCTCAAGCGCCCGCTCGCGCACGCCGATAAGCCGCTCCCGATCGATTACGGACCAGTTCACAGTATGCACCATGGCGATGGCATCGGCCAAAAGCGCATCGGAATCGCGCTCCATGAACAAACTGCCCGTACTCGGACGGCTCTCCATCGGCAGCCCCGCACCGGGAAATAATCGGTGCAGCGCGGCGTCGAAAAACGCCGAAAAATCATGGGCGAGCAGAAAATCGCCTTGCGCTGCCAGAACCTGCGAATAACCGGCCATCCAGATCGCGTCCGCAGCATCGAACGCAAAGACATGCACCGGCATATCGAGATCGGGCGCCATGCCCGACCCCATGTCCAGCCGCTCCCCGGTCTGGGCCGCAAGCGCCAGGAACGCGCCGATCGTTTCGGCTTCCCCGGCAACCCCGTCGCCGTCGAGATCGACCCTGATCGCCATCACGTCGATCTCGACGGCGAACTCTCCCTCCGACGCAGCCAGCAGCAAGGGGCGCGCGGCATCCATTGCGGCAACGAAATCGGATATGTAGCCGCGCAGATCCTCATAGCTTAAAGGTTCGGGCACCCGGCCCTGTTCATCAGGCGAAGCCATCCCGAAAAACGGCCCCACGGCAATCCCGCGTTCAGGGTTAAAGCCATGTCGACAGAGCGCCTGCGCCATGGCCTCTATCCCGGAAAACAGCGTGAACACGCCAAGCCCAAACCTGGCCTCGTCGTCCTCAAGCGCCTCCATGGCCGCCAGTCCTTCGGCGAGTTCACCCGCGTAAAGATGCGCGCGCAGCCGATCCGCCGTGGTCTCCTGTGCCGCAAGCGGTGCGACAAGTCCAAGCACAACAATGACCCCAGCCAGAAAACGCGCGATCATTGTCCCACCCGCTCGAACCATTCGTCTTCGGTGATTACCTCGACACCATGCTTTTCCGCTTCCTTGAGCTTGCTGCCTGCGCCCGGCCCCGCAACCACGAGATCGGTCTTGGCCGAAACCGAGCCCGCGACCTTGGCGCCATGCCGCTCCGCCATCGCCTTGGCCTCGGTTCGCGACATCCGCTCGAGGCTCCCGGTGAAGACCACGGTCTTGCCGGCAACAACGCTATTTTCGGCTATGGTCACGACATATTCGCGTGGGCGCACCTCGTCCAAAAGCGCACTGATCGCGCTCTCATTGCGTTCATTGGCGAAAAAACTGGAGACCGATTGAACCACCGTATCGCCGATCCCATCGATCCCGATCAACGCGCCATGCGCCTCGGCGTCGCCATGCCCCGCCTTCTCGGCAATCTCGCGGAACGCCGCGAAGGTGCCGAAAGCCTTGGCAAACATCGCCGCCGTCGTTTCCCCCACATGGCGGATGCCGAGCGCGAAAATGAATCGATCGAGTTCGGGTTCGCGCCGGGCGTCGATCGCGGCAAACAGCTTGTCCAGACCGGCGTAATTGCGCTGATCGGCGGCCCGCACGTTCTTTCTTTCCTTGCCGCTGGCGCGTGCGCGCTCCTCTGCCTGCGCCTCGCGCCGTTTGTAGAGCGCCGCCTGCACGGCCTCGCGCTTTTGATGCAGCGTAAAAATATCGGCAGGCGTCTTGATAAGCCCCTCGGAGTGAAAGAGATCAACATTCTCGGCCCCGAACCCGTCGATATCGAGGGCGTTGCGCGAGACGAAATGCCTGAGATTTTCGATGGTCTGCGCCGGGCAGATCAGCTCGCCGGTGCACCGCCGCCGCGCATCTTCCTTGCCGGTCTTGGGATTGACCTCGCGCACCGCTTCCGACCCGCATTGCGGGCATCGGTCTGGAAAGACATAAGGCACTGCGGTCTCGGGCCGCTTTTCGGTGATGACGGCAACGATCTGCGGGATCACGTCCCCCGCCCGCTGCACGATCACCGTATCGCCAACGCGGATATCGACCCCATCCCTGATGGGCGCCCCCGTCGAATCCCGCCCGGCGATATAGTCTTCATTGTGCAGCGTCGCGTTTTCCACGACCACGCCACCCACGGTCACCGGTTGCAAACGCGCCACCGGCGTCAGAGTGCCTGTGCGCCCAACCTGGATATCGATGGCGTTGAGGATGGTCGTCGCCTGCTCGGCGGGAAACTTATGCGCGATCGCCCAGCGCGGCGCCCGCGAGACGAACCCCCAGCGCTGCTGCAGGTCGAGCCTGTCCAGCTTGTAAACGACCCCGTCGATATCATACCCCAGCGTCGCCCGCTGCGCCTCGATCGCCCGGTAATGCTCCAGGAGCTCCTCGACGCGCGTCGTCCGGATCATCAGATCGTTGACGACGAACCCCCATTCGCCAAGCCGCTGCACCGCCTCAAACTGCGTCGACGCGATCGGCGCGCTGACCTCCCCCCAGCCATAGGCAAAAAACCGCAAATTCCGTTTCGCCGTCACCGACGGGTCCTTCTGCCGCAGCGATCCGGCCGCCGTATTGCGCGGATTGACGTAATCCTGCCCGCCTTCCGCCGCGGACCGCGCCTTGAGCGCTGCAAAATCGGCATGCGTCATATAGACTTCGCCCCGAACCTCCAGCACGTCAGGCCACCCCGTTCCGATCAGCGTCTTCGGCACGTCGGCAATGGTCTTTAGATTCTCCGTAATGTCCTCGCCCTCGGTCCCGTCTCCGCGCGTCGCCCCACGCATGAAAACACCGTTTTCGTAGCGCAACGAAGCCGACAGCCCGTCGATCTTGGGCTCTGCGGTGAACGCCAGTTCGATATCCTTGTCGCGCTCGAAAAACTTGTGCCCCCGCGCCACGAAATCGGCGACGTCATTATCGTCGAACGCATTGCCCAGCGAGAGCATCGGCACCGTGTGCCGCACCTTGGTGAACCCTTCCGCGGGCGCGGCACCTACGCGCTCGGAGACGGAATCCTCACGCCGCAATTCGGGATAGGCCGCTTCGATCTCCAGATATCGACGCCGCGCCGTATCGTAATCGGCGTCGGAAATCTCCGGCGCATCTTCCTGATAATAGGCGCGATCGGCCTTTTCGATGACCCCATGCAGCCGATCGAGCTCTGCCTTGGCATCCTCGATGCTCAGGCGCTCTGCCTCCGGATTGTTCATCGAAACCTCACTCACACGCCAACTTCACTCATCAACCGCTTCGCCGCCGCTCGCGCCTCATCGGTAATCACCGCGCCGGCCAGCATCCGCGCCACCTCTTCGCCGCGCGCCGAGGTGTCGAGCGGACGCACATGCGTGCGCATGAACGCACCCTCATCGATCGCCTGCTTTTCGATCAGCAGATGCGTCGCGGCTCGCGCTGCCACCTGCGGGGCGTGGGTCACCGTCAAAACCTGCACCGAATGGGCCAGCCGCGCCAACCGCTTGCCGATGGCATCTGCAACCGCCCCGCCAACACCCGTATCGATCTCATCGAAGATCAGCACCGGCACCGAGCCCTTGTCGGCCAGCACCACCTTGAGCGCCAGAAGAAAGCGGCTCAATTCGCCCCCCGACGCCACTTTCATCATCGGCCCCGGCGCCGTGCCCGGGTTGGTCTGCACATGGAACCCGATCTGATCGAATCCATAGGGCGATACGCGATCCTCGTCGACCTGCCGGTCGACAATGAATTTAGCCGCCCCGAGTTTGAGATCGGGCAACTCGGTCTCGACAGCGCGCGACAGTGCGGTCGCTGCCTTCTCGCGCGCTTTGCTCAAGACGCCCGCGGCCTTGCGATAGTCGGCATCGGCCTCTTTGAGCGACGCCTCCAGCGCAACCAACGCCTCCGCCCCGGTCTCCAGCGCCTCGATCTCCGCAGCATAGGTAGCCAAGACACCCGGCAGCGCATCGCACTCCACCTGATGCTTGCGCGCAGCCGCCCGGAGCGCAAACAACCGCTCTTCGACCTGCTCGAGTTCACGCGGATCGAACGCCATCTCGCGCCGGATGGCATCGAGAGATTCGCTGGCTGCATCGAGGGCCACCAGCGCCTGGTCCACGGCCTCGGCCATAGGCGCGAAAAGCTGCGCCTCGGCGTCCGATTTGCGCGTCAATCGCCGCAGCAGCATGGCGAGGATAGGCCCCGGCGCGTTGGTGCCATTGAGAATTTCGTCGGCGTCGTTGACTTCGCCCGCCGCCTTTTCCAGCCCCATCAGCCACTGCCGGCGCTCCGACAAGGCGTCCTCCTCGCCGGCTTCGGGCTTCAGGGCCGAAAGCTCTTCGACGACATGGCGCGCGTAGTCCTCTTCCCGCGCCGCTTTTTCCACCCGCGCCCGCTGAACGTCCACGGCCTTCTGCGCGGCAACCAGCGCAATTTGCGCGGCACTCACTGCAGCCAGCTCGCGTTCATAGCCGCCAAATACGTCGAGCAGCGCGCGATGCGTCGCCACATCGATCAGCGCCCGATCATCATGCTGCCCATGCACCTCGACGAGCAGCGCGCCGACCGATTTGAGCAACCCGGCCGAAACCGGCTGGTCGTTGATAAACGCGCGCGTTCGCCCATCCGCGTGCTGAACGCGGCGCAGGATAATCTCGGCGTCGTCGGAAATTTCGTTCTCGCGCAGCAGCACGCGCGCGGGATGGCTTTCGGGCAGCGAGAGCACCGCCACGACCTGTCCGCTATCGGCCCCCTCGCGCACCAGAGCCGCGTCTCCGCGTCCGCCCAGCGCAAGCGTCAACGCGTCGAGCAGGATCGATTTGCCCGCCCCGGTCTCGCCGGTCAGAACGGTCAGCCCGTTTTCGAACGCAAGATCGAGTTGATCGATCAAAACGATGTTGCGGACCGACAGCGTGTTCAGCATCGCTCCAGCGGCTCCCATTCGGCTAAAGCGCTACGGAAGGACGAGAGCCCCTGCCGATCGAACGCGCGACCAAAAACTTTGCAGCACCACTCTTTACAGCGCCGGCCACCCACCCTGCAAACGCCAAGGCACGCAGATCGAGATGATCCACAACTCGCTGAATGCGAACATTACAGGAACAAAATCACCTCGGCAAGACCATGAAAAATGCCCCGGGGATGACCGGGGCACTTAAAATTCCAGAAGCGACGACAGTGCCGCTTATGCGGACATCCAGTTGCCGGTCACCATCTGCGGCGCCAGACCCTGGTTCTGCAAGAGCGTGAACCCGCGCTGATACCATTCGGAATTGGGGTAGTTCGTGCCCAGCACAGCGATCGCCGTCTGCGACTCACCCGACAGTCCGAGGCGCAAATAAGCTTCTGCCAGGCGGAACAGCGCTTCTTCCACATGCGTCGAGGTTTGGTGATCCTCGACAACCGTCCTGAAGCGATTGATAGCTGCCGTGAACTGGCCATTGCCGAGATAATAGCGGCCAACGCTCATTTCCTTGCCGGCCACCTGGTCTTGCGACACGAGCACCATCTGGCGCGATTCTTCGGCATATTGAGAATTGGGGAAGCGCGACTGCAGCAATTCGAACGTATCGATCGCGTCGGCGGCCAGTTCCTGGTCACGCGTGATGTCGGTAATCTGCTGGTAATAGGAACTGCCCTTGAGGAACAGGACGTAGTCGGCCTCGCTGCCATTGGGATAGAGCGCCAGATACCGATCGGCCGCGCGCACTGCCTCGGCAAACCGGCCGGAGCGGAAATTGGCGAAAGTCAGCATGACCTTTGCGCGCTCGTTCTCATCGGAGAACGGATGCTGCTGCTCAAGCTTTTCGAGGTCCTGGATCGCCGCATTGTAGCGGTTGGCGTCCATATTGGTGACGGCGCTCGAATAGAGCTGATCCGCCGGCACCAGAGGTTCGACATTGTCGCGTGCAAACATGCCCAGCGGCGAACAGGCGGCCAGCATGCCGGCCATCGCGATAACCGCAGCGAGCTTTAACACCCTGGGCATATTACGTCTGTTGGCTGTGCTACCCACGAATAACTCCGTCCTCTTTGCCCGGCACTTCTGCCGTCCGCGTCCGTTTGACGACCCCGCTATAGGGCAATCTGATCAAAACTGTGACAGGGTTATCGCCCAATCACCCGATCGAACGCAAGTAGGGCGCGACTGTGAGCGTTTCGGGGAGGTCCGCCAGCGCTTCCATTTCGAGCGGCAACGCATCTGCATCGACGATCTCGTAATTGTTTTCGCTGGCAAAGAGCGACTTGAGGACGAGGGCGTTGAGCCCATGTCCGCCCTTATAGGATTTGAACCGCCCATAAATAGGCTGCCCCGCCAGCGCCAGATCGCCCACGGCGTCGAGCAGCTTGTGGCGCACGAATTCGTCGCGGAACCGCAGCCCGTCAGGATTGACGATGCGCTCCTCCTCGATGGCGATGGAGTTTTCAAGGCTCGAACCGAGCGCGTAGCCCGCCTGCCGCAACACCTTGGCCTGCGCCACGAACCCGAAGGTGCGTGCCGGTGCCACGTCTTCGGCAAACCGGCGCGGCGACCAGTCGAAAATCATCCGCTGACGCCCGATGACCTTGGAGTTAAAATCGATTTCGACGTCGAAGGCCCGGCCGTTATAGGGCTCGAGCATGGCGAAGGCGTCGTTGTCGCGCACGGTGACGGTGCGCAGAATGCGCAAGAATTTCTTGCGCGGCGCCTGCGCGAGCAGTCCGACCTCGAGGATGGCGCGCACAAAAGGTTCTGCGCTGCCGTCGACGATCGGACATTCTTCGCCGGTCACGACGATTTCGGCATTGTCGATCCCCAACCCGCTCAATGCGGCGAGGACGTGCTCGACCGTGGCGATCGAAACCGACTGGCCGAGATCGATCACGGTGCACAACGACGTCCGCGTCACCCGATCATGCTCGACGCGCAAACGCCCAGCGATCGTGCCGTCTTCGAGAAGGCGGGTGAGGATATAGCCGGAGTCGGCGGGAGCGGGCTTGATGGCCAGACGCGACGGACTTCCGTTATGCACGCCGATCCCGGCAAACTCGACAGGACGCGACAACGTGCACTGACGCACGGAATAATTGGTCATGAGTACTCCTGGCCAAAGAGGAAGAGCGGCCGACGGTCTTACTAACGAAACTCGGCCCGACACGAAAGACGCGCCGGGCCGATTCAGAAGCTAATCTTCAAATTTGTGCTAACCGTGGCGTTTAAGAAACGCTGGTATTTCCAACTGCTCTTTCTGCGGGGCGCGAACAGGCGCACGACCCTGGGCATCGAGCTGGCCGGTCGCACCCTCGACAGGCGCACGCGGTGCCTGCGGGCGCGGGGGCGCGGCTTCGATGGCGCTGCGGGCAGCGGCATCGTCGAATTCGGGCTGCACACGCTCACGCTGCGGCTCGGCTTCGCCACCGATGTTCAGGCCCACATTGGACGCAAGACGCCGGAACAGGGCACGAGCATTGCGAGGCTCTTCACCCTTGACCTGCTGCGGCACCATCTGCTGGCGCGCAACATTGGGCAGCTCTTCCTGACGCGGCATACGGCGCTGGATTTGCGGACGTTCTGCCGATGTCGGGACATAGGGCTTGGGCATCGCCGCTTCCGGCGCACGCTGGGTTTCTTCCACCTGCTGACGGGCAGCAGCCGGAACGTAAGGTTCGATGGTTACGCCATCGTCCTGCCGCGCCGAAGGATTGGCCGGAGCGCCGTGGCCCTGCTTGATCGCGCTGGCGACAGCTGCTTCGAACTGGTCGTCCGACATATGCGCTGCAACCGGAGCGGCCTGCTGAGGCGCGGGAGCCTGTGCAGCAGCGTGCTGCTGCGGCTGAGCCTGCATCGGAGCTGGCGCTGCGGCCTGCGATTCAACGGGCTTCTGAGCGATCTGCGGCTGGGCCGGGGCCTCGCCCGGACGACGCGCCTGCAAAGGCTGACGCGAGGCGTTGGGCTTGACGGGATCGAGCGCCTGAACCATCAGCGCGTCCGTACCGGTGGCAACCACCGAAACCCGCACCTTGCCCTGCAGCGATTCATCGAACGTCGCGCCAAGGATGATGTTGGCGTCGGAATCCACTTCCTCGCGGATACGCGAAGCAGCTTCATCGACCTCGTAAAGTGTCATGTCCTTGCCGCCGGTGATCGAGATCAGCAGACCGCGCGCACCCTGCATGGAGACATCGTCGAGCAGCGGATTGGCGATTGCCGCCTCGGCCGCGTGACGTGCACGATCTTCGCCTTCGGCCTCGCCCGTCCCCATCATCGCCTTGCCCATGCCGCGCATCACGGCGCGCACGTCGGCGAAATCGAGGTTGATGAGGCCTTCCTTGACCATCAGGTCCGTAATACAGGCAACGCCCGAGAACAGCACCTCGTCGGCCATCGCGAAGGCGTCGGCAAACGTGGTCTTTTCATTGGCGACCCGGAACAGATTCTGGTTCGGGATGACGATCAGCGTATCGACATGGCGATGCAACTCGTCAATGCCCTCTTCGGCCAGCTTGAGGCGACGATTGCCTTCGAACTGGAAGGGCTTGGTCACGACACCGACGGTCAGGATACCCTGCTCGCGTGCCGCACGCGCCACGACTGGCGCAGCACCTGTGCCCGTACCACCGCCCATACCGGCTGTGATGAACACCATGTGCGAACCCGAAAGGTGATCGTTGAGCTCGTCGAAGCTTTCTTCGGCAGCCGCACGGCCCACTTCGGGATGCGATCCGGCACCAAGGCCTTCGGTCACGCCGACACCGAGCTGGATAACCCGCTGTGCACGCGACAGGGCAAGCGCCTGTGCGTCGGTATTGGCCACCACGAACTCCACGCCTTCCAGCCCGGAGTTAATCATATTGTTGACGGCGTTGCCGCCAGCGCCGCCGACACCAAAGACGGTGATTCTCGGCTTAAGTTCCTGGATTCCCGGGATCTGTAGGTTGATTGTCATCTCTGGCCCCATAGTGGCTGTGTGTACCAGATTTACCGCTCAATTCGTTAACCGGACCCTAACAAAGCACCCGATTTCGTTAACCAATGTGCAAATTGCGATACTTGACAGCCACAAAGTCACCAAACGTTAAGGATGATTTGCCCGCACCCTCACAGCGAAAAGCTTGACTTCCCAATCGCAGCTTATATAGCCAAATAAGAATATAACTTATGGGTTCGTTTGCAGGAGCACGCATCATGTCCCGGATCACTCCGAGCCTCTGGTTCAACAACAATCTCGAAGAGGCCATGGATTTCTACGCCTCTGTCTTTCCTGACACGAAAATCTTCGGCACCACCCGCTACACCGAAGGCGGCATGGGCACGCCCGGCACAGTCATGACCGGCGATTTCGAAATCCTCGGTCAGCGCTTCAACGCCATCAATGGCGGAGACTATTTCAAATTTTCCGAGGCCACGTCCTTCATCATCGACTGCAAGGACCAGGCCGAAGTGGACCACTACTGGGAAAAGCTGCCCGCCGACGGCGGCGCCGAAAGCCAGTGCGGCTGGGTCAAGGACAAGTTCGGCGTCTCCTGGCAAATCGTCCCCCGCGCCCTCTACGAAACCGTCACCGGCAAAGACCCCGCCGGCGCTCAACGCGCCACCCAGGCCATGCTCAAGATGCAGAAACTGATCATCGCCGATCTGGAGAAGGCGTATCGCGGGGAGTAGGGGAGGACCAAGCTGAGATGCATCGATTGGTCAATTGGAAACTAGCAGGCTGTAAGGTATCTAAATCATTCTCCACACGATCTATGAGTTGTATGTAATAATATTTCATCGTTGTATTTTATATACATCTCAATTCGCCAATTGAGATCGTCCATACTTGGCCAGTTGATAAAGACCTGGCAAGCAAAATCGTTGTGCATATTGGGCATATTGCGCAATGAATCCGGTTCATATTTCGTAACATCAATTCTTAAGTTCATAGTGTACGATATAAATTTATATTCACAATTAACTTCGGAATAATGTGCTCTGACAATTCCCAATTTTAAGGCGTTGGCGGCCTGAGTTGATTGTGAGAAATGAGATGATATATCAGCGCAAAATTGTTCCTCACTTCTCTGAACAATATCATCGCCATACGTATTAAATGCGGGATATAGAAATGAGAGAACCGTGAGCATTAATAGCGTTTTTTTCATCATGCGCCCCTCGCTCGCGCGCTGAACATGGGAAATGCGGCATTTAGCTTAACTGGCATTCGGAACGATCACATAGGATTGCAGAGGGACATCGCATGGACGAACAACGGAAGACAGCTCGCTAAAATTGCTGGCACTCGTTGAATACCATCACCGAGCATGCCGAAACTAAGCGCAAATCCTCGGTGGGGGTCGGCCGACCGCCTCACCCACAACCGTCATCCTCGGGCTTGACCCGAGGACCCAGCCTCGCGCCGACGGCGCGAGATAAGAGTCTCACACGAACCCCGACTTCAACCAGCTCCCCACGCGCGCCAGATATCCATCCGACCCGGTCAGTTTCCGGTTTGGCCGCGGCTGCACATATTCGGTCCCGCAGACCTGCGGATAAACCAGCATCCCCGCAACAGTCGCGAACGCCGGCCCCTTGGCCCGATCGGGCAATCCCGAAACACCGAGCGGTCGCCCGTTGCGCACATTGCGCGCCAGCATCCGCCGCGCTAGTTCGGGCACGCCCGTCAGGTCGGATGCGCCACCCGTCAGGACAAACCGCCGGCCCGAGACATCCATCATGCCCGTCGCCTGCATCCGGTCGCGGATCGCCTCGAGGATTTCCTCGACCCGCGGGCGGATCACACGCGTTAGCATTTCGCGCGAGATCGAATTGGGCGAGTCGTGCGACACGGCCCCGATCGGCATCACGGTAATCACGTCCGACTCGTCGGTCTGCCCGGAAAAGCACGAGCCATAGAGCGTCTTTAGCCGCTCGGCGTCCGCCACCGACACCGACAATTGCCGCGCGATATCGAGCGTGATGTGATGCCCGCCGATCGCCAGCGCATCGGCATAAACAAGATGCCCATCGGCAAAAACCGAAACCGTCGTCGTCGCTCCACCCATGTCGATGCACGCGACGCCAAGATCGGCCTCGTCGTCGACCAGCGCCGCAAGACCGGATGCGTATGGCGTCGCCATCAGCGCTTCCACTTCGAGATGGCAGCGATTGAGCGCCAGTTCGATATTGCGCATCGCCAGCGTCTCGGCCGAAACCACGGCCACATCGACGCCAAGCGTTTCGCCCACCATGCCGCGCGGATCGCGAATGCCCTTCTGCCCGTCGAGCGAATACCCGATCGGTAGCGCGTGAATGATCGACCGCTCCTCACGCACCGAGCGATCGTTGACCGCGATCAGCACGCGCGAAATATCGGCGGGATCGACCTCATGCCCATCGAGCGACACCGCGGCGGAAAACGTCTCGGATCCCAGCCGCCCCGCCGTCACGTTGACGACCACCGACTGCACGGTAATCCCCGCCGCCCGCTCGGCCATGCCGACCACGGATCGGATCGCCTGCTCGGCCTTGTCGAGGTCGGTCACGACACCGCTCTTGACGCCCGCCGATGGCCCATAGCCAAAGCCGATGACCTCGGCCACGTGGGTCCGGCCCTTGAGTGCCCTGCCCTCGGGACGCGGCACCAAGCGCGCGATCACGCAGCAGATCTTGGTCGAACCGATATCGAGCACCGTCACCAGCGAAGACCGGCCCGGCTGGACCGGCTTGAGCCGCGAAGTCATCGCCGAATTCATCATTGGCTGTCGTCTTCTTCTTCACGCACCGTCGGGCGGACGGCCACATACTGCGCCACGCGCATGTCGATCAGATCGAGATCGCGATTGAGCAGTTGGTATTCGAGTTGGTAATCATTGAGCCGGCTGAGCGCATCCACGACACCGGTTTCGGGCAGCAGCACGCGCAACCCGGAATAAAAGATCAGATCCCAACGCCGATCACCGACCCGGTTGAGCGCCGCCAGATCAAAGCTCAGATCGGGATAACGCTGCACCAGATTAATCATCGGCAGCGCATCATCGCCGGCGCCTTCCCCGATCACGAGGATCAGTTCGCCATCATCGATACTGGCCGGCGCGATCGGGCTGCCCGATCCGTCGATCAGCATCGTCGCGCCATCGATCCGCCAGCGTGCCATCGGTTCGCGCTCGGTGATGCTGACGACCAGCCTGTCGGGATAGATCTTGCGGATGGTCGCGGTTTCGATCGAGGGAATTTCCTCGACCCTCAGCCGCGCCGCTTCCACGTCATATCCAAGGCTCACATCGCCCGCCGCGATACCGAGCGCCCGCGCGACATCGGTCTCGCGCGTCAACTTCAGCCCGTCGATCTCTATGCTCTGGATGGAAAACCCTGCCACGGCCATCTGGTCGCCGGCAAATTCGCCGACCACCGCCGCCGCCTCACCAACGTCCTCACGAAAGATATAAAGACCACCCGCCACGAGCACGGCGATCACCAGCGCCATAACCCGCACGACCAGCTTGCGGTGCAGGACCCAGAGATTGCCCAGTGTTACGAGCTTGCCGCCGCGCTTGCGCACCGGCACGGGGAATGGCCGCCCCAGCGTCATCGAGCGGTCGCGCGAAATCGGCACCACATTGGAGATGGGGCGGATATCAGCGCGTTGGATCAAAGGTGCGGGCGGAGACTTGGGGAGCGCGGTCCCGGAAGGCGCGGCCTCGAAAGCCTCCAGACGCCTTACCTGTTGCAACTCGCATCCTCCACCATCCAGCTCACAAGTTCTTCGAACGAGTGGCCCGCATGTGCTGCCAATTCGGGGACCAGCGAGGTTTTCGTCATCCCCGGCTGGGTATTGATCTCAAGGCAGACAAGCTCGCCATCGTCGCCACCGCGCGGGTCATAACGGAAGTCACTCCGCGACACGCCGCGACAGCCCAAAGCAGCATGAGCAGCCAGCGACATTTTTTGTACTTTTTCGTAAATTTTCGGTGAAACTTGCGCAGGCAACTCGTGCCGCGAGCCTCCGGTGACGTATTTTGCCTCATAATTATAGAAAGACAGGTCGGTAACGATCTCGATTACCCCCAAAGCGACGTCGCCCATCACCGCGCAGGTCAATTCGCGCCCAGGGATAAATCGCTCGACCATCAGTTCCTCGTCGCCGTCCCAATCGGTGCGCAGGATTTCCTGCGGCGGGTGCTCCTGCCCGTCCTTGACGATAAAGACGTTGACGCTCGACCCGTCATTATAGGGTTTGACGACATAGGGCGGCGCCATCACATGCTGGCGCGCAATCGCATCGCGCGTCGCAATCACATGGTCGGTCACCGGCACACCGGCGGCCTTGAACATCACCTTGGCCTGATGCTTGTCCATGGCCAGCGACGACGCCAGAACGCCTGAATGCGTATAGGGGATCGAAAGAATTTCCAGCAGCCCCTGGATCGTCCCGTCCTCACCAAACCGCCCATGCAGCGCATTGAAGACCACGTCGGGTTTCAGCCGCGTCAAAACATCGGCAATATCGCGCCCGACATCGATCTCGGTCACCTCATACCCGGCATTGCGCAATGCCTGCGCGCACTCCGCGCCAGAATTGAGCGAAACCTCCCGCTCATGCGACCATCCGCCCTTGAGCACCGCTACATGTTTCGCCATCGGTTCCGCCTTCTTGTTCTCTTAAACGCCAGCCAAATGAGCCCCCCTCGCCCCTTGTGAGGGGAGAGGGCCCGGGTGTGAACGGTGCGCAGCCGCTCGGCTATTTCACCCCAGCAAACACATCCCCATCGAGAAATTCCCGCACCTCACGCCCGTCCGCAAAATGCCCCATCCGCCGGATTTCCCAGACGAGATCGATGCCGTGCTTTTCCCGCACCTTGGCCCGAACCGTCTCACCCAACGTCTCGATATCGAACGCACTGGCCGCATCGAGATTGATCAGGAAATTTGTGTGCATCTCAGAGACCTGCGCATCCCCGATCCGCAAAGCCCGGCATCCAGCCTCATCGACAAGCTTCCAGGCGGAGTACCCGTCCGGGTTCTTGAACGTCGATCCGCCTGTGCGCGTATTGGTCGGCTGCGTCGATTCCCGCTGCTCGGTGATAGCCCGCATCTTGGCCAAAATCTCGTCGCTGTCCCCGGCCACGCCCTCAAACACCGCCGAGGTGAACACCACCCCTTTTGGCCCGTTCGACTTGCGATACTCATAGGCCATATCGGTATTGGAAAGCTCGATGATCTCGCCCTCGCGCGTCACCCCGCGCAGAGAAACCACCCGCTCCTTGGTCTCGGTACCATAGCACCCCGCATTCATATAAAGCGCCCCGCCGACCGCACCGGGTATACCGCGCATGAAAGACAAGCCGTCGATCCCGGCCTTGGCCGCAGCCGTCGCGATCTTGACGTCCGGCAGTCCCGCCCCGGCCCGTACCCGATTGCCATCGAGCACCTCGACCCCGCCAAAAGCCTTGGCGGGCAATTTGATCACCACCCCGTCGATCCCGCCATCGCGGATCAGAAGGTTCGATCCCAGCCCGATCACCGTCACCCGTATATCGGCCGGCAAATTTTTCAGAAAATACGCAAGGTCCGCCTCATCGGCCGGCTCGAAATAGAGCTGCGCCGGGCCGCCCACGCGAAACCAGACGACCTTGGCGATCGAATAATCGGCAATGAGCTTGCCACGCACGCCCCCGATCCAGCCGGAGAACTGCGGCAGGAGATCGGGAAAACTCATGCGCTGGCCCGGTCCCTGCCGGCAAATTCCGTTTCGAGCTCACCCGGCAACGCCGCCGCCCAGAGCGTGATGTTGCCCGCTCCAAGGCAGACGACATAATCGCCTTCCCCGGCCCGCTCGGCGATGATCCCGGCCAGCTCTTCCGGCCCGGCAATCACCCGCGCATCGCGATGCCCGCGCGCCCGGATACGGTCCACCAATTCACTATGCGAAACGCCATCGATCGGTGCTTCACCCGCCGCATAGACCGGCGCCACCAGCACCGTATCGGCTTCGTTGAAACACGCCGAGAAATCGTCGAACAGATCATGCAGGCGCGAATAGCGGTGCGGCTGCACCACCGCGATCACGTCGCGCTTGGTCGATTGCCGCGCCGCGCGCAGCACCGAGGAAATCTCCACCGGGTGATGCCCGTAATCGTCGATCACCGTAATCCCATTGACCTCACCGGTCTTGGTAAACCGGCGCTTCACACCGCCAAAGCCTTTCAGCCCAGCCCGGATCTGGTCGTCGGTAATTTTTAGCTCCTGCGCCACGGCAATCGCCGCCGTCGCATTGAGCACGTTGTGCATGCCCGGCATCGGCAATTCCAGATCGGCCACCGTACGCGTCTGCTCGCTCACCCGATCCCGGATCACCACCGAAAACCGGCTCGTGCCATTCTCGTTGGTCACATCGATCAACCGCACATCGGCCTGCGGGTTGCGACCATAGGTGATCATCCGCCGGTCCTCGATCTCACCCACCAGCGCCTGCACGGTCGGGTGGTCGAGGCACATCACGGCGAACCCGTAGAACGGCACGTTCTCGACGAAATTCCTGAACGCCTTCTTGACCCCATCGAAGTCGTGATAGTGATCGAGATGCTCGGGATCGATGTTGGTCACCACGGCCACATCGGCCGGCAGTTTGACAAAAGTCCCGTCGCTCTCGTCCGCCTCGACGACCATCCAGTCGCCCTGCCCCAAGCGCGCATTGGTCCCATAGGCATTGATGATCCCGCCATTGATCACTGTCGGATCGAACTGCCCCGCATCGAGCAGCGCCGCGACCATCGAGGTCGTCGTCGTCTTGCCATGCGTGCCGCCAATGGCGATAGCGTTCTTGAACCGCATGATTTCGGCCAGCATTTCGGCCCGCCGCACGATCGGCAACCCGCGCGCACGGGCTTCCTTGAGCTCGGGATTGTCCTTCTTGATGGCGGAAGAGACAACGACCACAGCGGCATCGCGGATGTTCTCGCCCGTCTGCCCGATCATCACCTCGATGCCCATGGCCTGGAGCCGCTGCACATTGGCATTGGTCGCCTGATCAGACCCGCGCACCGTATAGCGCTGCGTGTGCAGCACTTCGGCGATGCCGCTCATCCCGATCCCACCGATCCCGATGAAGTGCACGGGGCCGATATCGCGTGGCATCTTGGTGTTCATGATTGTCCTTTGGCGGTTTGCTCGACGAGATCGGCCAGACGCTCGACGGCGTCTGCAACCCCCACTTTGCGGGCGGCGTCCGCCGCCGCGGTGAGTCGATCCGGAGCGTTCAAGAGTTCGTGAAGCTGGCTCGCAAGAGATTGCGGTGAAAGCGTGGCTTGGTCCGCCAGCCAGGCGCCCCCGGCCCGCTCCATCACCATGGCATTGGCCCGCTGGTCCTGATCGAGCGATCCGGGCAGCGGCACCAGAATAGCGGGCCGTCCAAGCACGCCCAGTTCGGCAACCGTGGACGCCCCCGCGCGCCCGATCACCAGATGGCTCTTGGCGATGCGTTCGGGCAGATCGGAAAAGAACGTCGCCAGTTCCACATTCACCCGCGCCGTCCGGTAAGCGTCGGTGACCCGCTCAAGGTCCTCTTCCCGACACTGCTGCACGACGTTCAACCGCCGGCGCAAAGGCTCATCGAGAAGCGCGATCGCCTCTGGCACCAGATCGGAAAAAACCTTGGCGCCCTGGCTGCCGCCAAACACCAAAAGATCGACGGACCCATTCTCAACCAGCGCCGGATAAGGCGTCCCCGCCACAGCCCGCACGCGATCGCGCACCGGGTTGCCCGTCAGGACCTTCTTGAGCTTGAAACCGTCCGCATGATTGGTCTCGGCAAAGCTCATCGCCAGAACGCTCGCAAACCGCGCCAACGCCCGATTGGCACGACCCATAACCGCATTCTGCTCATGCAGAACGCCTGGAATGCGGAGCAGCGAGGCCGCAAGAAACGGCGGAAAACACGGATAGCCCCCGAACCCCACGACCGCATCGGGCTCGATCCTCTTGAGGACCCTCATCGCCGAACCGACACCGCCCAGGATCGTGAACCCGGCCCTTAGGAACTTGACCGGATTTCTGATCGACGGCGTCGCCGCCGGCACCACATGGGTCGCAGTTGCAGGAAAGTCCGCGCCATACGACGTCACGCGCTCGTCGGTCAAAAGGTGAATCTCATGTCCACGCCGGCGCAATTCCTGCGCGAGCGCCATGGCCGGAAACAGGTGCCCCCCGGTCCCCCCGGCCATCAATGCGAATGTGCTCATACTATCTCTTTATCAGCGGGCCTTGAGGCCCGAATTGTCCAGCGCGCTGCGGATCGGCAGCCCGGTGGCGAATGTTTCCTCGGGTTTACGGCGGGTGAGCCCCAGCAGCAACCCCATGCCCAGCCCGATCGCGATCATCGACGTGCCGCCATAGGAAACGAACGGCAGCGTCATCCCCTTGGGCGGCACCAGATTAAGGTTCACGAACAGATTGATGGCCGATTGCACGCCGAACTGGATGGCCAGCGCACTGGCCGCCAGCCGGTTGAACAGGCTGTGCTGCCCCAGCGCCTGCGTCAGCGCCCGGATCACGACAAAGCAGATCAGGCCCACAAGCATCAGCGAAAAGAGGATACCGAATTCCGATGCCCCTGCTGCGAAGACAAAGTCGGCATGGGCGTCAGGCAGATAGCGCTTGGCGATCCCCTCGCCCGGCCCCTTGCCGAACCATCCGCCCTCGAGCAGCGATTCCAGCGCCCGTTCGGCCTGATAATTGTCGCCCGTCTCGGGATTGATGAACGCATCGATACGTCGCGCAACGTGCGGGAAGAACAGATAGGCCAACCCGCCCATGGCCAACGCCGCGCCGCCCAGCGCGCCGATCACCCACCATGAAATGCCCGACAAAAACAGCAGCGCGCCATAGGTGATGACCATCAGCGCCGTCTGTCCCACGTCCGGTTGCAGCAACAACAACCCCACGATCAAGAGCGTCGTCGCCATGGCGAGGATGTGCCCCGGCATGTCCTTGCGTTTCATCTGCTCGGAGATGAACCACGCCGACATCACGGCATAGGCGGGCTTCACGAATTCGGACGGCTGCAGCGACTGCCCCATAAAGGAGATCCACCGCCGCGCACCCTTGACCTCGACGCCGAACCGCAGCGTCATCGCCAGCAGCACAAGCCCCCCGATCAGCGTCACGATACCCACGACCCGCGCCCATCGCGCATTGAGCAGCGAGGCGAGGAACATCACCGCAAGCGCTGGGATGCAAAACAGCACATGGCGCTGCGTAAAATGCCACGGCCCCAGCCCGATCCGCTCGGCCACCGGCGGGCTTGCAGCAAAGCTTAGCAGCACCCCGAACCCCATCAGCGCAACCAGCGCAAACAGCAATTCACGGTCGACGGTCCACCACCATTCGGCGATAGGCGTCTTACGTTCGCGGGAAAACCAGGCGGAAATGGCGGTCACAGATAGGCTCCGATACGCAGGCAAGAGACTCGCAGAATGCGAAATTACCACCCCAGTGGTTACCATTTCGCAACCATCCCAAAATCCCACCAAGAAACCTCAGCACCACCTACTCCCACTCACCGACCGTCATCCTGGGATATATTGCCGGGATCCAGCGCCAGCCCCTCCGCACACGTCCGCGCCTCGAAGACCCCATTCACCTCAACGCCCCGCCTCTTTTCCCCACCAAGACTAAACACCTCCCCGATCCGCCATGGACCCACCGGCGCCGGCGCCCCGAAAAACAGTACCGCAACGACGCGAACATTGAGCCTAAGCATCCGCCACACTCCCGTCCCGCGCGGCCTGAAAAAACAGCCAGCCAGACCCCAGCCAGAGCGAGATAAAGAACGTGTTGATGAAAATCAGTTCCATCGGCTCCCGGTAGGGCGCGTTAAATTCGAGCCCTATGGCAATCACCGTCACCAGCGCCTGCGCGCCCGCCGTTGCCATCATGGCCCGGCCCAGCCCGTCGGCCCCAAACCGCGCCACATACGCCCCGCTCGCCGCAATCGCCAGAACCGCGACATACATTCCGTTGGCCAGATTATCCTCCGACCCGATGATCCCGACCGCGAGGTTGATCCACACGAGCAGCATCGTTGCCAGAAGCGCCACCGCCGCCCCCGCGCGATACTGGCTCTTGTGCGACCGCCGGACCGCCAATTCGTACCCGAACAGCGGCCCGGCCAGCAGCAATCCGATCAGCACGAAATCGAGCACGCCCCAATCGGGCATGCCGGTCAGGATTTTAGACACCCCCGCCATGATCAGCAGCACCCCCGCCAGCCCCCACGCCGCCAGCCGCAACTGGCTACCCCGCTCGGCGCCATATTCTTCTCGTTCGCTCATTGGCATCGCTCCACGCATAAGTATGATGGGCCGACCATGGCCGAGGCGGACATGAGCGCCATGAGCAAGTCGTGAGGTTTTCCTGAAATGAGTGCCGAAAGCTTCGTTTTCGAACGCTATCGCCTCGACGTTACCAATCGCCTGCTGACCCGCGACGACGAAACCATCGATTTAAGCCCACGCTATCTCGACGCCCTGACCCTTTTGGTACGCGAGCAGGGCAATCTCGTCCCCAAGACCCGCTTCCTCGACGAGGTCTGGAAAGGCGTCCCCGTCACCGACGAGGCCCTGACCCAGGCCATCCGCACCCTTCGCCGCCAGCTCGGCGACGACGCATCGACACCGCGCTTTATCGAAACCGTCCCCAAACACGGCTATCGTTTCATCGCCCCCGTCACCCGGCCATCCGACCGGCGCCCCACGACAAAAACGCGTTCCGACCACTGGCCCGACATCATCGACCTTACCCGCACCGGCACGATCGGCGCCGGCATCGCGGGCATAATCGGCGGTCTGATCTACGGCCTTGCCGAAGCCTCGAACCCCCTCGGTTCGGGCAGCGGCGCCATCTCGGTCCTGCTGGTCTTTATGTGCATCACGACCATCGTCGCTTCGCTGGGCGGCGCTGGCGTCACCTTCGGCATGGCCACCGCCCAACGCTTCCTCACCCCCAGCGCGGTCGCCTCCATCCTCGGCGGCACGCTGGGTGGCCTTTTGGTCGGCGCCCTCGTCAAACTCATCGGCGTCGATGCCTTCAATCTTCTCGTCGGCCAATCCCCCGGCGACGTGACCGGCGCTTTCGAGGGCGCACTGCTCGGTGCCGCAATCGGCCTCAGCGCCTGGGCGTCCCGCGTAATCGCTACCGATTCCATCCGTAAATCCGCCCTCATCGCCGCAGCAATCACCGGCCTCACCGGCATGCTCATTCCCCTCTTGGGCGGGCGAATGCTCGGCGGCAGTCTCGAACTCCTTGCCGAGAGTTTTCCGAATTCCCGTCTCCAGTTCGGGCAGATGGGCCGTCTGTTCGGCGAAGACGGCTTTGGGCCAATAACCGAACTCGCTACCGGCGGCTTGGAGGGCGCCCTGTTCGGTAGCTGCCTCGTCATCGCCCTCACCCTCCATGCCCGCCGCCGCCCGAAACAGGCTGTCCCTGCCGAAGATCTGCGCTAGGCTGCGCCAACCACATCCGGAATCAATAATGACCGACCGCACCTACGCCACGCCCCCCGCCGGCCTCCCGCCCCAGACCCAGCCTCTCACCGACCGCGCCGTCTTCACCACAGCCTATGCCGTGATCCCCAAAGGCGTGATGCGCGACATCGTCACGAGTTATCTCCCCTTCTGGGACAAGACCCGCGCCTGGATCATCTCGCGCCCCTTGTCAGGCTTCGCTGAAACCTTCGCCCAATACATAATGGAAGTTGCCCCCAGCGGCGGCAGCGAAAAACCCGAGCCCGACGCCACCGCCCAAGCCGTCCTCTTCGTCGTGTCCGGCACGTTCAGCCTTACCATCGCCGGCCAAACTCACGCGATGGCGCCGGGCGGCTATGCCTACATCCCCCCCGCCACCTCATGGTCGGTCAAAAACGACAGCGATGTCCCCGCGACCTTCCACTGGATCCGCAAAGCCTACGAAACCGTCGACGGCATCGACACCCCCGAGCCCTTCGTCACCTCCGATGCCGCGGTCGAACCCATCGAAATGCCCGACACCAACGGCGCCTGGGCCACGACGCGCTTTGTAGACCCCACCGATCTTCGCCATGACATGCACGTCAATATCGTGAGCTTCCAGCCTGGGGCCGTCATTCCCTTTGCCGAAACCCACGTCATGGAACACGGCCTCTATGTGCTGGAAGGCAAGGCCGTCTATCGGCTCAATGCCGATTGGGTGGAAGTGGAAGCAGGCGATTACATGTGGCTGCGCGCCTTCTGCCCCCAGGCGTGTTACGCCAGCGGCCCCGGCCCATTCCGCTATCTGCTCTATAAAGACGTCAACCGGCACCCAAAGCTTACACGCCCATGACCACCATCATCGCCCAGCCCCTCACCAAAGAGGCGTTCGCCCCCTTTGGCCAGATCCTCACCACCGAGGGCGCGCATCACTATCCCATCAACAACGGCATGACCGAGCGCTTTCACGACCTCGCCAATGTCGAACTCGGCGGTGAAAACCCCCGCCCGTTGATCTCGATCTTTCGCGGCCAGCCCTATGCCCTGCCGCTCGCTCTCACCATGGTCGAGCGCCATCCGCTGGGCTCGCAAGCCTTCATGCCGCTCCACCCCCGCCCCTTCCTCGTCATTGTCGCCCCCGACCAAAACGGCGTCCCCGGCACCCCCCTCGCCTTCCTCACCGAGCCCGGCATCGGCATCAACATCGCCCGCAATACCTGGCACGGCGTCCTCACCACGCTCGAACAGCAAGGCGATTTCCTCATCGTCGACCGCGGCGGCGACGGCAACAATTTACAAGAGCATTTTTTCGATACGCCTTTCAGCGTCGAGCTTCCCAAGCGGTAATCCCGGCGATCCTCCTCGCGGACCGCATCCTACTCGCGTGGCCTCCACGCAGCCCCCACCGTCATCCCGGCCTTGCGCCGGGACCCAGTATCCTCCGCACCTGATGGGATCTCCCCCGCTCCTGCTCCCCCACCCGTCACCCTCGGGCGAGACCCGAGGGTCCACGCCGCACCACCCAGCCCCCAGGCGCCTCTATCCCTCAAATCCCCGCATACCAGTCATACCCGTGGTCTTCCCAATACCCGCCTTTGCCCCCGTGTATCTGGGCAAAGCTCTCCACGAGTTTGATCCGCTGGATATATTTGGCCATCTTGTACCCAAGCTGCCGCTCGACCCGCACGCGCAGCGGTGCGCCATTGGCCACCGGCAGCGCCGCATCATTCATGCCATAGGCCAAAATCGTCTGCGGATGCCGCGCATCGAGCATGTCGATGCTCTCGTAATAAGGCACGCCGCCGCTCAAGCCGCCCGAATAGATGTCGTAGCAGTGAAACACGCAGTACCGCGCATTGGACTGCACCCCGACTTCATCGAGGATCGCCGCCAAGGGCACGCCCGTCCATTTGGCGATGCAACTCCATCCCTCAACGCAATCATGCCGCGTGATCTGCGTCCGCGCCGGCATGTTGCGCAATTGCTCGAGCGAATAGCTCGTGGGCGTATCCACCAGCCCATCCACCTGCAGCCGATAGAGGACAAAATCGGCCTGCCGCAGAAACATGTATTCGACATTGTTGGGATCGGTGGACCCGTTAGGCCGCATCCCCTGCCGGATTTCGCTCTCGGAAAATTCCTTGGCCAGCGCCTCGCGCCCGATCAACGCCCGCTGCGCCGAATAGGTCAGCTCATTGGCGCTCGACATTGCGTTGCGCACCGGATGGTTGGGCCGCAACAGCGGATCGAAGACATCGCACCCCGCCAGCGTCAACCCGGCCGCCCCCGCGGCGCCCGCTGTCAAAAATCTCCGCCGCCCCGCCGAAAACCTTTTCATGACCTGTCTCCCGTCTCGGCGTCGATCCTGTATTTTCCCGTAATCATCGAGCGCATCGTGTTGAGCGGCCCCGCCAGCAGCACCATCGCAATGTGAATGACAAAGAACCCCACCAGCAGCACCATCACACCGAAATGGATGGTCCGCGCCGTCTGCCGGCCCCCGAACACCTCGATCAGCCACGGCCAGGCCGTATTCATCCCCGGAGACATCGACAGCCCCGTCAGAACGATCAGCGGAAACAGCACAAGCAGCACCACGCCATAGCTGATCTTCTGCAAGACGTTGTAGTGCCGCGTATGCGTAAACCTCAGCCGCGCATGATCGGCCACATCTTTGGGCAGCGATTTCAGATCACGCCCCGTCGGCACGATATCACGCCGCAAATGCCCGTTGATCAGGCTGGCGAGGAACCAGACGAACATGGTCCCCACCAAGATCCAGCCGAAAAAGAAATGCACCACCCGGCCCGTCGCGAGATCCTGATAGGACGGAATCGTGGTCCACGCTGGAAACGCCCTTGGCCGCTCCTGCCCCTCGGGACCCGACCATCCAAGCACCCCGGTCGTATCGAACTGCTGCCCGAAAATCCGCGTGATCCCGCTGACCGAGCCGTCCTCGTTGCGGATCGCTCCGATCGAAAGCACCGAATTATCGAACTCGAACCCTGATTGCTGCCCGATATAAAGGCTCGGATGCGCGTTGAATATCTGCAGCCCGGTCAGCAGCAGGAAAAACAGGCACACCACCCACACCCAGTGCGTCAGCCGCGTCCAGATCGACTGCCGCTTGATCACCGGTCCTTTCGCCTTGTGCGTCTGGACGTCGTCGGGCTCGCCCGCTGCCACGCTCATCGATCTGCCTCCCCGGCCTTGTGTATTGCGATTGGATACGAAGCGCCTTGCCGGTCAGTTTCGCCAAAAGCGCTTCTATCGCAATCCAATCACGTCATCGTGCGGCCCAGTTGAGCCCTCGCTGCAGGATGGTTTTCATCTCGGGCACGTCGAACTCGCTCGCCACATGCCCCAGTGCCGAATAAAACACGCGCCCCTGCCCGTGCCTGCGTTTCCACACCACCGGCATCACGGTGCCCTTGAGCCATTCGGCATGTGTTCCGTCAAATGTGGTCGTCGCCAGCACTTCATTGCCCGGGTCGACATGCATGAAATACTGCTCGGAACGATAATCGAAGCTTTCGATCCCCGCCATGATCGGGTCGTCGCCCCGTGTCACGTCCACGCGGTAATCGATGATGTTCCCCGGATGGGCCACCCACTGCCCGCCAACCATGAAGTGGTAGTCGATCTGGTCGCGAAACGAATCTCCCATGCCCCCGTGAAACCCACCGAGCCCCACGCCCCCGGCCACCGCCGCGACGAGATTGGCCAGCTCTGCCTTTTCAATTGTCGATTGCGTGATGATCGGCACGATCAGCGACAGATCTTTGAGCCCCGGGTCGGCAAAGCCTTGCGTGCCCTGCACGATCTCGACCGAAAATCCGTCCGCCTCGAGCATGGCGCCCACGATCTCGGAGCACTTTTCCGGCTCGTGCCCTTCCCATCCGCCCCATGCAATCAATGCCTTACGCATACTGTGTCCTCTCCCTGGTCAAATGCGCGCGCAAGGTGCACGCCCCAACCGCCGATGGCAAGCGCCGACGGGAACATGACAAGCCTGTCATAAATTGACCACCCGGTAAAAATTATAGCTTTCCCCAGCGTCGCAAAAATGGTTGACTTCGCCCTAATGCACGGCGCGACGCTGTAACATCAGCGTCGTAAATGCATGAAATAGAGGCAACGCACCTCGAACCAAAGGGAACAAGGGACATGAAACATCTGCTGCTGGGCGCCTCTGCGCTGGCGCTGACGGTGGGGCTTACCGGCCCCGTGGCTGCACAGGACGGCGAATTTACGCTCAATATCCTGCACCTCAATGATTTCCACTCACGCTTCGGCCCTATCGACGGCTCCGACGCCAACTGCGCCCCTGAAACAGACGCGGCCGGCGAGTGCTTCGGCGGCATCGCCCGCGTCAAGACCGCCATCGACGACCGCCGCGCTGCGCTCGAAGGCGAGAACGTCATCCTGCTCGACGCCGGCGACTGGTTCCAGGGCTCGCTGTTTTACACCCAGTATCGCAGCGAGATCGTTGCGGAATTCTCCAATGAGCTTGGCATCGACGCCATGGCCGTGGGCAACCACGAATTCGACGACGGCCCGGAAGAACTCGCTGCCTTCCTCGACGCCATCGATTATCCTCTGCTCTCGGGCAACACCAATGTGGAAAACGAGCCGCTCCTGGCCGACCGCATTCCCGGCACGCACATTCTCGAAATCGGCGGCGAACAGATCGGCATCATCTCGGCCCTCGCCGAAGACACCGATGAAACCTCTTCGCCCGGCGACAATGTCACCTTCGAAGATGTCATCGAAAGCCTGATGGCCCAGGCCGAAGCCCTGACCGCCGAAGGCGTCAACAAGATCATCGCGCTGACCCATGTCGGCTACAATCAGGACATGGAAATCGCAGCCAACGTGCCCGGCGTCGACGTCGTCGTCGGCGGCCACAGCCACACCCTGCTGTCCAACACCGAGGAAGGCGCCGCCGGCGGCTATCCCACTATGATCGACGGCGTCGACGGCAATGAAGTGCCCGTCGTCACTGCCTACTCCTACGGCAAATATCTTGGCGACCTCGCCGTCACCTTCGATGCCGAAGGCAATGTGATTTCCGCCGAGGGCGATCCGATCCTCATCGACGCCTCGGTCACCCCCAACGAGGAATACGTCACCCGCCTCGCCACGCTCGAAGAGCCGATTGCCGACCTGATGGCTGAAGTCATCGGCGTCGCCACCGGCCCGATCGATGGTGCCCGCGAAACCTGCCGCGTCGTCGAATGCTCCATGGGCAACCTGGTCGCCGACGCCATCCTCGACCGCGCCTCGTCTCAGGGTGCAACCATCGCCATCCAGAACGGCGGCGGCCTGCGTTCGTCGATCGACGAAGGCGAAATCACCATGGGCGAAGTCCTCACGGTCCTCCCCTTCTCGAACACTTTGGCCACCGTTGAAATCTCGGGTGCCGACGTGATCGACGCACTCGAAAACGGCGTCTCCGACATCGAAAACGGCGCCGGCCGCTTCCCGCAGGTCGCCGGCCTGCAATACGCCTACACCCTCGCCAACCCCGCCGGTGAACGCATCAGCGACGTCATGGTCGACGTGGACGGCGAATGGGCCCCCATCGACGAGGAAGCCTCCTACATCATCGTCACCAACAACTACATGCGTGGCGGCGGCGATGGCTACGGCACCTTTGCCGAAGGCGACAACCCCTACGATTTCGGCCCCCCGCTTGAGCAGGTCCTGGCCGACTACATCGCAGCCCAGGGCGGCGAATACACCCCCTACACCGACGGCCGCATTACCGTCATCGAATAAGGTCTAAACACTCAACAAACCCCAAGGGCGCGTCCCCGACGCGCCCTTTTTCTTTTTGTGAGCGCGGGCCAACCGCAGCCAGCCACGCGCCCCACCTCACCCTCTGCGCAACATCGCCTCCACGCCGCCCGCCGCCAAATACGCCTGTGCCGCCCCCAACGTCATCCCGACCTTGAGCCGGGACCCAGTATCCTCCGAAGACGATACGATCCCCAAAAACCCCATCCCGCGCCGAGCATACTGGATCCCGGGTCTCCGCCCGGGACGACACCATTGCTGAAAATTCGCTCGCCAAGACGCAAAGCCGGCGCGCCCATCCCCCAATTGTCACCCTCGGGCTTGACCCGAGGGCCCAGCCACCCGACGTCCGGCGGGTGAAAAAACCCCTCCGCCCTCAGGCTTCAGCGCTCAGCCCCTCACCCCAGCGCAATCTCCCGCCGCTTTTCTTCCGATACGAACCCAAGATCCAGCACCCGCTGCAGATCCGCCGCGTGCCGGAAACTCGGCTCGCCATTCACCCCCGCCGCAACGGCCTCGGCGAACCGGTGATAATTGGTCGGCACCGGCTCGACCTGCACATTCTCCCACTGGGCGATCTCGACATTGTCGCCAGCGCACATCTGCAGCGACGACCCGCCCATGCCGTGCTGGATTTCCAGCCCGCCCTTGTCGCCATAGGCCCGCAGCCGCAGGGTATTGAGATAACCCGGCGCCCAGCGCGTCGCATGCACGACCCCCAGCGCCCCCGAGCCGAATTCGAGGCTCATCGTAAAACTGTCGTTCGCATCGAGCGTATAGTCCCCGATCTTCCCGTCCGGCGCCTTGTCGAATGCTCGCAAGCGGCAGAACGCATGCGAAATCGGCGCGTTGATGCCATAGACGGCGAAATCGAGAATATGGATTCCGATATCGCCCAGCGTCCCGTTCGACCCGTGATCCTTCGACAATCGCCACAGCCATGTCGGCTCCGTCCGCCAGTCGCCCCAGGCTTTCGATACCAGCCAGCTCTGGAGATAGCTGGCCTCCACATGCTTGATCTCGCCGATCGTCCCCTCGTCGACAAGCTGCCGGAATTTCTGCAGCTCGGCGACGTTGCGATAGGTCAGATTGACCATATTGATCAGCCCGGCCTTCTCCGCCGCATCGGCCATTTCAACAGCATGATCGTGATGGGTCGCCAGCGGCTTTTCGCAAAACACATGCTTGCCCGCAGCGATAGCCTTCATCGAGGTCTCATAGTGAAACCGATCGGGCGTCACATTGGCGATGGCGTCGAACGCGCCCCAATCGAGCGCATCCTCCAGCGACGAGAACGTGCGCGGAATATCGTAAGTGTGCGCGAACCGCGACGCCCGGTCATGGCTCACGTCCACCGCCCCCACGAGAGAAACCCCCTCGATCGCCGCAAAATGGGCAGCATGGCTCGACGCCATGTTCCCAGTCCCCAAAATCACAAGCCGCATCCTGGCTCTCCGAAATCTTTAATTCTGAGGAAGACCCGGCCATCTGGCCCGTCCACCCCACCACCGTGATCCCGGGCGAAGCGCGGGGCCCGGTATGCTCCGTGTCAGTTGCTCAACCGAAGGACGAGCACAATAGCTCCCGGCACGGCACCTCCCCCCGCCTGCCCCCTCTCCCTGGAAGAGAGGGTTGGGGTGAGGGGCCTTGCTGAGCCAGATCAGCCAGCCCGGCCGAACTACCGGAACCCCTCTTCCCCATCCTTGTGCAACTTCCCGCCCCGCTCGACGATCGGCTCCAGCGCCTTGTCCACCGGCACGTTTGGCGCATCGTGCACCGCCTCATAGCGTCCCTGCGGGTTGTAGGCCCAGTTCACCGCATTGCGCAGAACTTTGCCCACGGTCTCGTCGTGATAGGTCGGATAGGTCTCGTGCCCCGGCCGGAAATAAAAGATGTTCCCCGCCCCGCGCCGATAGGTCAGCCCCGACCGGAACACCTCCCCGCCCTGGAACCAAGAAATGAACACGGTCTCGAGCGGCTCGGGCACCGAGAACGGCTCGCCATACATTTCTTCGTTTTCAAGTTCGAAATATTCGCCCAGCCCCGCCGCGATCGGGTGGCGCGGGTTGACCACCCACAGCCGTTCGCGCTCGCCCGCCTCACGCCATTTCAGCGCACAGGGCGTGCCCATCAGCCGCTTGAAAATCTTGGAAAAATGCGCGGAATGCAAAAGGATCAGCCCCATGCCTTCCCAAACGCGCTTGGCCACGCGCTCGACGATCTCGTCCTCGACATCGCCATGCGCCGCATGCCCCCACCACAAGAGGACGTCCGTATCGGCCAAGACAGCATCGGTCAGCCCATGCTCGGGGTCCTGCAGCACCACCGTATCGACCGAAATCCCGGCATCTTCGCGCAGCAGCTTGGCAATCTGCGCATGCATGCCCTCGGGATAAAGCTCGGCCACAACCGTGCTTTTCTGCTCGTGGACGTTCTCGCCCCAGACAAGCGCCTTGATCGTCATCAGTCTCTCCTATGGCCGCCCACGGCGAACCAAAACGTTTTGGATTTCCAAATTCCGCCGAGCCCGCCACCAATCCGGCGCCACCCTGCTCATCTCTTAAGTGATTGCCGCATCCCCCGCGCCCACCGACACGGCCCGTCATCTCACCGCTCTATCGCGTTTGATTGCGGATTTGGAGTGGCAACATTGAAAAACCCAACAAAAAAACCGCCAGATCGTTCCCCCCGTCCATGATGGCCCCGACGCGTCACCGTTGCGCGCCGTTCTCGCCGCGCGCTACGCCACCTCCGCAGGGCCCTCTCTCCCCAGTCCTCGCCCCACTCACCACCGTCATCCCGGCCCCCGCGCCGGGACCCAGTATGCTCCGACAGGTTGGATCAACAGGCCCCACATCAAGATTAAACCCTCTCCCTTGGGGAAGAGGGTAGCCGGCAGGCCGGTGAGGGACCTTGAGCGCCAGCCCAAGTCCCCCCCGAAGTCGAAAAGCGGCGGAACCCCAAAAGCCCCGCCGCCGGTCCCCTACTCGATCGCGTCGGTCACAACCGTCGTATATGCCCCTTCAGGCTCCGCGGTGATCGCCGGATTGTCCGGGGACACCGCCGACAACAGCGTCGCCACTGTCTGCTCATACGCCTCGACGTCCAGCGCCGGGCTATCCCCCACCAGCGCCGCAGCTTCGTTCACCTGATAGACCTGGCTCTCCAGCGTCAGCGCACCCGACATGTCGTTGGCCAGAACGATCTCGGCCGCCTCTTCCGGGTTGGCCTCGGCATAGGCCCAGCCTTCCATCGACGCAGCAACGAACCGCGCCATCGCATCGACGAACTCAGGATCTTCGAGCCGGTCTTCCATCACATAGAGACCGTCCTCGAGCATACCCACGCCTTCGTCCGCGAAGTTGAACAGCGTCAGACTGTCCTCGGGAATCCCGGCATCGAGCACCTGCTTGTACTCATTATACCGCATGACCGAGATGCAATCGGCCTGGTTCTGGAGCAACGGATCGGCGGAGAACGCCTGCCGCAGCACTTCGACGCCGTCGTCCCCGCCATCGGTCGAAAGTCCGAGCTGCGCCATCCATGCATAGAACGGATATTCATTGCCGAAGAACCAGACGCCAAGCGTCTTGCCCGGGAAGTCGGCGGTGGTTTCCACCCCGCTTTCCTCCGAACAGACCATTTCCAGCGCCGTCGTGGCAAATGGCTGGGCGATATTGACCAGCGGCACCCCACGCTCGCGCGCTGCCAACGCCGCCGCCATCCAGGTCGTGATGACGTCGGCGCCCCCGCCCGCGATCACCTGTTCGGGCGCAATGTCCGGCCCGCCCGGATTGATCGTCACATCGAGGCCGGCCTCTTCGTAGTAGCCCAGATCCTGAGCCACCAGATAGCCGGCGAACTGCCCCTGATTGACCCATTTGAGCTGAAAGGTCAGCGGATACATGTCCTGAGCAAAGACAGGCGAAGCCGATGCCATCAGCATTCCGGCCAGCGCCGCCACTTTAAGCGATTTCGTCATGATGTTCCCCTTGGTTTGATGATGATCCCCGCCCCGCCGTTTTGCCACGGCGGATCGGAACATTTTGGCCTAGCGTCCTCGCTCCCCACGAACGGATGGATGCCAGAAGGTGATGGCACGCTCTATCAGCGCGATCACCCCGTAGAACAGCGAACCTGCGAGCGCGGCAACCGCGATCTCGGCCCAGACCATGTCGACTTGCAGTCGTCCGATGGCCGCGGATATCCGGAACCCCATTCCCACCACGGGCGTCCCGAAAAACTCGGCGACGATGGCCCCGATCAGCGCCAGCGTCGAATTGATCTTGAGAGCATTGAAGATGAAAGGCCACGCCATCGGCAAGCGCAATTTTGCGAGCGTCTGCCAATAGCTGGCCGCATAGGTCCGCATCAGATCCTTTTCGATGGCCCCCGTCGCGTTCAACCCCGCCACCGTGTTCACCAGCATGGGGAAAAACGTCATCACCACCACCACGGCGGCCTTCGATTGCCAGTCGAACCCGAACCACATCACCATGATTGGCGCGATACCCACTAGGGGAAGCGCGGAGACGAAATTGCCCACCGGCAACAGCCCGCATTTCAAAAACGGCGAGCGATCGATCGCCACCGCCACGATGAACGCCGACCCGCACCCGATCGCATAGCCGACCAGGACCGATTTCAAGAATGTCTGCTGGAAATCCGCCCAGATCGGGTTGGGAATGGACGCCACCAGCCGCGCCCAGATCACCGATGGTGGCGGCAGCAACACGCCCGGCACGGAAAACCCGCGCACCAGCGCTTCCCAGATAAACAGCAACGTCACCCCGAACAGCACGGGCACCAAAAGGTTGATCGCCATCGCCGCGCCGCGATCCCTGGTCCGCACGCGCACCAGAAACTCGTTGATGCCCCAGGCGCCCAGCCACACAAGAACTGCGGTCAAAATCCACCCGTTCATGCCGCCGCCCCCATGGCTTTCTGCGTGATCTTTTGCAGCCCGCCGATCGCGAATATCAACGCCGCCGATAGCGCCGCCGCCATCAGCAACGCCGCCCATATCTGCGTCGTCTGCCCGTAATACGATCCTGCCAAAAGCCGCGAACCCAATCCGCCCGCCGCCCCGGTCGGTAATTCACCAACGATCGCCCCGACCAGCGAGGCCGCCACGCCCACCTTCATCGATGTGAACAAAAACGGGATCGCCGCCGGCCAGCGCAGTTTCCAGAACACCTGCGCACCGGACGCATTATAGGTCCGCATCAGATCGAGATGGATCGCTTCAGGGCTCCGGAACCCCTTCACCATCCCCACCACTACGGGGAAAAACGATAGATACGTCGAAATCAGCGCCTTGGGCACCAGCCCCGTCAGCCCGATGGAGGCCAGAACCACGACCACCATCGGCGCAATCGCCAAAATCGGAATGGTCTGGCTGGCAATGATCCATGGCATCAGCGAGCGGTCCATGGCCCGATTGTGGACGATCAGCACTGCCAGCCCGATCCCGAGCAGCGTTCCGAAAATAAACCCAAGCCCCGTCGCAGAGAGCGTAATCCACGCATGAAACAACAGGCTTCTCGGCGTCCCAGGATCGGCATTGACCACCGAATTCCAGAACTCCACGGCCACCTGATGCGGCGCCGGCAACACCGGCCTTTGCTGCGCAAACACATCGGCCAGAAACTGGCTGACCGGCACATCCACCTGATCCGCCCGGGCATAGACACTCTGCTGCCACGGCGTATTGAGAATGACGGTAAACACATACCAGAGCGCGATGATGGCCAAGACCACCACGGTGACAGGAAGTATGCTGTCCCGCGCCCTACTCCTCATAGGAATGCCCCGCCCTCAAGCCCTCGCGCACCCGCGCCGCAATCGCAAGAAACTCCGGCGTTTCGCGAATATCGAGCGGCCGTTCGCGCGGCAGCGTCGACTCGATCACATCGGTCACCCGCCCCGGCCTCGGGCTCATCACAACGATCTTGGTCGAAAGATACACAGCCTCGGGGATCGAGTGCGTGACGAAACAGATGGTCTTTTCCGTCTTGGCCCAAAGGTCCAGCAATTGCTCGTTGAGATGATCGCGGACGATCTCGTCCAGCGCCCCGAACGGCTCGTCCATCAGCAAGAGGTCAGCATCGAACGCCAGCGCCCGCGCAATAGAAGCCCGCTGCTGCATCCCGCCCGATAGTTGCCAGGGATATTTCTTTTCGAACCCCGAAAGGTTCACCATTTCGAGCGTCCGCGCGATCCGCTCTGTCTGCTGGGCTTTGGAATACCCCATGATCTCGAGCGGCAATCCCACATTGCGCTCGATGGTCCGCCACGGATAAAGCGCTGCCGCCTGGAACACATAGCCATACGCCCTGTCCCGCCGCGCATGCTCGGGGCTGTGCCCATTGACCGTAATCGTCCCCGAAGTCGGCTGCTCCAGATCGGCAATCACCCGCAAAAACGTCGTCTTCCCGCACCCCGAAGGCCCGATAAACGAAACGAACTCACCCTTGGAAATGGACAAATCCACATCCGATAACGCATGCACCGGCCCATCCGCCGTCTCAAACGTCAGCCCAAGCCCCTTGGCCTCGACCACCTTGGTCCCTGTCGTCAAACGCTTGCACCCCTTTGCCCGACGTCTCTCATTAATCACACCCTGCCGCCCTTGGCTCCCGGGAATAAATCCCGGAATGAACCGTGGCTTTATCGGCTCCCGACAACCCCACCACCGTCACCCTGAGATTTATTCCCGGGGTCCAGCCACGGCTTCTCCCACGCCCCACCCTCTCCGCATTCGCCCGTTGAGGGAGAGGGTCGGAGTGAGGGGGAGCCAAAAGAACCACGCTCTCGCTCAAACCCCACTCGCCGGAATCCCCGTCCGCTCCACCTTCCGCGGCGCGGTCAATTCCTTCCACGTCGACAGCGCCTTGCCCACAGCCTGGAACGGCTCCCGCGCCACAAACTTCCCGTGCCCTTCCTCGGACACCATATCCCCATCGCTCACCGCCACTTTCCCACGGCTCAGCGTAAACCGCGGCAGCCCTTTGACCTTTTTCCCCTCGAACACATTGTAATCGATAGCCGATTGCTGCGTTTTCGCCGAAATGGTCTTCTCTTTCTCCGGGTCCCACACGACGATATCGGCATCCGCCCCCACGAGGATCGCGCCCTTCTTGGGATAGACATTCAATATCTTGGCGATATTGGTCGAAGTCACCGCAACGAACTCGTTCATGGTCAGCCGCCCTGTCGCCACGCCATAGGTCCACAGCATGGGCATCCGATCTTCCAGCCCGCCGGTCCCGTTCGGGATTTTGGTGAAATCACCCATTCCCGTCCGCTTCTGGTCGGTCGTAAACGCACAATGGTCCGTCGCCACCACCTGCAGCGACCCGGCCTGCAGCCCGGCCCACAGCGAATCCTGATGCGCTTTGTTGCGGAACGGCGGGCTCATCACCCGGCGCGCCGCATGGTCCCAATCCTTGTCGAAATACTCGGATTCATCGAGCGTCAAATGCTGGATCAGCGGCTCGCCATAGACCCGCTTGCCCTGTTGCCGCGCGCGCCGGATTGCCTCATGGCTGTCCTCGCACGAGGTATGCAC
This sequence comes from Pelagibacterium luteolum, assembly GCF_900100665.1. GTDB lineage: Bacteria > Pseudomonadota > Alphaproteobacteria > Rhizobiales > Devosiaceae > Pelagibacterium > Pelagibacterium luteolum. The sequence goes on from NZ_FNCS01000003.1 coordinate 330,455, forward strand.
CACATAGAGAGGCACCCCGGCCATATCGGCAATCATGATCGCCCGATTGGTCGCCTCGCCCTCCACCTGCGGCGGCCGCGAATAAGCATGCGCCTCCGGCCCATTATTCCCCGCCGCCAGAAGCTTGGCCGAAAGATCGGCGACGACGTCGCCATTTTCCGCATGCACCATCGGCATGGCGCCAAGTTCGGCGCAGCGCTGGAACGAGGCATACATCTCGTCGTCCTGCACCATCAGCGCGCCCTTGTAGGCCATGAAGTGCTTGAAGGTGTTGATCCCCTTTTCTTTGACGACGGTCTCCATTTCATCGAAAACCTGCTCGCCCCACCAGGTGATCGCCATGTGGTAGGAATAATCGCAATGCGCGCGCCCGGACTTGTTGTCCCACATCGACAGCGCCTCGATCAGCGACTGCCCAGGGCTCGGCAGGCAGAAATCGACAACCATCGTCGTCCCGCCCGAGAGCGCCGCCCGCGTCCCGCTCTCGAAATCATCGCTGGAATACGTCCCCATAAATGGCATCTCCAGATGCACATGCGGATCGATCCCCCCCGGCATCACAAAACACTCTGCAGCATCGAGCACAGTATCGCCGGAAAGATCGGGCCCGATCTCGGCAATCCTCTCCCCCTCGATTTTGACGTCCGCCTTATACGTCAGATCCGCCGTAACTATCGTCCCACCCTTGATCACAGTGCTCATGATATTTTCCCTCTGATTTTCAGACAGCCTCACACACTCCGTGCATCGAAAATGCACGCAGCAAGGCCATTTCAGAATTCGAGTTGGTGAAATTACGCCTCGACCAGATCGAGCCGTTTTTCGATGGTCGATAGCCTGTCGTCGATCCGGTCGACTCGGGTCGACAGGCTTGCATATTGATGTTCGATGATGCCCAGCCGGCTTTTGATCTCGCGGAGATCGTCGCCATGCCGATCCTGCGTCGCCCGGATGGCCCGAAGATGCTCAAGAATGATATTCTCGGTCGACATGATGCCAGCCTCGCTTCCCGCGGTTGACCACAATATAGGGCCAACCCCCTCACTCCACAATCTCCGCCGTCTCAACCACCGCGTGCAGCAGCACATCCGCCCCCGCGCCTGCCCATTCCTTGGAAATATCCTCCGCCTCGTTGTGGCTCAGCCCATCCACGCACGGGCACATCACCATCGCGGTCGGATACAGCCGGTTGATCCAGCACGCATCATGCCCCGCCCCCGAAACGATATCCCGGTGCGAATACCCCAGCCGCTCCGCAGCTCCCCGCACCGCCGCAACGCATTCCTCATCGAACGTCACCGGATCAAAATGCCCCGACACCTCGATTTCCATTTCCAGCCCCAGCGCCTCGGCAATCTTTGGCGCTTCCGCCTCGAACCGCCCCTTCATTGAGTCGAGCGTCGATTGATGCGGTGAGCGGAAATCGATCGTGAACACCACCTTCCCGGGGATCACATTGCGCGAATTGGGATAGACATCCACATGCCCGATCGCCCCCACCGCCTCGGGCTGATGGCTCATGGCGATCTCGTGGACAAGCTCGGTCATCCGCGCCATGCCGAGCCCGGCATTCTTCCGCATCGGCATCGGTGTGGACCCCGTATGCGCGTCCTTGCCGGTCAGTGTCACCTGCAACCACCAGAGCCCCTGCCCGTGGGTCACAACCCCGATATCCTTGCCCTCGGCCTCCAAAATCGGCCCCTGCTCGATATGCAGCTCGAAGAACGCCTTCATCTTGCGCCCGCCGACCTCTTCGTCGCCCACCCAGCCGATGCGCTTGAGTTCATCGCCGAATTTCAGCCCCTTGGCATCGGTCCGGTCATAGGCCCACTCAAGCTCATGCATCCCGGCAAACACCCCCGACGCCAGCATGGCCGGCGCAAACCGCGTGCCTTCCTCATTAGTCCAGTTCGTGACAACGATCGGGTGTTTCGTCTTGATGTCGAGATCATTGAGCGTCCGCACCAGCTCCAGCCCGCCGAGCACCCCAAGCACCCCGTCATATTTTCCGCCGGTCGGCTGTGTATCGAGATGGCTCCCCACATAAACTGGCAGCGCGTCGGGGTCTGTTCCCTCGCGCCGCGCAAACATCGTGCCCATCTTGTCGACGCCCAGCGTCAGCCCGGCCTCCTCGCACCAACGCTGAAACAGCGCCCTGCCCTCGGCATCGGCGTCGGTCAGTGTCTGCCGATTGTTCCCCCCAGCCACCCCCGGCCCGATCTTGGCCATCTCCATAAGCGAGTCCCACAGCCGGTCCCCGTTGATCTTGAGGTTGTCACCGAGTGTGGCCATGGGAAACTCCTTAAGTCTCTATAGGGTCGGAAACGTGAACTGCGCGCCCGACTTGATGCCCGCCGGCCACCGCGTCGTCACGGTTTTGAGCCGCGTATAAAAATGCACGCCCTCGGGCCCATAGATCGAATGATCCCCGAACAGCGAGCGCTTCCACCCGCCAAACGAGTGATACGCCACCGGCACCGGAATGGGCACGTTGACCCCCACCATCCCCACTTCGATCTTGTCGGCAAAGTCGCGCGCCGCATCCCCGTCACGGGTGAAGATCGCCACCCCGTTTCCATATTCATGATCGTTGATCATCTTGACCGCCTCGGCGTATTCCCCGGCCCGCACCACAGAGAGCACCGGCCCGAAGATTTCCTCCTTGTAGATGGTCATCTCCGGCGTCACGCGATCGAACAGCGTACCCCCGACATAGTACCCGTTCTCGTAGCCCTGCAGCTTGAACCCGCGCCCGTCGACCACAAGTTCGGCGCCCTCTTCGACACCCTTGTCGATATAGCCCACCACCTTGTCGCGATGCATCGCGGTCACCAACGGCCCCATCTCGGCGTCTTTATCGCTCGCCGGCCCGATCTTGAGCTTTTCGATCCGCGGCTTCAGTCGTTCAACGAGCGCGTCTGCGGTTTTCTCGCCCACCGGCACCGCCACCGAAATCGCCATGCAGCGCTCCCCAGCGGACCCGTACCCGGCGCCCATAAGAGCATCGGCCGCCTGGTCCAGGTCCGCGTCGGGGAGGATCACCATGTGGTTTTTGGCCCCGCCCAGCGCCTGCACGCGCTTTCCGGCGGTGGTCCCACGTCGATAGACATATTCGGCAATCGGGGTCGATCCCACAAAGCTCACAGCCTTGATATCGGGATGATCGAGAATGTGGTCCACGGCTTCCTTGTCGCCATGCACCACGTTCAAGATTCCCTCGGGCAACCCCGCCTCCATGATCAAATTCCACGCCAGCATCGGCGCCGACGGATCGCGCTCGGAGGGTTTCAGGATAAACGCATTCCCGCACGCGATCGCGCCCGGATACATCCACATCGGCACCATGGCCGGAAAGTTGAACGGCGTGATCCCCGCCACGACGCCCAACGGCTGGCGGTCGGCATAGCTGTCGATCGCCGGCCCCACATTGCGCGAGAACGTCCCCTTCAAAAGCTCAGGAATCCCGCACGCATATTCCACGCACTCGATGCCGCGCTGCACTTCGCCCAGCGCATCGTCATGGGTTTTGCCATGCTCGCGCGAAATTTCCCGCGCGATATCGGCAGCGTGCTTGTCGAGCAATTCCTTGAACCGAAACATCACCCGCGCCCGCTTGAGCGGCGGCGTCGCACCCCAGCTCACCTGCGCTGCCTTGGCACTGGCCACGGCCTGATCGATCTCCGCGTTCGTCGACAGCGGCAGTTCGGCGATCTGCTCCCCGGTCGCCGGATTATAGACCGCGGACCGGCGCGTGCTCGCGCTTCTTACCCGCTTGCCCCCAATGGCATTCTCGATGACGTCCATTGCTACTCTCCCAGGCTATGGAACAAATATTTCATTCGCTTATCCATAGAATGTTTGTTCCATGCTACTCAAGGCTTTTGAGGATATCCGCGAGTGTTTCGACGATCGTATCGATATGCTCTTTTTCCACGATCAGCGGCGGCGACAGCGCGATGATATCCCCCGTCGTTCGGATCAAAACCCCCATTTCATAGGCCTTGACGAACGCCGCAAACGCACGCTTGGTCGGCGCCCCGGCAATCGGCTCCAGCTCGATCGCCCCCACGAGCCCGATATTGCGCACGTCGATCACGTGCCGCGTACCCTTGAGCGAATGCAGCGCATCCTCCCAATAGCGGCCCATCTCCGCCCCGCGCGTCAGAAGCCCTTCCTCTTTGTAGGTCTCCAGCGTCGCCAGCCCGGCCGCCGCGGCAATCGGGTTGCCCGAATAGGTATAGCCGTGGAAAAATTCGATGAGATGCTCCGGCCCGCTCATGAACGCGTCGTGGATTTTGCCGCTGGTGAACACAGCGCCCATGGGGATCACCCCATTGGTCAGCCCCTTGGCCGTGATCATGATATCCGGGGTCACCCCGAAATAATCGGCTCCGAATGGCGTCCCCAGCCGTCCGAACCCGGTGATCACCTCATCGAAAATCAGCAGGATCCCGTGCTTGTCGCAAATCTCGCGCAGGCGCTTTAAATACCCCGGTGGCGGGATCAGAACCCCCGTCGACCCCGCCACCGGCTCGACGATCACAGCGGCGATCGTCGAAGCATCATGGAGCGTAACGATCCGCTCCAACTCGTCGGCCAGTTCCACCCCATGCTGCGGTTCCCCGCGCGAAAAGGCGTTCTTGGCCAGATTATGCGTATGCGGCATGTGATCGACGCCGGTCAAAAGCGTCCCGAACATCTTCCGGTTCGCCACGATCCCGCCCACCGAAATCCCGCCGAAATTGACCCCGTGATATCCGCGCTCACGCCCGATCAGCCGCGTGCGCGATCCCTGCCCGATCGCCTTCTGATACGCCAGCGCCACTTTCAGCGCCGTCTCCACCGACTCAGAGCCCGAATTGGTGAACATCACATGGTCCAGCCCTTCGGGCGCCAGGTCCACCAGCCTATTGGCCAGCTCGAACACCTTGGGATGCCCCATCTGGAAGGCCGGCGCGTAGTCGAGTTCCCCCGCCTGTTTCGCAATCGCCTCGGTGATCAGCGGCCGACAATGCCCGGCATTGACGCACCACAGGCCCGCCGTTCCGTCCAGCACCTGCCGCCCGTCACTGGTCGTATAGTGCATGTCCTTGGCGCCCACGAACATGCGGGGATTTTTCTTGAACTGGCGATTGGCCGTAAACGGCATCCAGAATGCATTAAGGTCGTTCGGAATGGACGACGAACCTTCAACCATCGATGTTCCCTCTCCGGTGCGTGTCGGAATTTTCCGCCGCCCGGCTGTTGATTCCGGCCAGAATTTTTTTGACCGATTGGAAAAATTCTAGCACTCTCCATTCAACGTTCAAGGGGTATAATTCCGCCTCATGAACTGACGACACACACACGGGCATCAACCGGCAGGGCCTTCCCCGCCGGTCCTGGGAGGCATGCCGAATGACCACTGACGAGGCCGAGGCCACCCGCCCGGTGACGCGCATCCAGCGTGAAAAGCAGGAAGTGATTCTCGAAGCCGCGCTCGACGTCTTCTCCAAATTCGGCTTCCGCGGCTCGACCATCGACCAGATCGCCGAGGCCGCCGGCATGTCCAAACCGAACCTGCTCTATTATTTCAAATCGAAAGAGGACATCCACGCCCCGCTCCTCGCCCGCATCCTCGATACCTGGCTCGAACCCCTGCGCGAGATGGACCCGGCCGGCGACCCCCTGCCCGAAATTCAGTCCTATATCCGCCGCAAGCTCGAAATGAGCCGCGACTTCCCGCGCGAAAGCCGCCTGTTCGCCAACGAAATGCTCCGCGGCGCCCCCGGCTTTTACGATATCCTGCACACCGATCTGAAAAACCTGGTCGATGAAAAGGCCAAGATCATCAAGGGCTGGATGGCCCAGGGCAAACTCGCCAAGACCGATCCGTATCATCTGATCTTTTCAATCTGGGCCACCACCCAGCACTACGCCGATTTCGACATTCAGGTCCGCGCCGTCCTCGGCCGCGAACGCGGCGCCGAAGGCCGCTTCGAAGACGCCGCCCGCTTCCTCGACCAACTCTTCCTCCACGGCCTGAGCCCTAAGAAATAAAGCTGCAACCGGGACGAACCCTCTCCCTTTGGAAGAGGGTGTCCGGCAGTCCGATGAGCGGCCACGCCCCCAACCGTCATCCTCGGGCTCGACCCGAGGACCCATCTCTCCGCAACCACACCCCACGCCATCTTCCAAACCGCCAACCCCACCCCCACCGGTCATCCCGGCCTTGAGCCGGGACCCAGTATGCTCCGCATCAATTGGTAGCCACCAACGCCCAATCTCCGCCCCCGAGCATACTGGATCCCAGGTCTCCGCCCGGGACGACAGATGGTAGCTACTCTCTCCCCGTACCCTGAACTCCGCCCGGGACGACAACGGCGGCCACGCCCCCAACCGTCATCCTCGGGCTCGACCCTAGGACCCATCTCTCCACATCCCCAACCTAAATTATCTCCCAACCACCTCTACCCTCACGCCCACGCGCAAACCCGCCCCCCTCTAGGAGCGCCCCAAAACACATCAGCGAAAACAGAAAAAGGTCCTGCAAGCGGCTTTGGCGCTCCGCCTGCAGGACCAAGGGGCAGGCCTCACTCCTGCACGCTTTTCCTAGCGCACATAAACATGACTGTAAAGGTCACAATTAAAATTTCTGGCGTCATGGACGCCCCGTTCATCCGCCGGATGCAACATTGCCCTGACCGCCTGTTTCTTGGGCAAAATACTATTCGCGCTTGCGTCGGACCGGTGTTAGCAATGGGCGGAACAGACGAGGCGTTGCATATGACCAAGCAAAAGAAGGCCAAGCCTATATCCACCGGCGTGGTTGGCTTGGATACGATCCTAAGAGGTGGTCTGCCCCCCTCCAATCTTTACATGCTCCAGGGTGCGCCCGGCGCGGGCAAGACCACGGCAGCGCTGCAGTTCCTGCTCGCAGGCGTCGAAGCCGGCGAGCGCTGCATCTATGTCAGCCTTTCCCAGACCGCGAACGAACTCGCCCTCATCGCCGCGTCCCATGGCTGGTCGATGGATGGCATCCGGATCGAGGAACTCTCGGCCTCCGACGCCGTCAATGGCTCGTCGGACCAGACGATCTTCCAGACCTCCGAACTCCGGCTCGATGAAACCCGCCAGGCTATCGAAAAGGCCATCGACGAGTACAAGCCCAGTCGCCTGGTCTATGACTCCCTTCTCGAAATTCGCCTCATCACCGGCGACTCCCCCCGCTTCCGGCGCGAATTGATCGGGTTCAAAGCCTTCCTCGCCAAGCGCAACGTCGTCGCACTTCTGCTCGATACCCAGGATGGCGACGGCCGCAATGGCGAAGAGGTCGAAGGCATTGCCCATGGCGTCATCCGCTTCGACAAATCGCTCGAGGACTACGGCGCCGTCCGCCGCCGCGTTGAAGTTTCCAAGATGCGCGGCGTGCCCGTTGCCGATGGCTATCATGACATGGCCATTCGCGAGGGCCAGGGCGTCGTCGTCTTCCCACGCATCGTCGCGGACGCCGCTGTGGAAGCCAAGCCCACCGAATTGATCAAATCGGGCGTTGATACGCTCGACTCCATGTTCGGGGGCGGTCAGGAAGCGGGCACCATAACGCTGGTCATCGGCCAGTCGGGCACCGGCAAATCAACCATGGCGTCGCTCTATTCCTGCGCCGCACTCGAGCGCGGGGAAAGCGTTGCGCTGTTCCTGTTCGAAGAGCGCCTGGAGACCTTCTTCCGCCGCTCGGAAGGCCTGGGCATGAACCTCAGGCCCTATCACGAGTCCGGCCAGCTCATCATTCGCGACTTCAACCCCAACGAAATCTCGCCGGGCGAATTCGCCCAGATCGTCCAGACCATCGTCACCAACGACGACAGTCGCGTCGTGGTGATCGACAGCTTTACCGGCTACCTCAACTCGCTGCCGCACCGCGAAAAGGCAGTGCGCGATATCCAGTCGCTGCTGAAATATCTGGCGCGCGCCGGCGTTCTCACCATGCTCATCGTCGCTCAGCACGGCTTGCTCGGCCAGAATGTCGGCCTCGACGTCGATGTGAGCTTTTTGGGCGATACGGTCTTGCTGCTGCGTCTGACCGAGCACGACGGCCGGCTACGCCGCAACATCACCGTCGTCAAGAAACGCCACGGCCCGCACGATCTCGAAGTCCACGAACTGCTGATCGCCGGCTCGGGCATCAAGGTCGTCCCCTACAACCCGCTGCCGGAGCCGTGACCAAGAACACCGCGTCCTTATTCGACCACGTTCTCATCCTGGCACCCTATCGCCGGGATGCGGAATATTTGGCTCATCTGTTGGGCCAATACGAGGTGCATTGCGAAATCGGTTCGAGCACGGACGACCTCAGCGGTCTTCTGGCGAACGCGCCTGCCGTGCTCATGGCCACCCATGAAGCGCTCACACCCGTCGTGATTTCCAGCGTCGCCGAGCACGTGCGATCCCAGCCCGACTGGTCTGAAATCCCAATCGTCGTCCTGCTCGATCGCGCCTCCAATGACGGCCGCGTCCGCACGCAATTGGAACGCGCCTGGCCCCGCTCCCGCCTGCTCTTTTACCGCCGCCCGGTCACTACCGTCGAACTGCTTAGCGGCGTGCAGTCCGCCCTTCTCGCCCGTCACCGCCAGCGCGATGTGCGCGATCATATCGAACGCGAAGTCGAGCTGCGGCGCGAACTCAACCACCGCGTTAAGAACATCCTGGCCAGCGTTTCGTCGATCTTTGAAATGACGCGCCGCAACGCGACCTCCGTCGAAGCGCTCGCCGACGATTTCAGGGGTCGCCTCAACGCCCTCGACAAGGTGCACTCAGCGGTCTTCAAGGCGGAAACCGACAACATTTCCCTCGAGGACGTCGCAACGATCACCCTCGAGCCCTATCGCAGCACCATGGGCCACCGCATCGTTTTCGGCGGCCCTCCCGTCATGCTGATGGCCGAAACCGGCACGTCGCTCGCCCTCTGTCTGCATGAACTCGCGACCAATGCCAGTAAGTATGGAGCCCTCTCGGCCCCGGGCGGAAGCGTATCGTTTGTCTGGTCGACGACCGGCGGTCCCCTACCCGAACTTGCGCTGGAATGGCAGGAGAGTGGCGGCCCATTGGTCGAGACGCCGGCCCAGGCCGGATACGGCACCCGCTACGTGCGCGCGGCCCTTGGCGGAATCCTCGGCACCAAGCCGGTTTTCCACTTCGAACCGCAAGGATTGCGGGTCACGGCAGAGGGACCACTTTCGCGAATATCGGCAGCAACTTAAATCGATCGACGACGTTAGATGCCTATGCAAGACCCCACGCCGTCCCGGCTCTCCAGACCGCTCCGTATTTTCTATCTGGAGGACAATCCCTTGATTGTCTTCCATGTCGAGCAGATGGTCGAGGATCTGGGCCATATATTCGTCGGTTCGGCCGACAGTTTCACCCAGTTGCAGGACATCTTCAAGGACCTCGAAGTCGACGGCGTCCTCGTCGATATCGACCTCAAGGATGGCCCGACCGGTCCCCAAGCCGCCGCCTGGCTCAAGGAGCGCGGCATCGACAGCGTCTTCGTCACCGGTCAGGAACAGGTTGCCGCCGCGCACGGAAATGTCTCGCTTGCCACCTTGGGCAAGCCTGTTCTTGAGGCCCAGCTTGGCGAAAAGCTGGAACTCTTCCGCACCTGATTTAGGGCCGCCGCCCGCTCTTTTTCTATTTCTTGCCGCGCGGGCTCCCCGCGTCGATGGCGCGCTTGAACTGGTCGGCGGGCGTTGACGCCTCGACCTTGCCTGTCTTTTCCTGCTTGGGCTTTTTGACTTCCCGATTGCTGCGTTTCTGACCCTTGGCCATGTCGGTTGTATCCTCGGTTTGAATGAAATTGCAGGAACCAGATGGTCCCCGCCAGATGACGTCATCGCCGCGAAGCCTGCGTCGTGCCTAAAGATGCACGCCCGCCCGGCCCGCTTCGTCGAGCACCACGGTCTCGATGTCGTGGAACGCGATATGATCGAACCGATCGGCATAGGTCTTGATGATCTTGTAGCGATCGACCTGTTCGCGATTGTGTCGCTGCCGCTCGGCGAACTGCCGCATGTCGGACCGCACCACATCGCGCAGATTGTCGTTATCGTTCATTGAGAGCACCGCCTCCTCCGGGCACCCGGCGCGGCCACACTATGCGCCTCAAGACCGGCAATTGCCACTGCCCTTGCTATTTGTCCGGGTAGGGCGCATAAAGAGTTACGTTTTCAGCCATCTTTGGCAGACTGATCACCGGCTCAGCCGGATTGCTTGGCGACCCCACGATTTTTGCGAACGCGCCTAACCTGCAATCATGCGGGCGGCAATTGCGCTCGCGTCTTTCGTCCGAGCCAACCGAAAAAGATATTTCCATGACCAATGGCACAGTAAAGTTCTTCAATTCCGCCAAGGGCTTCGGCTTCATTTCGCCGACCGACGGATCCAAGGATGCCTTCGTCCACATCAGCGCCGTCGAACGCGCTGGCATGTCGACCCTCAATGAAGGCCAGAAGGTCTCCTACGATCTCGAATCCGGTCGCGACGGCAAGGTCTCGGCCACCAACCTGCAGTCTGCAGACTGATAATTATGAGGGTCGCCGGATCGGCGGCCCTTTTTCGACAGGATACCACCATGACAAGCAACCTCCGTTCGGTCGCCGAAACCCGCTTTGCCGCCCTTGTGCGCCGTGAAGATGCGGCCATGACGACCCTTGAGGACGAACAGCGCGCCGTTCGCGAGAAAACCGCACGGCTCAAGGCCCTGCGCCTCGCCACCGAAGCGCGCACCATTGCCGAGCGTACGGCCCAGCTCAAATCGCGCCGCCGCGCCAAAGCCGCGACCTGATACGAAAAGACCCTGTGCCAAGTGTGGACGAACTTCGCCCACTTGCCTCGGTCACCCCTTGAGCCAACCGGCCCGAGATACGCGTTCCGGCCCTGCGCCGGACAATTCGAGGACGATACAATGCGCCTCCCCCTCGCCCCTTCGGCATCCAAGATCATTGCGTTTCCGCACGCCATTCCCACAAGGCTCGGCTCGGATTTCGACCACGCGCAATATCCAAGGCTCGCCCGTGCGCTGGCCCCGCTCGCTCCCGTCCTGACACCCCTCGCTCTCGCCCCCACGCTCCATCCGTGAGCCGCCCGATCGCCGCGCGCATCGGTCTGCACTGGCACCAGAAAGCCGCCAATTGGCTGGCCCTCACCGGTGCACTGTCCATCGTCACATACGTCGTCGCGGTTCATGGCCTGACCTGACCGCACACCGACAGCGCACCGTTGTTGGATCGAAATCGCGTCTGTGTCGTTAGCCAGTTCCCGGCCAACAGCGAGAGCGTCATGTCAGATCAGTTTACCCCCTACGCCTTGGTCGCGGACGATGATGCCCTCATCCGCCTCGACGCCGTATCCATCCTCGAGGACGCCGGCTTTCGTGTTCACGAAGCCAACAATGTCGAGGAAGCGCTGGCCATCCTGGACGCAGCGCCAGCGTCGATCCAGTTGCTCTTTACCGATGTCCATATGCCCCCCGGGGCCCGCACCGGGTTCGATCTCGCCCGCGAATGCGCGGAAAAATGGCCCCATGTGGGCATCCTCGTCGCCTCCGGCATGGCCAAGCCGCGCCCCGGCGACCTCCCCGACGGCGCGGTTTTCATCCAGAAGCCCTTCAGCGCCGACGTCGTCATCGAACACCTCCAGAATATCCTCCCCGACGGCAGAAAGCCCGAACGCCTCCTCAAACGCGCCACATAGAGCCGGCAACCCGATACGTGACACGCCGCCCGGCAGCCCCTAACCTCCCCAGCGACTCCAAATCTCAAGGTTTGCTCAGTGCCGGCTGCAGACTCTTTCACGCTCAAAACCGCGCGCACATCCGCGACCTTCGGCTATGGCCCCGCCGGCGCGATCGTCGAAATCGCCGATCCGCTCCCCGAGTCCTATTGGGCCCATCCGGCCAACGCATGGTCTCAGCTCATGGCGTCCCGCATCCCGGGTCTCGAAAACATCTGGCTCAAATATGAAGGCAGCCATCTCAGCGGCTCGTTCAAGGACCGCATCATGGCCGCCAGCCTCGGCGAACTTTTAGCCCGCCAGCCCGATTGCCCCGGAATCGTCGTCCCATCGAGCGGCAATGCCGCCATATCGGCCGCCGCCCTTTGCGCCCGACGCGGCCTGCCCATGGTCGCAATCGTGCCGACCACCGTTCCCATCGAGCGCCTCCGCCCGGTCACCAGCCGCGGCGCTATCCTCATTCGCGCTGGAGAAGGGCCGAGCCAGTCCTACGCCCTTGCCGACCGCCTGTCCGAAGCCCTCGGTTTTTTCAAGCTTTACTCGACCTTCGCCTCGCCATGGGCGGAATGGGGGTGCCGCGCCATCGGCCGCGAACTCGCTGGCCAGATGACCCAACCCATCGCTCGCATTCTTGCCCCGGTCAGCGCCGGCCCGGTCCTCATCGGCACCGCCAACGGCCTTGCCGAAGCCGGCCTGCCGCTGCCCCAGCTTGTCGCCGTCCAGGCCGCCGGCTGCGCGCCCATCGCCCGCGCCTTCGCCCTCGGCCATGATGATGTCGCACCGTGGGACGATTCCGTCGAGACCAAAGCCGCCGCCATCGCCGATCGCCTCGCGGGCTACCCCCAGGACGGCACGCGCGTCCTCAACGCCGTCCGCGCCAGCAACGGCTCTGCCGAAGCCGTCACCGACCTCGAGCTCGCCTCCGCCCGCGCCGCCCTCCTCAAATACGACGGCCTCGATGCTGAATTTTCCGCCTGCGCCGCAATCGCCCTTTTGATGCGCGAACCCCATCTCGCCACCCCCGGCACCGTCGCCATCATCACCGCATCGGGCTTTAAACACACCTACGCCGGAGACGCGCCCACCCCGTCCCCGGACCTCGCAATCCTTGACACCCTCAAGACGATCCTCGCCACCCTCGCCCCCGAGGCCAGCATCGGCGCCTGAACTCTAACTCCGAGGCCGCGTAAAATTGTCCTCGAAATGCTCGACCAGGGCTTCGAAGCGCGGCTTGTCTCGTGCCGGGAAGGTGATTTCGAAAGCCGCGAAGGTCTCGTGATCGGGCGAGAACAGAACTTTTGTGTAAAAGATCGTGTCGTCCAACGCGCCATCGTCATAATAGCCCGACAAAACGAACCAGGACTCCCCTCCAGCGCGATACGTCGTCGTCGCTGCGCGCGCAGCCGTTTCCAGCTGGGCCTCCAACGCCGCGCGCGTCATGCCCTGCGCCGACCCACCATTGAGGTTGATGGTAGCCACCCCGCCGATCTCGCTGAGCGCAAGTCCCGGCGTCCCCTCCGCATCGACGACCTCAAAAGCCCCCAATGGCAAATCCGCCGAAAAGCCATAGACGGGGTCGATATAAGGCTCCCACCCATACCCACTCTGCGCCAGCGCAGACGGTGTTCCGGCCATCAACCCAACGACAACCCCCAGTGCAGCCAGTCTCAACATCTCTCACTCCAGAACAGTGGGACCTAATTCCCAATGTCCCGGGTCCGGGAATGTTCCTGTAAGCATCGAGACATACGTCCGATGATATGGCGGCTTTGGGGTGGCAAACGGACGGTCTGCTTTCCGGCAGACACCTCGGAAAGCAGACGCCTCACGGAATGCGTCACCGGCCCCAGCCGGATGGCCGGCGGGGCAAATCACTCACAGCGTCAAGGTCAATCCATGGCAGTGAGTGCTTCAAGCACCGTGTGCACGGCATTAATCCGTGCTGGCATGAACACGTTCTTGTTAGCGAGCATAACGACGCCGATAGCTTCCTCTGGAACAAAGGCCACGTACGCGCCAAAACCGTTAGTTGACCCGGTCTTGCCAAAGAGGGTGGCTCCTGACGCTCCCTCATCTGCTGCCAATGCCGCAGCTGGGTTGGGCTCCATCGCCATAGTTCTGGAATTGCCCGCCAGAAGTTCCTCCGCCGTCAGCGGATATGGCATCTGCTCCCACCCCAGGCCCTGGGTCATAGGGCCAACCTTGAAGTAGCCTACGTGCGTGGCTTCGATGGCAGGCTGCAAATCTGGATCAAGCACTTCGGGATGGATGTTTGCATCCACAAAGGCGATCATATCCTCGGCGCTGGACTTCACCCCATAAGCCTCGTCGTCAAAAGGGCCGGGATTGACCCGGATGGGTTGATTGTTGGCGTCATAGCCCCAGGCGTACGAGGCAATGTGGCTTTCCGGCACCCGAACGAACGTGTGATCTAGGTCCAAACCCGCCAAGATCTTTTCTTCCAGCAGTTTGGAAAATTCGTCGTCCAACGCGCGTGCTGCCAGATGGCCAAAAAACCCGATGCTGGGATTGGAATAGCGCCGGACTTCACCCGGGGCCGCATCGGGCTGCCACCCGGCGAGATAGGACAAAGCTTCTTCGTCCGTGGCGATGCCATCAGGGAACTGGAGTGGCAGCCCGCCGGCGGTATAGGTTGCCAGATGCGCCAGTGTGGCTTTGTCGATAGGCGATCCCTTAAGTTCAGGGATGTAGCGCGATGCCGTCTCATCGAGTGTGAGCTCGCCTCGCGCCAGAGCATAGCCGCCCAGTGCTGCCGTGAAAGTCTTGCTCACCGAACCAAGCTCGAAAATCGTGTGCTCGGTGACCGGGTCTCCGCTCTCCAATGAGGAGACCCCATAGTTAAAGAAGTGGTGCTGGCCGTCGATGGTTATGGCTATTGCCATGCCGGGGACGTCGTACTCTTCCATGAGCGGCGCGAACGCGTGATCGACGGCAACAGCAAGTTCGGGGTGATCAGCCGCATTTACCAGAACAGGGCAGAAGACGAGGCACGCTGGCAACGCCAGATTGATGAAGTGACGCATCATTTTTCTCTTTCCAGTTTGTGTAAATTTACACGCGGCGGAAAAGACCGCGGCTGCGTGACACCATTGGGGCAGCGCAAAAGGCTGTCACTCATGATGGTTTATGGTGGGTAAATATCAACACGCTGTCCCCACCTGCATCTCATAGCCTAAAGTCTTCCAAATTCAGAGACTGTCTGGTGGTGCCTGCGATCTGCGCCCCCCCACCCGCCTCACAGGCTTGAAGCCGCACTGGGAGAGGACCACGCGGAACCCAATCCATTTTGCCTCAGTTGATACTGCTGGCAGCTTCGAGGATTTCACAGATTGGCTGCTAAAGACCGCTTTGGGGTCGAAACCAGCCCCCTACCCCGCCCACCGCTCCATCAACAAACACCGCCCCCAGTCCGTCTGCCGCACGTCCTTGCGCACGAACCCCAACTTCTCATAGGTCCGGATAGCGCGGGCGTTGTCGGGATGCGGGTCGGTGCCGATGGCCGGGGCGCCGGCGGCAAAGAGCTGATCGATACGGGCGCGGATAAAACCAGTGCCATGCCCCCGCCCGAGCATGTCGGGCTCGCCGATAAACTGGTCGATGCCGCGCGACCCCGGCGGCAGATGAAAAAAATGATGCCCCTCGACCGCGTGCGGATCGTAATCCTGCATATAGGCAAAGGACCGCCCCTCGAACGAGACGATCCACCTCTCGACATCCGGTTCATCGAGATCGTCGGCCATGATCGGATCGGCGGGATTGCCCTCGGCATCGATCCACCATTGGCGCACCGCCGGCGTCTCCAGCCAGCGATGGATCATCGGAAGATCGGAAACCGTAACAGGGCGAAAACGATAGGCCTGCATGGCGCGCGCTCTCCCTGCGCTTGCCGCCGGGGCGCCTGAACTCTAGTTCAGCTCCAGCCCAAGCATCTCGATCCCCAGCCGCGAGCGCATGGCGCGGCGTTTGTCGGTGAGGTCGGCAATCGTATAGGAGCGCAGAACGGCAAAGAACGCTTCGAGCGCTTCGTGCAGCGCGGCGTTCAACTCACACCCGCCAACCAGCGGACAGCTCGTCTCACCACCTTCGAAACATTCCGCCAGCGCGAAATTTTCCTCGGTGAGCTTGATGACGTCGAGCAGCGTGATTTCCGACGCCGCCCGCCCCAGCCGAATGCCGCCATGCCGACCACGCACCGTGTCCAGCAGATGGTTCTCGACAAGCGGCTTGATCAGCTTGAACAAAAACAGCTCGGATATGCCATAGGCCTTGGCGATGTCGCTGACGCGCGAAAGATCGGGCGAATTGATCGCGCAATACATGAGCGTGCGAACGGCATAGCTCGATTGGCGTGTCAGTCTCATGGATAGACCCTTGCTCGACGCGGCGCACCGCATTCATCTCTTGAATCGCACCATAACCCCAGACGCGATCCGCGCAAACATTATAACAATTCTAAAGTAAGTCAATTAAACCTGACGCCGCTGTTCAGGTTTGAGTGGCGCAGCACCCCCACCCCACCTGTTGGTCCTCCCCCTCCCGTCACCCTCGGGCTCGACCCGAGGGCCCAGCAAGCACCCGCCCCAACCAACACCTGTCATCCCGGCCTTGCGCCGGGACCCAGTATCCTCCGCGACAAATGGCGCCCCCAGCATCCCACCAACCTCGAGCATACTGGATCCCGGGTCTCCGCCCGGGATGACACCTGTGGGCTTGCCCCCACACAGCCACCAGCCACCCGTCACCCCACCCCCACCCGTCACCCTAGGGCCCGACCCGAGGGCCCACGCAGCGCCAACCCCAACCACCGCGCCCGCCCCTTCCCTTTCCCTCACGCTTGGCTACGATCCCCACCGCGAATCGTAAGGAGCAGAATTTGGCCCGCAAGATCATCATCGATACCGACCCTGGACAGGACGACGCCGTCGCCATCCTCCTGGCACTTGCCTCCCCTCAAGAGCTTGACGTCCTGGGCATCGTCGCCGTCGCCGGCAATGTGGGTCTTGCCCAGAATGCGAAAAACGCGCTCAAGATCGTCGAACTCGCCGGTCGCCCCGAAGTCCCCGTCTTCGCCGGCTGCGCCCGCCCCCTGACGCGAAAACTGATCACCGCCGAACACGTCCACGGCCAGACCGGCCTTGACGGCCCCGATCTGCCCGAGCCGACGATCGCGCTCGAGGACCAGCACGGCGTCGATTTCATCATCGACACCATCCGCGCCGAACCCGAAGGCACCGTCACCCTCTGCGCCCTCGGCCCGCTCACCAATATCGCCATGGCACTCATCAAGGCGCCCGACATCGCTCCGCGCATCGCAGAGATCGTCCTGATGGGCGGCGCCTATTTCGAGGTCGGCAACATCACCCCTGCCGCCGAATTCAATATCTATGTCGATCCCGAAGCCGCCAAGACCGTGATGGCCTCGGGCGCACCCATCACCATCATGCCGCTCGATGTCACCCATCAGATGCTCGGCACCCCGGAGCGCATCGCGGCCTTCACATCGGCGGGCAACGCATCGGGTGCCGCCGTCGCCGCCATGCTCGGATTTTCCGAACGCTTCGATCTGAAAAAATACGGCTGGCCCGGCGCGCCCCTGCACGACCCCTGCGTCATCGCATGGCTGCTGGCGCCCGAAATTTTCGAAGGCCGCTTGTGCAATGTCGAAATCGAATGCGCGAGCGAATTGACCCGCGGGATGACCGTCGCCGACTACTGGCACGTCACCGATCGTCCCCGCAACGCGACCTTCATTCGCAGCGGAAATTCGGATGCGTTTTACGCCCTTCTGGCCGAAAAAATCGCCTCGCTCCCATAATTTCCGCATTGGGGGCCACAAACTCAAGAATTGGAACACCGCACATAGCCGGGCTTCTCCGATCTCGAGCCATATATGCGGGGTTGTGCGCCCCGCATATGCATCTGCGCTGCCCATGCTGGGCGGCGCGGAATTTTTACCGTTTGGTCGGGAAAAGTCGCCCCTTGGTTGCTTTTCGCTTTGTAAAGCGCCCGCTTTCTGGTTTTCTGTCGCGATCAACCGGCCGCGCCAGTTGCGCGGGGCATGACGGCCGGACACGAAGCACGCGTTACAACAATGGGTTAAGCCGCATTTATGGTGCATATTCTTGAGCTGAGGGACATCCATAAATCCTTCGGCAATCTTGAAGTCCTCAAGGGCGTTTCCATTACGGCGAACGCCGGCGACGTCGTGACATTGATCGGGTCGTCAGGATCGGGCAAATCCACACTGCTGCGCTGCATAAACATGCTTGAAGTGCCCAATCAGGGCCATGTGCTGGTTGATGGCGAGGAAGTTGCCCTTTCAAGCGAAGGCCCCGACCGCCACCCAACCGACGCCGCCCAGCTGCGCCGCGTGCGGTCCGAATTAGGCATGGTTTTTCAATCCTTTAACCTCTGGTCGCACCTGACGATCCTTGAAAATGTCATGGAAGCGCCGCTGCGCGTTCAAAAGCGCAACGCCGACGAAGTCAAAAGCCAGGCGCTCGAACTCCTTGAAAAGGTTGGCATTTCCGCCAAGGCCGATGCCTTCCCAGCCCAACTCTCAGGCGGCCAGCAACAGCGCGCCGCCATCGCCCGCGCCCTCTGCGTCAACCCCAAGATCATGCTGTTCGACGAGCCCACATCGGCCCTCGACCCCGAACTCGAAGTGGAAGTTCTCCGCGTCATCAAGATGCTTGCCGACGAAGGCCGCACAATGATGCTGGTGACCCATGACATGAAATTTGCCCGCGAAGTCTCCGATAAGATTGTCTTTCTCCACCTCGGCAAGATCGAGGAACAAGGGACGGTCGAAGAGATTTTCGGGGCCACCAAATCCGACCGGCTGCGCCAGTTTCTGAGCGCCGCAGGACACGCCTGACCGGGGCGTCAACCATCATGCAAAGGGACCCGGTCGCAAACGCCAACCAACCAATTGAGGGAACTCGATAATGAAAAAGGCACTTATCGCCGCCGCTGCACTTGCAGCTCTCACATCCGCCGCACATGCCCAGGACACCCTGCGCGTCGGCACGGAAGGTGCATATGCACCCTGGAATTTCGTCAATGATTCCGGCGAGTTGGCCGGCTACGAAATCGACCTCGCCAATGCGCTCTGCGAGCACACCGGCATGACCTGCGAGATCGTCCAGAACGATTGGGATTCGATCATCCCCAACCTCGTCGCAGGCAACTACGATGTGATCATGGCCGGCATGTCGATCACCGACGAACGCCTCGAGACCATCAACTTCACCCAGGATTACTTTCCGGTCGACCCCTCCAAATACATCGTTACCGCAGGCACTGAAGTCGACTTCGACAACATGAGCGGCATGCGCATCGGCGTTCAGGGAAACACCATCCAGGCCGCCTTCGTTGAAGAAAACTTCGCTGACGGGAACACCGTTGTGTCCTTTGCCACCTTCGACCAGTCGATCGCCGATCTGGCTGCAGGCAATGTGGACGTGGTGCTCGCCGACGGCTCCTCGCTCGAGCCCGTCGTTGAAAATTCCGGTGGTGCCCTTGAATTTGTTGGCGAAGATGTCGCCGTCGGTGGTGGCGTCGGCGGTGGCGTCCGCAAGGAAGACACAGAACTTCTCGCAACGCTCGACGAAGCCCTGACCGCGCTCAAGGCCGATGGCACAGTCGACGCCCTGCGCGCCGAGTGGTTCGACGGCGTCGAAGCCGCTTACACCGAGTAATCTCAATCACGTTCCCGGCGGCGGCGACGCTGTCGCCGGGCACATCTCGCAAGGGGCATGGGCGTGGAATCGGAAGCCTTCTGGCTTTACGATCTTGTGGGCGAAGACATCGCCTTCTGGATCGGCTACCTCACGAACGGCAAGCACCTCAACTGGTACGCCAGTTTTCGCTTCACCATCATGGCCGCGGTCTTTGGCGCCATACTGGCGCTTGTGTTCGGTCTATTGGGTGCGATGGCCAAGGCCTCGCGCTTTGCGCCCCTGCGCGCCGTAGGATCGGTCTATGTCGGTATGGTGCGCGGCATACCGGACGTATTGTTCTTTCTGTTCTTCCCCCTCGCATTCGAGCAGGCTGTCGAATGGGTCTTGGCGATGCAGGTCTGCACACCTGAATCCATTGCCGCAACCCAGGCAAAGTGGCCGCCCTGCCGCGAAGCGAACTGGCTGCTGACGACCAATCAGTACCTGATCCTCGCCTGCGTTTCGCTCGGCATCATCTACGGCGCCTTCACCGCCAACGTCATTCACGGCGCGATGCGCGCGGTGCCCAAGGGGCAGCTGGAAGCAGCCCGCGCCTATGGCATGAGCGACTTTCAGGTCCTTACACGCATCCATGTACGCCAGATGTGGGTCTATGCCCTTCCCGGCCTCTCAAACGTCTGGATGCTGCTGATCAAGGCAACGTCGCTCCTGTCACTGCTCCAGGTGGCCGATATCGTCTGGTGGGCGGGCCAACTGGGCTCTCCAAACTTCCTTCCTCAAGCCGGCCTCGTGCATGGCGACTGGCGCTGGGCTTATTACATCGCCCTTTTCGTCTTCTATATCCTTGTGACCCTGCTCTCGGAAAAGGCCTTCAACAGGCTCAATCTCTGGGCGCGTCGCGGCATGCCGGAGGAGGGCTAGGCGATGACCATCATCGAAACGCTGCTCCGCGAAATCCCGAAATACGCCGAGCCGGCCCTCTTCAACCTTTACTTTGCTGCCGTTTCGCTTCCGATCGGCTTTGCGTTCGCGCTGCTGTTTGCGCTGGGCAAAACGTCGAAGAACCCGATCATACGCGGCCTGGCATCGGCCTATGTATACGCCTTCCGGGGCTCGCCGCTGTTTATCCAGTTCTTCATGTTCTATTCGATCATGCTGGCCCTCAACGCCGTTTGGTGGCGCCCGATGGGCATTTCATGGCTCATGATGAACCCGCTGTTTATCGGGCCCCTGGCACTGGTGATGAACACCACAGCCTACACCGCCGAAATCATCTATGGTGCCCTGCGCACCGTCCCGCGTGGTGAGCTTGAGGCGGCCCGCGCTTACGGCATGACGCCTTATCAAGTGTTTCGGACCGTCACTTGGCCCAATACGATCCGCATTGCGTGGCCCGCCTATACCAATGAGGTGGTGTTTCTCTTCCATGCGACGGCGCTGGTCTATTTCACCTTGCCCGTGATCGATGGCCAGCGTGACATCATGAATACCGCCCGCAATTTCTTCGAACGTGACTACAACGCGTTTCTGCATTTTTCCGTCGCTGCGCTATGGTTCCTGGCCATCTCGATGGTGATCTTTTTCATCTTCGGGCTGGTCTATGAGCGCCTGATGCGCCACATGCCCAAGGAGAGGACGGCAAGCCGCCCCCGTCTCCGCTTCGGTCCCAAATACATCCGGTAGCCCATGACTTTCGAACGCATCACCCGCCGCATCGACGCCGATGCACCCGGCACCACGACCGAGTTGACGATCTTCCGCATTGGGCCGGCGGACGCCAAAACCAAAATCTACATGCAGGCCGCGCTCCACGCCGACGAACAGCCTGGCATCATGGCGCTCCACCATTTGCTGCCTCTGCTTCAGGCCGCCGATGAAAAGGGCGATCTCTCCGCGCGGTTTTCGGTCCTGCCCATGGTCAACCCGCTGGGCATGGGGCAGCACCTGTTCCATAGCCATATCGGCCGCTACGATTTCCGGTCGGGCACAAATTTCAACCGCCGCTGGCCGGATTTGTTTGCTGCAATCGGGGACAGCGTTGGACGACGGCTTGGAGACGATGCGGAGGCCAATGTCGGTTTGATCCGCGATGCTATTCGTGACTGGCTGGAGGCACAGACGCCAGTCACAGCAATGCAAAAACTACGGCATCTGGTGATGACCGAAGCCCATGACGCCGACTACGTCCTCGATCTCCATTGTGACAACGAAGCGCTGGTCCATCTGTTTGTTACGCCGGATTCAATGGCCGAATTGCAGGAACTGGCGGACCATATGGGGTCGGTCGCGCAATTGACTGCGGAAGATTCCGGTGGCGGTTCCTTCGACGAAGTCTGGCCATCCCTCTGGACGCGCCTGCGGGCCGCCCACCCAGACACGCCCATCCCGTTTTCCGCACGCGCGGCCACACTCGAATATCGTGGCCAGCCCGATGTTTATGACGACATGGGCCGCGACGACGCGCGGCGGCTATTCAATTTCCTTATCGCCAAGGGATTTGTCTCCGGCACGGCACCGAAAGTGGCCCCGGCGCCCGCGCCGCTGCCGCTCAGCGCAACTGAAATGTTGCGCGTCGAACAAGCCGGGCTTTTGGCCTACCGCGTCGAACTCGGCGACGTTGTCGAAAAGGGTCAAGCCATTGCCGATCTCATCGCGCTCGACGGCCCCCACGCCTTCACAAAGCGCACACCCGTCGTGGCCAACACCGCTGGTCGGGTTATTTCGCGCAATGTCGCGAAATATGTCGTTCCCGGCAATTCCATCGCCAAGATTGTCGGTACAGAGCCCATCCCCGGTCGCGAAGGTTATCTCTTGGAGGATTGATCCCGGACGGGCGAATAGACAAACCGCGGCATCTCGATCTTGAAGACGATCGCCAGCGTCCGGAGCGTGAACCCGATACCCATGGCGATAAGCGCGATCAGATCGATGGGCACACCCGCCTGCAGGCCAAAATAGAATACGCAAGCGGTGATCGCCGATACCGTGGCGTAAAGCTCGCCCGAAAAGAGCAGCGGCACGTCATTGCAGAGGACATCGCGCAAGACGCCACCGACGCAGCCAGTGATCATCCCCGCAACGATCACGATCAGGACCGGTTGTCCCATCTCCATGGCGACGATGCAGCCGGTGATCGTGAAAACCACCAGCCCCAGGGCGTCAAGCAGCAGGAAGATCAGCTTCAGCCTCTCCATCACGCGTGCTACGGCGATGGTGAATAGGGCCGCCGCGATGGTCACGAGCAAATAGGCGGGCTGCTCGACCCAGAGCAATGGATAATGGCCCAGCAGGAGATCGCGCGTCGTGCCGCCACCCAGGGCCGTGACGCAGCCCAGGACGCACACACCGAACCAGTCCATGTTGCGGCGTCCCGCCGCCAGTGCCGCTGTCATCGATTCCGCGGCTAGCGCGATGACAAATATGGTATGAAGCAGCATGGTGCCCTCCGACAATCTGGACTGGTGCCTTAATGACACCGACCATGGCCGCTAACACATTGCCCGTAAAGCACGATTGCGTTCGTCCGTGCTTTGCCGCTATCGTTGTGGCGCGAGCGTGGGAATCTCTTGGAAGGTCTGCCGATGGCGATCAAAGCCGCGATCTATCATCTCACGCACTACAAGTATGATCGGCCCGTAACGCTTGGACCACAGATCATACGCCTACAGCCCGCGCCCCATTCGCGCACCAAGGTGCTGAGCCACTCGCTCAAGGTCTCGCCGTCCAATCATTTCGTGAACGTCCAGCAAGACCCCTACGGAAACTTTCAGGCCCGCTACGTCTTCCCCGAACCGGTGACCGAGCTCAAGATCGAAGTCGATCTCGTCGCCGACATGACTGTCTATAATCCGTTCGATTTCTTCGTCGAGCCGGAAGCCGAGATCTGGCCGTTCGACTATCCCGAAGCGATTGCGCCCGATCTCGAAATCTATCGTAAGCCCGACCCGAGCTTTGGTCCGCTGTTCAAGGATTTGCTCGCGTCGATCGACCGGACGCCGCGCAATACGGTCAATTTCGTTGTCGACCTCAACGCGCGGCTGCAGAGCCAGATCGGCTATATCGTTCGGCTGGAACCGGGCGTCCAAACGCCTGAAGAGACACTGGAAAAGTCCAAGGGCAGTTGTCGCGATACCGGGTGGCTGCTGGTCAATTTGTTGCGGCATCTCGGGTTCGCGGCCCGTTTCGTTTCAGGCTATTTGATCCAGCTCAAGCCCGATCTCAAGGCGCTTGATGGCCCTTCGGGGACGGAAAAGGATTTCACCGACCTGCACGCCTGGTGTGAGGTTTTCCTTCCCGGCGCCGGCTGGGTGGGGCTCGATCCGACGTCGGGCCTTCTGACCGGCGAGAGCCACATCCCGCTTGCCGCAACGCCTCATTACTCCAATGCCGCGCCAATTTCAGGCCTCGCGAGCTTTGCCAATGTCGAGTTCGACTTCGACATGCAAGTCACGCGTGTCGCCGAGCACCCGCGCATTACCAAGCCCTTTTCAGATGCCTCATGGTCCGATCTGACCGCGCTGGGGACACGGATCGACCAACAGCTTGCCGATATGGACGTCAGGCTCACCATGGGCGGCGAACCGACTTTCGTTTCAATAGACGATTTCGAAGCGGCTGAATGGAACGCCGATGCGGTGGGGCCGACCAAGCGCGAAAAGGCCGATATCCTGATCCGCCGCCTGCAGCAGCGCTTTGCGCCGGGCGGGTTTCTCCATTATGGGCAGGGCAAATGGTATCCCGGCGAAACGCTGCCACGCTGGACTTTTTCGCTTTATTGGCGCAAGGACGGCGAGCCCGTCTGGTCCAATCCCGACCTTATCGCACGCGAAAAATCCGAGGCAACACCCACCCCTGAACAAGCAGAAGCCTTTATTCACGAGTTCGCGCACGCAATCGGACTGGATGGCTCGACGATCCAACCAGCCTATGAAGACCCCGCGGACTGGATTTTGAAGGAAGGCAATCTTCCCGAAAACGTCGATCCGTCCAATCCAAAGCTCAAGGACCCCGAAGAGCGTCAGCGCATGACGCGGGTGTTCGAACGGGGCCTGACCGAGCCCAGCGGATACGTTCTGCCGGTCCAGAAATGGAACGCTCCGGCCCAGCCGTCCAAATGGCTCAGTGAGGTCTGGAAGACGCGTCGCGGCAAGCTCTATCTGGCGCCAGGCGATTCGCCAGTCGGCTATCGCCTGCCCCTCGGTGCGCTTCCACACGTGCCCGAGAGCGAATACCCCCATATCGTGCCGGAAGACCCTTTCGTTACGCGCGCGCCCTTGCCACCCCGCGAGGCGATGCTGCCAGAGCCCGACGAACGCGATCTTCCTACCGCGAGCCTAGCTATCGACGATGTGATCGTTCAACCCCGCGTCGAGCAGGAAATCACCGATATCGAGGGCAAGGTACGGACGGCGCTTTCGGTCGAGCCGCGCGATGGTCGGCTGACCGTCTTTATGCCGCCCACAGAGCGCCTGGAGGACTATCTCGAGTTGATCGCAGCCGCCGAAACGGCTGCGGCAAAGCTCGGATTGCCTGTGCATATCGAGGGCTACTCGCCGCCGTCAGACCCGCGCATGAACGTCATGCGCGTCGCGCCTGATCCCGGTGTGATAGAAGTTAACGTCCATCCCGCATCCAACTGGGCGGAATGCGTCGCGATCACCGAAGCGGTCTATGAAGAGGCCCGACAGGCGCGGCTTGGTGCAGATAAATTCATGATCGATGGCAAGCACACCGGCACCGGCGGCGGCAACCATGTGGTCGTTGGCGGCGCGACGCCAAACGACAGCCCGTTCCTGCGTCGGCCCGATCTGCTGAAATCCTTCATCCTCCATTGGCAGCGCCATCCGTCGTTGTCCTACTTTTTTTCCGGGCTGTTCATCGGCCCGACCAGCCAGGCGCCGCGGATCGACGAAGCGCGGCATGACAGTCTCTACGAGCTCGAAATCGCGCTCGCGCAAGTCCCAAAGCGCGGCGAGGGCACGCCGCCCCTGCCCTGGGTCGTCGATCGGCTGTTCCGCAATCTGCTGGTCGATGTCGCGGGCAACACCCATCGCTCCGAGATTTGTATCGACAAACTGTTCTCGC
The DNA here is from genome assembly GCF_900100665.1 of Pelagibacterium luteolum. GTDB lineage: Bacteria > Pseudomonadota > Alphaproteobacteria > Rhizobiales > Devosiaceae > Pelagibacterium > Pelagibacterium luteolum. The sequence continues at coordinate 356,011 of NZ_FNCS01000003.1, forward strand.
CCGATGGACCGACTGGGCGCTTGGGACTAGTCGAGTTTCGTGGCTTTGAAATGCCACCCAACGCCCGCATGAGCCTGGCGCAACAACTCCTGATGCGCGCGCTGGTCGCCCGTTTCTGGAAGGCCCCGATCACCGGCAAGCTGGTGCGCTGGGGCACGCGCCTGCATGACCGCTTCATGCTGTCCCATTATGTGTGGGCCGACTTCCTCGATGTGCTCGACGATCTACGCGAGCACGGGTTCGATATCCATCCCGAATGGTTCGAAGCCCAGCTTGAGTTCCGCTTTCCCTTCTGTGGCGAGGTCACAGTGGCGGGACATACGCTCGAACTGCGCCAGGCGCTCGAGCCCTGGCACGTCATGGGCGAAACCGGCGCCATCGGCGGCACGGTGCGGTATGTTGATTCTTCGGTCGAGCGGATCGAAGTCAAGTTCTCGGGGCTCGAACCTGAACGCTATCGCGTAGCATGCAACCAACGCCCTGTGCCGCTGACGCCTACCGACAGTTCCGGCGTTTCGGTTGCCGGCGTGCGGTACAAGGCTTGGCAGCCCGCATCTGGTCTTCATCCGACCCGACCGGTCGATGCACCGCTGCATTTCGACGTCTATGACACCTGGACCGGGCGCGCGGTCGGCGGTTGCGTCTATCATGTCGCTCATCCGGCGGGCCGCAATTACGAAACGTTTCCTGTGAATGCCAACGAGGCCGAAGCAAGACGTCTTGCGCGGTTCGTGGCGTCCGGACATAGTGCCGGCTCTTATGATTTGCCGGCCGAAGCGCCCGCGCCCGAGTTTCCTCTGACGCTGGATCTAAGGCGACCTCACGAGTGGCTTTAGATGGATTCCCGCCTCTCCCGCGCCAGGCCGCGCAAGATGCCTGATCTGATCGGCGCTTATCGGCCGATTTCGGGCGTGTCCGATGAAATGGTCGCCCCCGATGGCACCGTCAAACCCGGCTGGCTGAAATTCATGACGGCGCTCGATGCTCTGGGCCATGAAGAACTGACCGACCGCTTCCAGCACGCCGACCAATACCTCCGAGACGCCGGCGTTTTCTACCGAATGTATGACGGGCTGGAACAGGGCGAACGAGACTGGCCGTTGGCCCATATTCCGCTGCTGATCGCCGAAACCGAATGGCGCCATATCGAAGCCGGTCTCGCCCAGCGCGCAGATCTTTTGGAGGACGTGCTCAGCGATATTTATGGCGACAACCAACTGGTGCGAGAAGGATTACTCCCGCCCGAGCTGATCGCGGGCAACCCGGAATTCTTGCGCCCCATGGTCGGTGTTCACCCAATGGGCGGACATCATCTGCACTTTTGCGCCTTCGAGCTGGGCCGTGGCCCTGACGGGCGCTGGTGGGTTCTGGGCGACCGCACCCAGGCTCCATCGGGCGCGGGATTTGCACTGGAAAACCGCGTAGCGACCACGCGCGCCCTTGCCGACATCTATGCAGATCTCAACGTGCACCGCCTGGCCGGCTTCTTCCGCGATTTCCGCAATTCGCTGACCGACATGGCAGGCAATGGGTCGGGCCGCGTAGCTATTCTGACGCCCGGACCGCTCAACGAAACCTATTTCGAACACGCCTATATCGCGCGCTATCTCGGTTTCTTGCTGGTGCAGGGGGAAGATCTCGTTGTCGTCAATGGCGAAGTGATGGTGCGCACGGTATCGGGGCTCAAGCCGATAACCGTGCTATGGCGCCGGCTCGATGGCAGCTTTACCGATCCACTCGAACTCAATCAGGATAGCCACATCGGCACGCCCGGCATCACTGAAGCGGTACGGCAAGGCTCGGTCGGCTTCGTCAATTCGCTGGGCGCGGGCATTCTCGAAACGCGAGCGCTTGGGGCATTTCTACCGGCCATTGCCCGGTCGCGGTTGGGGTCGGATCTCGCGCTGCCCAATATCGCCACATGGTGGTGCGGCGGAACGGCTGCGCGGGACTATGTGCGCGATAATATCGAGGACATGCTGGTCGGACCCGCGCTTTCGACGCTGCTCGCTATCGACGACGCAGGCGAGACATTGGCTGCAGCCGAACTCGACACGAAGGCGCGCGCGGACCTTCTAGCCCGCATCGAAGCCGATCCCAAGGCATTTGCAGCTCAGGAAGCCGTCAAGCTCTCGACAGCCCCCGTCTACGTCGGAGACGCGCTAGAGCCGCGCCCAGTGACCCTCAGGGTCTATGCCGCCCGCACAGCTAATGGATGGTCGATCATGCCCGGCGGATTTGCGCGGGTTGGCTATTCGCTCGATACCGCGGCCATCGCCATGCAGCGCGGCGGACAGGCAGCGGATGTCTGGGTGGTGAGCGACAGCGAGGTCGAACAGGTTTCGCTGCTGACAGGCTCCCAGCGCGCCATCGAACGCAATCCTTCAGGCAATCTGCCTTCGCGTGCGGGCGACAATCTGATTTGGTTAGGGCGTTATGCCGAGCGTTGCGAAGCCTCGGTGCGAATCTTGCGCTCCTGGCATCTGCGCCTTGCCGAACTCGGCCGAGAAGATAACCCGCTTCTGGTCGCCACGACCGAATACCTTGAACCTCTGGGCATCGATACCGCCGAGCCTGTGCCGGCGGGACTGCTGGCCGTCATCGACGGATCGGTGCGGTCGGCGAGCCAGATCCGCGACCGGTTCTCGCCCGATGGTTGGCTGGCGCTCACCGATCTTCAGAAGACGTCACGCCGATTTGCGCGTGCAATCAAGCCCGGCGACGACGCCACGCGAGCCATGACCGTGCTTTTGCGCAAGCTGGCAGGCTTTTCCGGCCTTGTGCATGAAAACATGTATCGGTTTGCAGGTTGGCGCTTCCTCGAAATTGGACGGCGCCTCGAACGGGGCATCCAGATCGCCGATATCGCCACCTGGCTTTGCGATCCCGACGCACCCGAGGGCGCCACAGAAATGCTGCTCGAGATCGGTGACAGCGTCATGACGCACCGCCGTCGATACGGGTATGGCCATGGCAATCTCGGCGCCATCGAGCTCTTGATCACCGACCCACTCAATCCGCGCTCGGTCATGTTCCAGCTGACCGAACTTCTGGCACAGCTCAAGGAATTGCCGCGCGGCTATGTCGATGGGCAATTGTCTCCGGCGGCAAAAGCTGCGCTCAAGCTCCAGACCGAGTTGGCGGTAATCGATGCGAGCGACGTCAGCGTCGAAACGCTCAATGCCATCAGCGCGGGTCTCGCCCATATCTCCGATCTCATCGCGGAGATGTACTTTTAGGCATGCTGTACGACATCAGGCTCAAACTCGAATACGCCTATGACGCCCCGGTTTCGGGCGGACGGCATCTGGCGCGGGTGTTTCCCGCCAACCTGCCCGGCATTCAGCGGGTCGTCGCGGCGGGGCTGACGCTATTGCCACAGCCGAGCGAACAGACCGAGTTTACGGACTTTTTTGGCACCCGTGTCGCATCGCTGACCTATCGCAGCCAGCACGATGCCCTCGAAATTGCGGTGGCCGCCAGAGTCGAAGTGCTGCGGAAATCGCCGGGCATCGATTTCTCTCCATCCCCGGAAAAGCTGGGCGACGAACTCGCCGCCACCTGGGACATGAGTGCGTTGTCGCCCCACCATTTTGTTGCTGCGAGCCCACGGGTGGATCTCGCCCCCGCAATCACCGAATATGCGCGCGAAAACATCGGCAAAGCGGTGACTGTCCACCAATTGGCCAACGATCTGTGCCTCCGCATTCATGCCGATTTCGCCTATGACGGCGAAGCAACCCTTGTCGATACGCCTGTTTCCGAAGCATTCGCCCTTAAACGTGGGGTGTGCCAGGATTTTGCGCACATCATGATCGCCGGACTGCGTGGACTCGGTGTGCCGGCCGGTTATGTTTCAGGCTTTCTGCGCACCATGCCGCCCGAGGGTGAACAGCGCCTGGAAGGCGCAGACGCTATGCATGCCTGGGTCAAGGTCTGGTGCGGCAGAGAGATGGGGTGGATCGAATTCGACCCCACCAACGCAATGCGGGCGGGACAGGACCACATCGTCATTGGCTATGGCCGTGACTATTCCGACGTAGCTCCGATCGTTGGCATGCTGCGTTCGGCGGGTGGACAGGAAACCACTCAGGCCGTCGACGTTCTAGAAGTCGCTTAAGCCCGCCCCATGCGGCGAGCCGCAAGCTTTTCCAATGCCACGAAGCCGTCATAGATCAAGACCGCCAGTGCGCCCACGATCAGGCCCCCCTGCAGGACGAACGCGGTGTTCCCCGACAGGAGGCCGGCGATAATCACCTCGCCCAAAGTGCGCGCTGCAACGGTCGAACCGATGGTGGCGGTCGAAAGCGAAATGACCACCGATAGACGAATGCCGGCTAGGATCACTGGGAACGCCAACGGCAACTCAACACCGATCAGTCGCTGCCAGCCGGTCATCCCCGTGCCCCGCGCAGCTTCACGGACCGATGGGGAAATGCCCGTAAGGCCCGTCAGCGCATTCTCAAAGATCGGCAGTAGGCCATAAAGAAACAGCGCCACGAGCGTAGGGCCCGTCCCAAAACCAAGCATGGGCACGGCGAGCGCCAGCACGGCGACGGGGGGAAAGGTCTGCCCGATATTGGCGACTGCACGAGAAAGCGGCAGGAATTCTTCACCGAACGGACGCGTGACCAGAATGGCAAAGCCGACGGCGATCACGGTTGCCAAAGCGGTGGCCACCGCGACGATGGCCAGATGGCTGAGGGTAAGCGAGAGGATCGAAGTCTGCGTGTAGATCGCGGGCGCATTGAACCGGGTCAGCGGCGCAAAGACCGGAGAAAATACCTGCGGCATGACGATGAACGTCGCCAGCAGAACAAGGACCAACACCCTTATGATCGTTGATATCTTCATTATGGCCGCGTGGCCTCTGCTTCGCATGCGGCGCGTGTGACCCGACCCACAATGGCCCCGTCGCGCTCCACAGGCAGTGCCTCGCGCCGTGACCAGAGCATTTCCGCATAGGCTTCACGTAGGGATGCAGCAGCGGTGATGGGCTTGCCGTCGGCAGGTCCGGGCCCAACCGCCTGCCCCGCGGTCTTGAGCGATAAAAGGCGAAATGCCCGATCACCCGATCCCAGCATGGCAAGGACAAAATCGTCGGCGGGCGCCGCGATGATCTCTTCCGGCGCGGCGTATTGGCGGACCTTGCCGTCGCTCATGACGGCGATCTTGTTACCCAGCTTGATTGCCTCGTCCATGTCATGGGTGACGAGGACTATCGTGGTGCCGAGCCGGCGCTGGATATCGAGAAGGTCTTCCTGCGCTTTGGCGCGGATTATGGGATCAAGTGCCCCGAAGGGCTCGTCCATGAGCAACACTGCGGGACCGGCCGCAAGGGCGCGCGCAACGCCGACCCGCTGCTTTTGTCCGCCGGACAGTTCATGCGGCATGCGGTGGCGATACGCTTCGGGTTCGAGCTGAAATAGCGTAAGCAATTCATCGACACGCGCGGCGATCTTTGCCTTATCCCAGCCCAGGAGGCGAGGAACGGTAGCGATATTGCGGGCAACATCGTGGTGCGGGAAGAGCCCGTGGCCCTGGATGGCGTAGCCGATCTGCCGGCGCAATTGATAGGGCGGCTGGTCGAGGATGTCCCTGCCGTCTATGCGGACGGTGCCCGATGTTGGCTCGACCAAGCGGTTGATCATGCGCAAAAGCGTGGTCTTGCCCGACCCGGAGGTGCCCACGATCGCAGCGATTTCACCATCGGCGACGGCCAAGGTCACGTCATCGACGACAGCCCGTCCATCATAGTGCTTGGAGAGATTTTCGATTTCGATCATCGGCTCGTGCTCTTTCGGCCCTGACTGAGTTCGACCCCGGCGTCGAGTATGATTGCCGCAGCAAACGCCATAACCACGGCGGGAATGGCACCGAGTAATACGAGCGGCATGGCTGTCTGGGTGATGCCCTGGAAGACGAAGGTACCGAGCCCGCCGCCACCGATCAGACCGGCGATAACGGCAAGGCCTATATTTTGAACCAATACGATGCGGATGCCGGTGAGGATGACTGGAAAGGCGAGCGGCAACAGGATTTGCGTAAGTCTCTGGCCGTTCGTCATGCCCATGCCTCTAGCCGCCTCGTTGGCATCGCGCGGCACGCCATCCAGCCCTACGACCGTATTGGACACCATGGGCAACAGCGAATAGGCAAAGAGAGCAACAAACGCCGGCGCATAACCAATACCCGCAATGCCCAGTGCGGCGGCCCCCGGAATATTGGCGCCTATCCATGCCATCGGCGCGATGAGCAGCCCAAACAGTGCAATGGACGGCACTGTCTGAACGACATTGAGGGTGCCCAGGATTCCGGCTCGCACGCGGGGGATGCGATAGCAGACAATGCCGAGGGGCACACCAATGGCGATGGCAGCCCCCACTGCGCCAAACGCGAGGAAAAGATGCACCTGCAATTCGCGCCAGAACGCGCCGGCGCGGCTCTGGTATTCTCGCAAGACATCGATATCGTCCCAAAGGCCGGACATCAGAATACCCGCGAGCCCTGCGAGCACCGATGCGAGAACGCCGATACGGGCGAGTGGTCGAAGCCCTAATCGCGCCAAAGCATCGGCACCGGCCAGCGCGAAAGCGAAGGCCATCAGCCAGAAGCCGGAACCGGCGGAAACGCGCGCGAAATTATCGCCTTCCGGGATGAGAGCGCTCGCGGCCAGGCCTACGAATATCGACAGCCCCAAAAGCGCTCCACCGCAGATGGCAAGTCGGACAGACAGACGCGTTCGGATCACAAGGGACGCTAACGCAATTCCTAAGACCGCTACCAGCGCTATACCTGAGTCCCCCAGCGCCTCCCATGCCCTGAGCGGTTCGCCCTGGACGATACGATTCGCGCGAAACAGCACGAAGGGCAGGACGACTAGGCCGACCAGCCCGATAAGCGCCACGACCATCCCGAGTTTATCGAGATGGACGCGCCGTGATGCTTGCGATTGCGCCAAGGCACTCAAAGTGAGGCGATCCGGCGCGACAGCTTTCGGCCGTCGCGCCCTTGATGGCTAGAGCAGACCGTTTTCGGAGAGGTAGCTCTGCGCCACCGCATCGGCAGGCTCACCGCCCAGTTGCACACGACCATTGAGCTCCTGAAGCACTTCAAGGGTCAAGCCCTCAAATACCGGCGCGAGAAGATCCGCAATTTGCGGATATTCTTCCAAAACATCCTGCCGGATAATCGGCGAAGGATTATAGACCGGCTGAACACCAAGGTCGTCTTCCAGAACCACCAAGCCGGCCGAGGCGATGCCGCCATCGGTGCCATAGACCATCGCGGCATTGGCGCCCGAGGTCTGGTTGGCTGCAGCCGCAATTGTCGCTGCGGTGTCACCGCCAGAGAGCTGGATCAGCTGATCCGAGGACAATTCAAACCCGTAGGTTTCCTGGAAGGCCGGCAGAGCGGGCGCCGACGTCACGAATTCGCTTGATGCCGCAAGGACGATCTCGCCGCCGCCAGCGATGTACTCACCGAAATCGGAAAGGGTCGAAAGCCCGTTTTCCTCGGCAATTTCCGAGCGCACGGCGATGCCCCAAGTGTTGTTGGCGGGCGATGGTTGCAGCCAGACGATGCCGTTTTCCTCAAGATCGAGTTCGGCAACGCGCTGATAGGCGGCCTCAGCATCGTTCCAGATCGGATCTTCGCCCTCGTTGAAAAAGAACGCACCGTTGCCGGTGTATTCTGGATAAATATCGATCTGGCCGGCCGTGATGGCCTCGCGAACGATGGGCGTGCCGCCCAATTGGATGCGGCTTTCAACGGCGATGTCGTTGGCCTCGAGCACCTGGTAGATGATGCTGCCCAGCACCCCGCCTTCAGTATCGATCTTGGACGCAACGACGACTTGTGCGGATGCCGAAGAGGTCAGCGCAGCGAAAACGGCCGCGCCTGCGATGGTAGATAGCAATTTCACGGATTTTCTCCCGGTCTGGCTCTGGTCAATTTTGGGGTTGCCCAGCCTACAGACTGAGAGCGGGATGACCACCCCTCGACCGGAAATAATCGTGAACGAATTTTGTTCCCTACAGGATTAGCCCATAGGATATGGCAGATAACCTATGAAACCTGTGAGCTTCCATTCGCCGTCAATGCGGGCCAGCGTATAGACCGATTGCCAATTGAGAATGTCGATGTCTCCGCCGGCCATTTCGACCTGACCGTCGAATTTCTTATGCGCCAGGGCACGATCCCCCGTCACCTCGATGTCCGTGAGGGTGGTTGCATTAAAGACCGCCTGTTTCGCCGTAGCCGCGATTGCGCGGGCGCGAAAATCGATGGCCCCGGCCACCCAGGAATCGCGATAGGCTGCAAGGCCGGGAAAGCTGATGCGCCAATCATCGGGGTTGGCCGAAGCCTTCCCGTCAATGCCCATGAACCGATCAGCGGCAAAGTCACCTTCCACCATGCTCCAGTCGCATGCGATGAAGGCATCGATATCGCGAGCGACGAGCATGTCCCATATGACATGACGATCCGACCCCGCCGGGAACGGGTTCAGCTTTACGAGGTCTGATGGCATCAGGCGGCATCTCGTTTCTCGAAACGATGGCGGACAAAGTGACCCGGCTCGACCTCTACGGGCAAGCCCGCCGGTTTACGCGCCAATTCACGTACGGCTTCGACCCCTTGCGCGAATTCACGGCTCTCGGCATCGGCATGTGTCAGCCGCACGCACGGATTGGGCACGGCATCGAGCAAAACCTTGGTATAGGGATGCTGGGGGTTGGAAACTATCATCTGCGACGGCCCCCACTCCACCACTTGCCCTGCAAACATCACGGCCGTCTCCTCGGCCAGATAATGAGCAGTTGCGATATCGTGCGTTATGTAGAGAAAGGTGATCCCGCGCTGGGTCTTCATGCGCTCCATGAGACCCAGCACGGACTTCCGAATGGAAACGTCCAGCATCGACGTTGGTTCGTCGGCGACAATCAGATCGGCGCCCACTGCGATAGCCCGGGCAAGATTGACACGCTGGCGTTGGCCGCCCGACAGTTCGTGAGGATATTTATCGAGCGCCACGTCCGAATCCAGCTCTACATCGGCAAGCACCTGACGCACCGCATCAACCAACGCCGCGCCAGAAAGCCCGGAATGGAGGCGCAGGGGGCGCTCGATATGATGGCGGATCGTATGCGCTGGATTAAGGGCGGCGAAAGGGTCTTGGAAGACCATCTGCACCGAACGCGCATAGTCCAGCTTTTCCGCGCGGCTCTTGAAGGCAGAGATGTCGTTGCCCTTGAACCGAATACTGCCCTCTGAGAGCCGAAACAGCCGGGTCACCGCCCGCCCGATGGTCGATTTTCCCGACCCGGATTCGCCAACGATGGCCAATGCCTTGCCCTTCTGGATGGATAGCGAAATATTTCGCATGGCGACCACTTCCTTGGTCGCCCCGAACATGGGCTTGAGGTGGAAGATTTTCGAGGCGTTCTCGATCTCAAGTAGTGGCGTGCCCATCGACTTTCCTCTCACGCTGCACCGAGACGCGGCATCGCATCCCAGAGTTTTCTTGTGTAAGCATGCTTGGGGCTGTCGACGATCTCGGCGGTCGGCGCGACCTCGACGATCTTGCCTTCGAGCATCACCGCGATCCGATCGGCGAACTGGCTCATCAGCGCCAGATCGTGCGTGATGAACAGGATCGAAAACCCAAATTGCGCCTTGAGCGTCATGATCTCTTGCAATATCTCGCGCTGCACGACGACGTCCAGGGCCGTAGTGGGTTCGTCCATGACGATGAGCTTGGGATTGAGGGCCAGGGCCATGGTGAGCACCACGCGCTGGCGCATACCGCCCGAGAGTTGATGCGGATAATCATCGAGCCGTGCCGACGGGATGCCGACAAGCGTAAGCAGTTCTTCAGCCCGGGCGCGAATTTCCGTCCGGTTCATCGATGTATGCTTAGCCAGCATGTCACGGAACTGTTCGAAAATGGTCAGGACGGGATTGAGCGAGTTCATGGCGCTTTGGAACACCATCGAGACATTCGACCATCGCCATTTTTCGAGCCTGTCGGCCGGCATGGCCAGCACGTCGGTCCCGTCGATAACGATCGACCCTTCGGAGATGATCGCTGGCGGGCGATGCAATCGCATCAGCGAAAAGGCGATCGTCGACTTCCCGCAGCCCGATTCCCCGGCCAGCCCCATGACTTCGCCATGTCCGATATCGAGATCGACGCCCTTGACGGCGGTGAAGAGGCCTTTGCCGGTGAGAAAATCGACCTTGAGGCCTTTGACGTCGACAAGTTGGCTCATTGGGCGGCCCCCTGAAGTTTGCCGGCGGCGCGCTGGCGATCGATCTTTTCCTGCGCCTTTGCAGCCGCTGCTATGGTGCCCAACGTCCGAAGGCGAGGGTTGGAAATTTCGTCTACTCCGAAATTGAGCAGCGACAACCCGATGCCGATCCCGGCGACGGCGACGGCAGGCGCAAGCACCTCCCACCACGCCCCGACGGTAATCGCTGACGAGTTTTGCGCGTGATAGAGCATCGTACCCCAGGAGACCGACATGGGATTGCCGAGGCCAAGAAATTCGAGCGTTGCCTGGGTGATGATGGTGTAGGTCACCGAACCGATGAAATTGAACCCGATGATCGAGAGCAGGTTAGGCAGCAACTCGACAAATATCATTCGGTGCGCAGGTTCGCCGATCAACTCGGAGGCTTGAATATACTCCCGTTGCCGCAAGGTCATGGTTTGCGCCCGTGTAACCCGCGCACCCCAGGCCCATGAGGTAACCCCGATGATGATGGCGATAACGACAGGTGAGGTCTGCCCCACGAATGCAGCGATCACCAGCAGCAGCGGCAATTGTGGGATGACGAGCACGATGTTGGTGCAGAAATTGATGATCTCATCGACCACGCCACCGAAATAGCCTGCCGTGATGCCGAGAACCGTGCCGATCAATACGACAAGAAGCCCGGCAAAGAATCCAACCGCCAGCGACGTGCGCGTCCCATAGATCAGCTGGGCAAAGACATCGCGCCCCATGCGGGTGGTGCCAAGGAGGGCCTCTCCATCTGGCGCAACATGGGGACGCCCGACCCGCGCCATGGGATCGGCTCCCAATAGCATCGGCCCAAAGATGGCGACGGCGACATAGGCGAGAACGATGGCAAGGCCAATTGCCGCCTTGCGATTTCGTAAAAAGACCTTGAGCGTTTCAAACATCGATCAGGCCCTCCGCAGCCGTGGGTCGAGCAGCACATAGATGAGATCGACGATGAGATTGGCGGTGAGGATGGCGAGCGTCATGATCAGGAGCTGGCCCTGGATCAGCGGATAGTCGCGCGTGACGATGCCGATATAAAGCGTCTGTCCCAGACCCGGATAGTTGAACACAACTTCCGTAACCAGGGAACCGCCCAGAATGGCGCCGAGCGTCAGACCAAGCGACGTGACCGAGGGCAGCAGCGCGTTGCGCGCAGCATAATTGAACTTCACCCGGCGCTCGGACAATCCTTTGGCGAGCCCCATGATAACATGGTCTTCGCCCAATTGGCCGATCATGTTGTTGCGCATGGTGACGAGATAGCCGCCGACAAAAACGATCATCAGCGAACAGACGGGCATCAGCGCATGGATGAAGACGCTTGAGATGTACGCCCAGGTAAAGCCAGGGTCGAGGCGGGGATTGAAGGCATAGCCGGTGGGGAGCCAGCGCAACGCGACCCCGAATGTAAACAGCGCCACGAGCGCGATCACCACTGGCGGGATAGCCTGAAGTGCGAGCGAGGTGGGCGTGACGATGGCATCAAACGCCCCACCGCGCTTCCAGGCTGCAAAAACGCCGAGCAATGAGCCGATGGCAAAAGCCATGAGCGTTGCGCAACCCGCGAGTAGGAGCGTCCAAGGCAGAGCGTATCCCAGCCGCTCATTGACGGTTTGGGGATAGAAGCGGATGGAATAGCCAAGATCGCCGGTAAATACTGATTTTAAATAGGAGAAATACTGCTCGTGCAGCGGACCGGTGGCAAAGCCGAAGGTCTCGATCAACGCTGCCCGCGCTTCTGGCGGAATCGTCGTTTGCGACTGGGCAAACATGATGTCGATGGGATTGCCGGGCATCAGCCGCGGCAGAATGAAATTGATCGTCGCGGCAACAAAGAACGCAACGATATAAAAGCCCAGACGGCGCAGGACGAAGGCCATGGTCTCTCTCCGCTCTGAAGAAAAAGGACCGGCGCAGAGCGATGCTGCGCCGGCCGGTGTCGAAGGGAGGACTAGTCTTCGACGGGTCGCAGAGCGAGAAGGTGCAGGAGCCGCTCGGGGACACCTGCATAAACCACCGGGCGCGCAACCGGGTTGTCGGCGTTGAAAAAGCCGGTGAAGCGGGCTGTGTTGTATTCGTACCAAAGCGGGTTGTCGAAGACGAAGACCAGCGGCATGTCCTCGGCGATCAGCATCTGGATCTCGTTCATGTACTCGGTCTGCTCATCGGGATCGACCGTGGTATTGAAGGCATCAAGCGCCTCATCGAGAGCCGGGTTGGAATAGCGAGCCGACTGGAACCGCGACTGGCCGATATGGCGGCTGTGGAGGGCCTGATCCATAAAGTAGTGCGGCGTCACACCAGTCGTCACCGAGTTAATGGCCGCGTCGAAGTCCCCGGCGATCAGTTGATCGGTCCAGGCTGGGCTTTCCGGGGTCTGCATCGTGGCGTTGATGCCCAACTCGTTGAGCCCTTCGACGGCCAGTTGGACGGTGTTCACCCAATCCGTCCAGCCATTGGGCACGATGATATCGAATGCGATGGGCGCACCGCTTGGGGTTTCGATAAACCCATCCCCGTCACTATCGGAATACCCGGCCTCTTCGAGAAGCGCACGGGCAGCCTCGATATCGAATTCGGTAAACTGACCATACTCGGCCTCAACTTCCGGATTGTTCCAGGAGTGATAGGCGCGCCCTAGGCCCGACGGGTAGTCATTCGCGGTCGGATAGCCATAACCGGCGATGTCGACCATCGCCTCGCGGTCCATGGCCATCGAGAAGGCCCGACGGAAGGCGACGTCGTTAAAGGCTTCGCTGAGCCCGGCGTCGTCGGTTTCAAGGTTGAGCGAGAAAAACACCGGCGAACCCGATGGGAACCAGTAGCCGTGATTGTCCGGGTCGGTACCAACATAGGTGCGCTCGATGTCGGGCAGGAATGAGCCAAACCAGTCAAGCTCACCATTGGCTGCAGCGGACAGGACCTGGTCGTTGTTGGCGAGCTGCGGCAAGCGCATGCAATCAACATGCAGGCTCTCGGCATCCCAATAATTGGGGTTGCGGCACTGGATGTATTCCTGGGGCGTAAACCGATCGATCTCCGTCAGAGGACCAGAGCCTACGGTTTCGGGATTGGTGTAGGTAACGGGATCCTCCACCTCTGCCCAAACATGTTCGGGCACAGGGTAGACTTGAACCAGCTGATAGATGAGGCCCGCATCCACCTCGGTCATGTCGATGCGCACAGTGCGCTCGTCAACGGCCTCGACCCCGACCAGCTTCGGCCAGACGGCGCGAATGTCGAGGGCCGGAAATTCCTTGATGAGATCGAATGTGAAGACGACGTCCTCAGCGGTGATCGGCTCACCATCCGACCAGGTCAGTCCTTCGCGCAAAACGAACGTCAGCGACAAAAGGTCGTCGGAATATTCGTACGATTCAGCGAGCCGATATTCGGCTTCTCCGCCATGCATGGCGTTGAAGACAACCAGCGGCTCATACATGAAATCAAGAACGGTGGGCAGTACGGTAGTTGAATTGAATGGGTTGTAGTTTTCGACCCATGAAGTCAATTGCTGTGGAACTGCCGTCAGGATGGCGCGGTCGTCCTGTGCGAAGGCGGCACCCGCGGGCAGAACCAGCGCGCTGGCCATAAGCGCGCCTGTGATCAATTTGATGGACATCGGTTGGTTTCCCTCCAGTTTGGCGCAGCCCCTTCGCTGCGTATTTCCGATCCGCCGTGTGGCGAACGCACCTTTGTGCAGGGCATATTGTGGGGGTAACCAGGGGCTCAGTGTCACGGGTGCTTTTTCGTCAATAGCGCTCTCAAAACCGGCAAATCCGTCAAAATCGCCGATATGACAGGAGACGGGCTTTATCTCTTTCGCTATCGCCATAAGAATGTCCTGTGTCATAGGCGGCGCGAGGGGCGCTGCGTGGCAACAGGGAGAGCGCGATGCTGCCGTCATGGCTTGCACCAAAGGGGTTTCGGGGACGATTGTTCCTGATCCTCATGGCGATCACCACGCTCCCCCTGGTCCTGACCGCTTCGGTCTTTTTTTCGATCCTCAACGCGAATGTGGAAGACGAAACCTTCGCACGGCTGTCGTTTGTTCGTGATGCCAAGCGCTCCGAGATCGACCAATACCTGACCTTTGCGTTTCGGCAAGCGGACTCGCTGGCGAAATCCAACGCCGTCCGATATTCGATCGGCGACTTCTACGGGTTCTCCTACGCCTTCCGTCAGATCGATCCTGACCCCGAGCAGGCGCGCGACACCTTGCAGCGCATCTTCGGCATCCAAAGCGAAGCATCTGTAAGCGATGGAAATTTTTCGCCCGACCCTGATGCCATGCTGCGCAATGCGCTGGAATATTCCAACGCCCATCAGCGGTTTCAGGAGGAGTATGCCAGCTTCATCCGGTCGGCCGAGTTTGACAATCTCTATCTCGCCAACACCGACGGCCGCATCGTCTATTCGGTCGAAAAGGACGCCTATCTCGGTGGCGATCTGGATGGCGGTCTGGCTGACTCGCGGCTCGGTCAACTCGCAGCGACTGCAATTGCCACAAACGAGCCCATCACCATCAGCGATTTCGCACTGGATCCATTGACCGGGATTTTTTCGGCCTACATCGCTGTTCGCGTCGAATTCTACCAACGGCCGCGCGGGCTAGCGATATTCCGTCTGCCCGCGGTCGGACTGGATGCGATTGTCCAGCAACAGGAAGAAGAAACGTCCAACTTCTATCTGATTGCCGGAAATCGTGCGCTGGTCTCTGCGCCGGACACCTATGGCTCACCGATTGGCAGTACCGTTCCCCTGCCCGAAGGCGGCGCCTTTGCAGTTGCCGACACCGCGCTCGTCGCGAACGGCATGTCCGGCGGCGCAGCACTGACGGCCTGGACCCCGGTCAGTTTCGGTGACAGCAGATGGTCTCTGGTCGCAGAGGTCCCGTCCCGCGTTGCGTTTGCCAATTCCGAGGAATTGACGCGTTTCGTCCTGATGATTGCGGCGTTTGCCCTGCCGATCCTTTTTTGGGTCGCGTATATGTTGTCGCGCACGATGACTGCACCGCTCAACAAACTGACCGATGTCGCCGAGTCCATTGCCGCCGGCGATCTCGAGCGCACGATGCCAAGCATCGAGCGGCCCACCGAACTGGGGCGGCTTGCGGAAAGCTTCAAGCGCATGCGTGACGCCGTGCGCGAGCAATTGTCCCTGATCAGCCAAAAGAACGTAGAGCTCGAGAGCCACGTTCGCTTGATCGAGGAGAAAAACGCAGCGCTGGAGGAAGCGGACAGGCTCAAGGATACGTTCGTGGCCAATACCAGCCATGAACTGCGCACTCCACTGAATGGCATTATCGGTATTTCCGAGACGCTTTCTGCGGGGGCAGTAGGCGAATTGACAGCCCCCCAGCGCAGCCAACTCGACCTCATCGCCTTTTCAGCGAGACGGCTCTCGCGGCTCGTTGATGACCTCATCGACATCTACCGCATCCGGCAGGGCCGCATGCGACTCGACATTCACCCGGTGCATGTCGCGACCTCGATCCGCAATGTCATGCAACTTGCCGAACCATTGTTGCGCGGCGAACCTGTGACACTCGATGTCGATATCCCGGAAAGCCTGCCTTACGTGATGGCCGATCCAGTTCGCTTCGAGCAGATTCTCTACAACCTGCTCGGCAACGCCATCAAATATACCGACCAGGGTTCGATCGCCATCACGGCATGGCGCGCTGGAGACGTCGTCGCTGTGGCCGTTACCGATACCGGGGTTGGCATACCGTCCGACAGCCTCGAGCGCATCTTTCAACCCCTTGAGCGCGGCGACAGCCCGGAAGTGATCGCCAAGCCCGGCGGGGCAGGCCTCGGCTTGACCATAGCGCGCCAATTGGCTGCTGCCATGCATGGCAAGCTCGCGGCACAATCGAAGCTCGGAGAAGGCTCTCGTTTCGCCCTTAAACTGCCCGTGGCTGCCGCAGAAGCGACCCAGGCGGAAATCCTTACCTATGGCGATCGTCAGGACGGGCTGCAGGCGTCCCTTGGAATGCTGTTGGCCGACGCCGCCGAACTGGCGCCGCAAGCGGGCAACGATGCGCCAGTGATTCTGGTCGTTGATGACGAACCGATCAACATTCAGGTCCTGCGCAATGTTCTCGCCCCGCAGGGTTATATCGTCCGCGCCGCTGAGAACGGCATGGATGCGCTGGCGAGCGTCGAGCAACACAAACCAGACCTCATCGTCCTTGACGTCATGATGCCACAGATGGGTGGCCTGGAAGTCGCCAAGCGCCTGCGCGACCGGCACGGCCTTCTCGATCTGCCCATCATCATGGTCACCGCACGCTCGCGGACCCGCGACGTGATCGCAGGGTTCGAGCATGGTGCCAACGACTATGTGGTCAAGCCCTTCGTTAAGGACGAGCTTCTGGCCCGCATCGCTACCTTGCTCGAAGCCGGGCGCGCACGCGGCACCGCCCGCGAAAACCTGGAACTGAAATCCGAGATCGAACGGCGCGTTCAAGTCGAAGATGCCCTGCGCCTCTCGCAACAGCGCATGACGCGTCTGCTCGATACGCTGGAGGCCGGGCTCGTCTGCGTGAGCGACACCGGACGGATTACTTACGCCAATCAGGCAGCCTCGGTGCTGGCCGGGAGGGTCATCGACCCCGGGACAACATTGCTGTCGGACCTGCTCACGCCCACAATTGTCGATTCAGCTATGCGAACCATCGCTGAAGACGGGCGGCTTTCGTTCGATGATGTCCCGTTGGGGCGCATCGGCGCGCCGGTGTTGCTCAATGCTTTCGAACTCGATGCCGATGCGGGGGGTGGTTTTGCCATGATCATCACGCCCGATACTGCTCAGACCCGTCAATCGAGCGATCATCTGGTGCGCTCTGTCCGTGGCGTTATCGACACTGTGGGGCTGGCGCTCGTTGCGCAGCGCGCCTCTAACGCCTCTGCGCAAACCGAGGCCGCCGCTTCGACGCCCGATAAACTCGACTACCGTGAGGCAATCGTCGCCGTAATGACTCAGTCGATCGCACTGTGGAGAAAGGCGAAGGGCGGATCGAAGATCGACTTTGCCGAGCAGAGCGGTGTCTGGCGGGTCAATCTGGACCGATCCTCGCTGCAGGCCCGAACGCTCGACAAATATCTGCTGATCGAAACCCTGCCCGCCAACCCCCGCTGGCGCGACGTCATCCAGACGGCCGAGTTCGTTTTGGGCGACATCGAGGATCGGTTCAGAACCGACCCAGATATATATCAGCTCTATACCGAACTGCGTGTCGCAACCCAGCGGCTCCGCGACCACGTGCGCGAGCACGTGCTGCCCAAAACCAAGGGCGAAACCGAACCTCAGAACGCTCCCAGCGTCTGAATTTTCAACGCAAGACCATGTCAGGCCCGATTATGCCCACGCCCTCGTTCCGCCTCGAAGCGGACTGGAACCCAGAAATCTCGACCCCAGGCCAGCTCGCGATCACCCTGATCAACACCGGAGACAGCGCCGTGTCGGGCTTTAAGCTCGCCGTCACTTCGCTGTTCCGCATCAAGCCCGACGCCCCCATAGAGGGCGCGCGCCTCGTGGATCAATTGTCGAATTACCACGTTCTGGCGCCCGAGGACGGGTTCGTTCTGGAGCCCGGAGCACGGTGGAACATCATTGCACGGCAGATCAGCCACACGCTTCGGCACTACACATATGGCCCGAAATCGGCAGCGGTCACGATGGAAGACGGAACCCTGGTGGTGCCCGAGGTAATGCCCATGACGCTCAAAGGGGAAGCAGGAGCGCCGACGATCGTGCACCCTGCCCGTCGTCCGCTGGCAAAGGATGCGCAGACCATCAGCGTCATCCCCTTTCCGGCCGACGTCGCCGTCAGCGGTGCTGGTGCCGTTCCGCAAGCTATCGGCTTTGCGGATGGTCCCGCGGACGCCCACGCCGCATTTAATGCTGCTAAGGCGTTGGCTGGACGACTGTTTGCCGATGAAGCGATTTTCGGAAATGGGCTCGCGGTCACCTGTGCTGCCGATCCAGAACTGTCGGCCGGTGGCTATCGCATCGCATTTGACGACAAAATTATCCTCTCTGCCGCCGATCTTGACGGCTTCCGGCACGGCTTCATTACACTGGCCCAGATGGTTAGGGGAGCGCGTCATCACCCTGAAGACTTCATCTTTCCGGCGAGCGGCACTATTGCCGATGCACCCCGCTTCGATTGGCGCGGGAGCCATCTCGACGTTGCACGGCAAGTCTACTCAGTCGATGAGATCAATGCCTTCCTCGACACAATGGCGTGGAATAAACTCAACCGCTTCCACATCCACCTCAATGATGACGAAGGCTGGCGACTCGACGTGCCGAACTACCCCGCGCTTGCGGAAAAAGCAGCCTGGCGTGGGCCGAACGAAATCCTTCCGCCGCTGCTCGGCAGCCCGTTTGAAAAGCACGGGATGGTCTATCGCGCCGAAGATGTTACAGCGTTTGTCGATCACGGGCTCGAACTGGGCATCCAGACGATCCCCGAAATCGACATTCCCGGCCATTGCTATTGTGTGCTGAAGGCGCTGCCGCAACTGGCTGACCCGGAAGAAATGGGCATCTATCGATCCGTGCAATATTTTCCCAACAATGCGCTCAACCCGGCACTGGACGAGACTTATGTTTTTCTCGAAGCCGTTGTGAAAACGCTGGTCGAGCTGTTTCCCGCGCAATGGATCCATATCGGTGGCGACGAGGTTGCAGACGAAGCCTGGGCGGGATCGCCCCAGGCCAACGCGATGCAGGGCCCCAACGGCTGGCAGGGCACATTCGCGCTGCAGTCCTACTTTCTCAAGCGCATTCAGTCGCTCCTCAAGCAGTACGGCAAGGATACCGGCGCCTGGGAGGAAGCCGCGTTGGGCGGCGGCGTCGATGCCGACCGATCCTATCTTGTAGCGTGGAAAAAATCGGAAAGCGGTCGCGACTTGGCCCTGCAGGGCTATGACGTGGTGCTGGCCCCTGCCGAACACGCCTATTTCGACATGGCGCAATCGACCGAATGGTGGGAGCCCGGTGCGAGTTGGGCCGGCACGGTCTCGGTGGAAACCTGCTACGCCTTCGATCCGGCCCATGACTGGCCCGACGAGGTCCAGGATAAGCTGATCGGCGTACAATCATGCTTGTGGAGTGAAAACCTGGCCGACCGCAGGCTGTTCGATCACCTTGTCTATCCGCGCCTGTCGGCGATCGCAGAAACGGCATGGAGCCCTAAAGCGGCCAAGAGCGTCGACCGGTTTATGGCTATCCAGACGCTGATGCCGAAGGCGAGTCTGGGCTGACATTAAGGTGCGCCGCCCCGTTGGTGGCGCACCGTCTCGTCGAGGAGTTTAAACGCTCTGCTCTGCGGCGCGCAGTGTGTTGGCCATGAGCATTGCGATGGTCATAGGGCCGACACCGCCCGGCACGGGCGTGATGGAAGCGGCGCGATCAACGGCGGTGGAAAATTCCACATCGCCCACCAGCCGCGTCTTGCCCTCGCCCTTTTCCCGCGCGGGAATGCGATTAATGCCGACATCGATGACGGTCGCGCCGGGCTTCACCCAATCGCCCTTGATGAACTCGGGCCGCCCGATGGCGGCCACGAGGATATCTGCGCTGCGGCAGAGATCGGGCAAGTCGCGCGTGCGCGAATGGGCTATGGTGACGGTGGCATTGGCATGTTGAAGCAGAGCCGCGACCGGGCGCCCGACCAGATTTGACCGCCCCACGACGACGGCAGTAAGCCCGGAAAGTCCTTGCGGAAAAACCGTCTCTAGCAATTCCATGCAGCCTTTAGGCGTGCAGGGCACCAGCGTTTTGTCCACCTGTCCCGAAGCGAGGCGACCGATGCTGATGTCGTGCAGACCATCGACATCCTTGGCCGGATCGAGCGCGCCAATCGTCACCCGTTCGTCCAGATGCCCGGGCAAGGGTAATTGAACGAGGATGCCGTGGACGGCTGGGTCCGCGTTGAGCGTTGCGATGAGCGCCAGCAATTCGTCCTGCGTCGTGTCGGCGGCAAGCGTGTGCTGGACCGAGTGGAACCCGCATTCCTTGGCCATGCGGCCCTTGGAGGCGACGTAAACCTGGCTGGCGGGATCTTCACCGACCAGAACGACAGCGAGACCCGGCGGAAGACCGTTGGCAGTGCGGAACGCCTCCGAGCCTGCCTTGACGCGCTCGATCGCTGCTGCTGCGACGGCCTTGCCGTCGATGATCGTGGCGGGCATGGCGGGCTCCTTTATGCGAAGACGACGGTCTTGTGGCCGTTGAGCATGATGCGGTTTTCGAGGTGGCTCTTGACGGCACGCCCCAAAACACGGCTCTCGATGTCACGGCCTACCGCGATGAGATCGTCGGGACTCATGGCGTGGGTAACCCGCGCCGTTTCCTGCTCGATGATCGGGCCCTCATCGAGATCCGGGGTAACGTAGTGCGCTGTCGCGCCGATGATCTTGACCCCACGCTCATGGGCCTGGTGATAGGGCTTTGCGCCCTTAAAGCTCGGCAGGAAGGAATGGTGGATGTTGATCACCTTCCCGAATAGGCGGGTGGACAGCTGATCCGAGAGGATTTGCATGTATCGCGCCAAAACCACGAGATCGGCATCTGCAGCCTTAATGACTTTGAGCACTTCCGCTTCCTGAGCCGCCTTCTCGCCCTTGGCCATTGGGAGATAATGGAACGGTACACCCTCGGCCTCCGCAATGGAGCGGGCATCCTGATGGTTGGAGATGATCGCCGCGACCTCAGCGCGCAGCGAGCCGACCTTGATCTGATAGAGCAGGTGCAGCATGGCGTGGTCGAATTTGGAAACGAGGATGACGATGCGCGGCGTGCGGGCCTGGTCTGCCACTGCCGCCTTCATCTCGAAGCGCTCGACCACAGGTTTCAACGCGCGCTCGACACCATCCTTGTCGACGCCCTCAGGCGCCGTAAATCCGATGCGCATGAAGAATTTGTCGGTATCCTTGTCCCAAAACTGGTTGGACTCGGCGATATTGGCACCCAGCCCGAACAGCTCGCTCGTAACGCCTGCGACGATCCCAGGCTTGTCGGCGCAAGACAGGGTGAGAATAAAATTGGGCATGGACGAAAAAAGCCCCCGAGCTTTGAGACACGGGGGTTCTTAATGGCTTGTCGCCGCGATGTCGAGACAGGCTAGCTTGCCGCCTTCTCGCTGCCCGGAATGTAGTTGAGGACCGGGCCGAGCCAACGCTCGATCTCTTCGACGGCCATGCCCTTGCGGCGGGCATAATCTTCGACCTGATCGCGCTCGACTTTGGCGACTCCGAAATAATAGCTTTCCGGATGTGCGAGATAGAGGCCCGAGACCGAAGATCCGGGCCACATGGCATAGCTTTCGGTGAGCTTTACGCCGATTTCCTTTTCGACATCGAGCAGCTCAAAGAGCGTCGTCTTTTCGGTGTGATCGGGCTGGGCAGGATAGCCCGGCGCCGGACGAATGCCCTCATAGGGCTCTGCGATAAGCTCTTCCGGCGCAAAGTTTTCGCTGGCTGCGTGGCCCCAGAGTTCCTTGCGCACAAGTTCATGCAGGCGCTCGGCAAAAGCCTCGGCGAAGCGATCGGCCAGTGCTTTCACCAAGATCGACGAGTAGTTGTCGTTCTCGGAATCGAACCTGTCGGCAATATCGATTTCTTCAAAACCCGCCGTTACGCAGAACCCGCCGATATAATCGGGCGTTCCCTCTTCGGCCATGAAATCGGCAAGCGCCACATTAGGTTTGTCGCCGGATTTGGACAATTGCTGGCGCAGTGTGAAGAACTTTGCGAGTTCGGTGTCACGGTCTTCAGTCGTAAACAACTGCACATCATCGCCTAACCGGTTAGCGGGCCAAAACCCGACGACGGCTTTAGGCGTAAACCATTTCTCGGAGATAATGCGCTCGAGCATGGCTTGCGCATCGGCAAAAAGCTGGCTGGCCGCTTCGCCCTGCCGGGCGTCCTCGAGTATCTTGGGATAGACGCCCTTGAACTCCCACGCCTGAAAGAACGGCGTCCAGTCGATATAGCGCGCAAGCTCGGCCAGGTCCCAGTCCTGGTAGGACTTGGTGCCCAGAAACGATGGTGCTTTTGGCGTGTAACTGGACCAATCGGGCTTGAATGCATTGTCCCGCGCTGCGGAGAGGGACGTACGCTTCTTGTCGGCCTCGCCCCTCCGGTGCTTGTCGGCGACAGTCTCGTATTCCTGCTTGAGCGTTTTCACGTAATCGTTCGCCGCTTCCTTGGAGAGAAGCTTGGAGACCACGTTGACGGCAAGGCTGGCGTCTTTGACATAAACCGTCGTGCCGCGATTATAGCGCGGGTTGATCTTGACCGCCGTGTGAACACGGCTGGTCGTCGCTCCACCGATAAGCAATGGAATATCGAACCCCTCGCGCTCCATTTCGGCAGCGACATGAACCATCTCGTCGAGCGATGGTGTGATGAGACCCGAAAGACCAATCACGTCGACCTTCTGCTCGCGCGCGGTTTCCAAAATCTTCTGGGTCGGCACCATGACGCCGAGATCGATGATCTCGTAATTGTTGCAGGCGAGAACGACGCCCACGATGTTCTTGCCGATATCGTGCACGTCACCCTTGACGGTTGCCATCAGGATCTTGCCGGCGCTCTGACGCTGTCCATCCGCCTCTGCCTCCATGAAGGGCAACAGATAGGCCACCGCCTGTTTCATGACGCGCGCGGACTTCACCACTTGTGGCAGGAACATCTTCCCCGCCCCGAACAGTTCGCCGACGATATTCATCCCGTCCATCAGCGGACCTTCGATGACGTGGAGGGGCCGGTCGTATTTCTGGCGGGCCTCTTCGGTGTCGGCCTCGATATATTCGGTTATGCCATTGACGAGGGCATGGCTGATCCGCTCGCCAACCGGCTTTTCTCGCCATGTAAGGTCCTTGACGCGGGCTTCTTTGCCCCCCTGCCCCTTGTAGCGCTCGGCAAGGTCCAGCATACGCTCGGTTGCATCCGATCGGCGATTGAGGACCACGTCCTCGCAGGCCTCGCGCAATTCCGGATCTATCGATTCATATACCGCCAATTGGCCGGCGTTGACGATGCCCATGTCCATACCCGCCTTGATGGCGTGGTAGAGGAACACTGCATGCATCGCCTCGCGCACCAACTCGTTGCCGCGGAAGGAAAACGACAGGTTCGATACGCCGCCCGAAACATGCACATGCGGAAGCGTCTGGGTGATTTCGCGGGTCGCTTCGATAAAATCGACACCGTAATTGTCGTGCTCTTCGATGCCCGTTGCGACAGCAAAGATGTTGGGATCGAAGATGATATCCTCCGGCGGAAAACCGACCTCATCGACGAGGATGCGATAGGCGCGCGTACAGATTTCCACCTTGCGTTGCTGGGTGTCGGCCTGACCCTTCTCATCGAACGCCATTACAACGACAGCGGCGCCATAAAGCCGGCACAGCCGCGCCTGTTCGCGAAACTTGTCCTCGCCCTCTTTCATTGAGATCGAGTTGACGATCGACTTGCCCTGAACGCATTTGAGCCCAGCCTCGATCACCTCCCATTTCGAGGAATCGATCATCACCGGAACCCGTGCGATATCGGGCTCGGACGCAATAAGGTTGAGGTAATCGACCATCACCTGCTGGCTGTCGATAAGGCCCTCGTCCATATTGATGTCGATAATCTGCGCGCCGTTCTCGACCTGATCGCGCGCCACGTCGAGCGCCGCATTGAAATCGCCGGAGGTGATCAGCTTTTTAAACCGCGCCGAGCCCGTGACATTGGTGCGCTCGCCCACATTGACGAAAGGGATGTCGTCGGTAAGCGTGAAAGGCTCGAGGCCAGACAGGCGCAGGCGCGGCTCGATATCGGGAATTTCTCGCGGACGATGCTTGGAAACCGCCTTGGCGATCGCCGCGATGTGCTCGGGCGTCGAGCCGCAGCAGCCACCCACGATGTTGAGAAACCCGTCGCGCGCAAATCCCTCAATCTGCTCGGCCATGAATTCGGGGCTCTCGTCATACTCGCCAAACTCGTTGGGGAGTCCCGCATTGGGGTAGGCGCAGACCAGGGTGTCGGCGATATCTGAGATTTCGGCCAGATGGGCGCGCATGGCGTTGGCACCCAACGCGCAATTAAGCCCGATGGTGAACGGCTTGGCGTGGCTGAGTGAATACCAGAACGCAGTTGGGGTCTGCCCCGAGAGGGTGCGGCCGGAAAGATCAGTAATGGTGCCTGAGATCATCACAGGCAGACGGATGCCCTTACGCTCGAACACTTCCTCGGCAGCAAAGACGGCAGCCTTGGCGTTGAGCGTATCGAAAATCGTCTCGATGAGGATCAAGTCCGACCCGCCATCGATCAGCCCTTCGATCTGCTCGCCATAGGCAACGCGCAATTCATCAAAGCTGGTGGCGCGAAAACCGGGATTGTTGACGTCAGGCGAAATCGACGCCGTGCGGTTGGTCGGCCCAACCGCGCCGGCGACGAACCGGCGCTTGCCATCCTTGGCCTCCGCGCGAATGGCAGCGCGCTTGGCGGCCTGCGCCCCAGCGACGTTGAGTTCATAGGCAAGCGCCTGCATGCCGTAATCGGCCTGGGCGATTGTCGTGCCGGAAAACGTGTTGGTTTCGAGTAGATCCGCACCTGCCATAGCGTAGGCGAAATGGATGTCTTCAATGATCTGGGGCTCGGTGATGACAAGCAGATCATTGTTACCCTGCAAGGGCTTGGGCCAATCGGCAAAACGCTCGCCACGAAAATTCTCTTCCGAGAGCTTTTCGAGCTGGATCATTGTGCCCATGGCACCGTCAAGGATAAGGATTCTTTCGCGCGCGGCAGCCGTCAGCGCGGCGAAAATGTCTTTGCCTTCCTGCGCTGTGCGCACCGGCGCGACGCCCGGACGCAGGGCGTCGACGGCCACGCCCTCGACCATTCCCCCGCCCATCCGGCCCTCGGCGGGCGCATGCGTGTGACCGTGAGTACATCCGGGGGCGTTGCACATAGTTTGAAGTCCAATTCTAAGGCCGAAGCAGCGAACAAAGAGACATAAAGAAATCTTTATGTCAATAAATCGACAGTCGCGGGGTTAACTGCCTATTCTGTCGGCGACCATGCAGAACCTGCTGCAAAATTACGCATAGGCCCGATGGATGCGATATCACGCCGAAAAATTCTCCCCTGATTATGGGGCCGCATGAGAATGTCTTGATGGCACGGGTTTTGCTCAACCGCCTGTGAGCGATCGATACGCAGGCCACGATGAGCACGCAAGGCATTGGGGGCAGCTATGCCCCAAAAACCCGTAAGGGCACAACGGTTGATGAAGTTGTAGAGCAAATGGCCGATGCCATCGTTGCTGGTCGCCTTCGCCCGGGCGAGCGGCTCGATGAAATCGGTCTGGCGGCCCGCTTCACCGTATCACGCACCCCCATCCGCGAGGCGCTGGCGCAGCTTGCAACGATGGGGCTTGTCGATCGACGACCCAATCGCGGGGCGGTGGTCGCTGACCTCAGCGCCGAACATATCGCCAATCTGATCGAGGCAATGGCAGAACTCGAGGCGGTATGCGCCCGATTTGCGGCCGAGCGCATGAGCGTGGCGGAACGGCAAGCGATGGAAGCCAATCACCTGCGCGCCGCCGGTTATGTGCGATCGGCGCAGTCGGAAGCCTACGCCCTGCACGACACGCAGTTTCACGCATCCATTCACCAGGCAGCGCGCAACGCCCCACTGCAGGAAATGGCCGATATGGCCCGCTCGCGCCTGACGCCTTTCCGTACCGAACTCTTTGCGCATCCCTCAAGGCTGGCACGATCGTTTGAAGAGCACGAGAGCATCGTCACCGCCATGCTCCAGGCCGATGGCGCCCGCGCTGAAAGCCTCATGCGGGCGCACATTCTCAATTCGGGCAGCGCGACCCTGCCCTATCCGTCAAGGCCCTAGTCACCGGCCTTGCGACGATCTTCGCGCATCTCGAACCACATGGCATTGAGAATGGCGAAAAAGCACGCCAGCCCCACGCCCAGTATCCATGCAAAATACCACATCGGAATTGTCCTTTCAGGGCTTAGTAGGCGTTGGGATTCTTGCCGAGGCTGCTGTTGGTCACCGGCCCACTCATGACTTTGTAGACCCAGCTCGTATAGGCGATGATGATCGGCAGAAAGATCGCCGTGGCGATCAGCATGATGAACAACGTCAAATGGCTCGATGTCGCGTCCCAAACCGTCAGGCTCGCAACAGGATTGTGCGATGAGGGCAAAAGGAACGGAAACATCGACAGCCCAGCCGTCGCCACTATCCCCAAGACGCCCAGCGCGGCCGATATGATTGTCAGCGCGCCGGGACGTGCCTTGATGCCGATGGCCGCGCCTGCCATGCCCGCAAAGCCTAGGATTGGGGCGATCATCATCCACGGATATTGCCCATAATTGTTAAGCCAAGCCCCAGCCTCACGCATCACCTCTTTTGAGAGCGGATTTGACGGCAGGTCGGTTACGATTGCGCTCGTAATGACGTAGCCCTCAATTCCGAAGGCGATCCAAAATCCGGCCAGTGCGAAGAGAGCGATCGCTGTGACGGCCGCCCATTGTCCATATCGCGCGGCCCGTTCGGCAACAGCACCTTCCGTGCGCGCCGCGAGGATAACCGCCCCCATCACGATAAGCATCGACAGGCTGACCAGTCCGCACAAAAGCGCGAATGGGGAAAGCAGACCGAAGAAATTGCCCAGATAGGATGGGCGGAGCGTTGTATCGAGGTTGAAGGGCGCACCCAAAAGCGCATTGCCCATGGCCACGCCAAAAATCAGCGACGGCACGAACCCGCCGATGAACAATGCCCAATCCCATGCGCTTCGCCAACGTGGGTCTGTGATCTTGCCGCGATATTTGAACCCGACGGGACGGAGGATCAGCGCAAAAAGGATGACGATCATCGCGAGATAGAAACCGGAAAAGCTCACAGCATAGAGCGGCGGGAACGCAGCAAATATCGAGCCACCGCCAAGAACGAGCCAGACCTGGTTACCTTCCCATGTCGGCCCCTGGAGATTGAGCATGACGCGGCGCTCGTCGTCCGTCCGCGCCACTGCGGGCAACAACGCCCCCATGCCCAGATCCATGCCGCCCATGATCGCAAACCCGATGAGCAGTGTGCCAAGCAACGCCCACCAGATGAGGCGCAGAGTTTCGTAGTCGATTGGAATGAAATCCATCTCCGCTCTCCTTATTCCGCGGGCGCGGGCTTGCCCGCCTTGTCATCGCCATAGCTATCGGGCGATTGCGGCAGATCCGATTTTGGCTCGGGCGTTTCCATGGGATCGGGCTCACCATTGAGCAGCGCGACATAGTCCTTGGGGCCGGCCTTGATGGCCTTGACCATCAGGATCACCATGATGACCGCCAGGATAGTATAAACGGTGATGTAGAAGGCGAGGCTGAGAACGAGGTCGGTGACCGTCAGGCTCGATGCCGCGTAAAAGGTCGGCAGAACGCCCTCGATGGCCCAGGGCTGTCGCCCGTATTCAGCGATGATCCACCCCGCCTCTGCTGCCATCCATGGCAACGGCATAACCGCAACGGCACCCCATAAGAACCAGCGATGTTTGTCGAGCGTACCGGTCGAAGCCTTCCAAAACGCGAAGACGAAAAAGCCGATGAAGAAGAGACCGATGCCAACCATAAGTCGGAACGTCCAGAACAATGGCCAGACATCAGGTACCGTATCGGCCGCCGCCATTGCGATCTCTTCGGGTGTCGCGTTCTCGATGTCGACGCGATAGCGCTTGAGGAGCAGGGCGTAGCCAAGATCGGGCCATGTCTCCGCAATCGTCTCCCGCGCGACGGGGTCTTCACGGTTTTCTTCGAGCGCAGCCATTGCGGTGTAGGCGTTGATACCATTGGCTATTCGAACTTCAGCATGCTCAACTAGTTCGTTGATGCCCGGCACCTCGGTATCGAAGGATCGCGTCGTGATCAGGCCAAGAACCCATGGAACCTTGAGCTCCCACACAGACCCATCTGCGCGTGGAAAGGCGATCAGGCTTAGCCCGGCCGGTGCAGGCTCGGTGTGATACATCGCCTCGACGGCGGCGATCTTCATCACCTGATGCTCGGTGGCGGCATAGCCGCTTTCATCGCCCAGAACCACGACCGATAGTGCCGACGCCAGACCAAAGCTCGCAGCGACCACCATGGAGCGCTTGGCCAGTTCGATATGCTTGCCTTTAAGCAAAAAGAGCGCACTGACGCCGAACACGAACACCGCGCCCGTGACATACCCCGCACTGACCGTGTGAACGAATTTGGCCTGCGCGACGGGATTGAAGATCACCGCCATGAAGTCGGTGATTTCCATACGCATCGTGTCGGGATTGAACACCGCACCAACCGGATATTGCATCCAGCCATTAGCGATCAAAATCCACAGCGCCGAGAAATTGGCGCCCAGCGCGACCAGCCAAGTGACGACAAGGTGTCCGACCTTCGAAAGCCTGTCCCATCCGAAAAAGAACAGCCCGATGAACGTGGCTTCGAGGAAGAACGCCATCAGCCCCTCGATGGCGAGCGGAGCGCCGAAAACGTCGCCGACATAGTGCGAATAGTAGGCCCAGTTCATGCCGAACTGGAACTCCATCACGATGCCCGTCGCAACACCCATGGCAAAATTGATGCCGAACAGGGTGCCCCAGAACAGCGTCATCTTGCGCCAGATTTCACGCCCGGTCATCACATAGGTGCTCTCCATGATGGCCATCATGAAGGAAAGACCAAGCGTAAGTGGCACGAACAGGAAATGGTAAAGCGCCGTGGCCGCGAACTGGGCCCGCGACAGGTTCACGACGAGTTCGTCGACCATGGGATATTGCCCCTTTATTGTCTTTTGACGCTTATCAATAGCTAGAGTGGACGCCGCTCTAGCCGGAAACGCCCCGGATGCCGGATGACTAGCTTGGCACCCTCACGCCCGCCTTGACCTGGATCAAGGACGACCCGCGTGAAGTCTTGCACATTGCGCGCCAGCCTCAAATAGTACTGCCCATATGAGCCACTCAGCCAAACCCACCCGCGACACGGAAAACACCCGAAAACTCATGGGCTTACGCCGCCGAGGCGGTAGGGCGCTCACCCTTGCGATCGCTGCGCCCTTGCTCTCGGGCGTCCTTTTGGTCGCCTATGCTGCGCTTTTGTCGCAGGTGCTCGGGCGCGCTATCGAAGGCAATGAGTCGCTGCCAACGCTACTGCCCATGATCATCGGCATGATTGTAATCGTCGCAACGCGCGCCGCGCTGGGCACGCTGGGAGAATGGGCGGGACAGATCGGTGCAGAGCGGATCAAGGCATCGTTGCGTGGGGAAATGTTCGAAAGACTCCTCACCCACCGTCACGGTCTGGGCATTCGCCCCGCCTCGGGTGCAATCTCGGCCGCGCTGGTAGATCAGGTGGAAGGACTTGAAAATTTCTTTGCCAAATATATTCCGGCAATGATCGCGGCTGCGGTGCTGCCCGTCGCCTTTGCGGTGCTTCTTTTTCCCGTCGACTGGGTCGTCGCGCTACTCTTTCTGCTGACGGCGCCACTGATCCCTGTGTTCATGGCCCTGGCAGGGCTCGGGGCGCAAGCTGCCACCGATCGGCAGGCCACCGCACTCTCCCGGCTTTCAGCCCATTTCGCCGATCGGCTACGGGGACTGACAACGCTTAAGCTGTTCGGACGCGAAGCAGATGCTACGCGCGATGTGCATACGGCAAGCGAAGCGCTCCGGACGCGTACGAATGCGGTGCTGCGCATCGCTTTTCTGTCCTCTGCGATCTTGGAATTTTTTGCGGCACTCGGAGTGGCCGGCGTCGCGCTCTATGTGGGCCTCACCTATCTCGGGTTTCTGACGATCCATGCAGAACTGACATTGGTCGCGGGTCTTTTCGCACTCATCATGGCACCTGAGGTGTATAATCCTCTGCGCCAGTTGGCAGCCCATTATCACGACCGCGCTTCAGCCAAGTCCGCACTCTCCGAAATCGAACGACAGATCGGCGCGCTGATCGTTTCGGACCTTACCCCGTCCGGCAACCAGTCTCCCCTCTCGCCCGACGAGCCCCTCAAGATCAAGGATCTGCATGTCACCTCACAAGACGGCCAGATCGTACTCGATAATCTGGACCTGATTGTCGCCCCGGGCGAAACCGTTGCCATCATGGGACCAAGCGGGGTCGGCAAATCCACCCTGGCGCGCGCCACACTGCGCCTGCTCCCCTCGAACGGTGACATTTTCTACCGAGGCATTTCGCTCGGCGATTGGCCCGAAGCCGAATTGCGCCGTAGTACGACCTATATTGCGCAAAAGCCCGGCATTTTCGCAGGCACGATCTTTGACAACATCGCTTTCGCCAATCCCGACGCCGAAGCGATCGATATCAAGCGAGCGGCCGATCTTGCACACGTCTCAGACTTCACCAGAATGCTTCCTGACGGCTTGCAGACATACGTCGGCGAGGGTGGAATGGGCCTCTCGGGCGGCCAGATCCAGCGCGTCGGGCTCGCACGTCTTTTTCTCACCGCGCCGGACCTCGTCATCCTCGACGAGCCCACAGCTCACCTGGATCCGGAAACCGAAGCGCTTGTTCTCGACAACATCTTTGCGTTTGCCGAAGGCCGCGCGTTGGTCATCCTCACGCATGCCGATGCAGTGTCGCGACGCGCCGACCGCATTCTGCGCATGGCCGGTGGCAAACTCATCCGAACGCCGCACCGTCGAAAACCTGATCGCGCCAAAGCGGGAGAGCGCGCATGAAGGCGCTACTGTTCTTTGCGCCCTTGCTGCGCCCCCATGTCGCGCGATTTGCGGGGACACTCGTTCTCGCGCTGGTAACGCTGGCTGCAGGCACGGCGCTGCTTGGCGTCTCAGGCTGGTTCCTCACGGCCACCGCCCTGACCGCGCTCGGCGTCTCGTTCAACCTCTTTGCTCCCTCTGCGGCGGTCCGCGGGTTCTCGTTCATCCGCATCCTCTCGCGTTACTTTGAAAAACTGGTGGGCCACAACGCGACGCTGAGGCTGCTTTCCGATCTCCGTCGTTGGCTGTTCGGCGCGCTGTTCCCGCGATTGCCCCTGGCCAATCGTTCGATGCGGCATGGCGATCTGGTAACGCGTCTGACGGCGGATGTGGACGCACTCGATACCGTGTTCCTTCTGGCCATCGGTCCCTTCATCGCAGCTATCGTTTTGGGCGGTGGTGTATCTGCCGTTCTTTTCACTCTACTCCCGGCTGCTGGATGGATTTATCTCGCAGCTATCATCGTCGCAGTCGTCGTCGTGCCGATGGTCCTGCTCTTCACCACACGCCAAAATGGTAAGGCGCTCGTTGAAGCAGCAGCAACGCTTCGTGCTAACGTCCTCGATGCCGTCATTGGGCAGGATGACATTGTTGCGTTCGGACAGCAGGATTGGACGTCTCGCCGATTTGCCCGGGCCACGGCAGCGCTGGGGAGCCAAAAGACACGACAGGCGCTCGCAACGGCGATTGCCGCCGGCACGATTCAGGTGCTCACGGGCGTTTCACTGATCACGATTATTGTTTTCGGACTGGATGCTCTGACCGCGGAGACCATTGAGGGCCCGATCCTTGCAGCTATCGTCTTTGGCATCATGGGCAGTTTCGAAGCTACGGGCGTCATCGTGCGTTCGATCGGCAAGACCGGTGAGGCAATAGCCTCCGCCGAACGCCTCAAGGACATCGCGACCGGCCCAATCTCCATCCGCGATCCGCTGAGCCCCGCTTTGCTTCCTGGGGACGACACCGTGCGTTTTGATGCCGTGTCGTTCGCCTACCCCGATGGTGCGCGCATAATTGATCATCTCGACCTGACGCTCGCCCCAGGGGACCATGTGGCGATTTCGGGCATGAGCGGGGCCGGCAAATCGACGCTGCTGCACTTGCTGCTCAGGCTCGCCGATCCCACGAAGGGCGCAATCACCATCGGCGGCACCGATATTCGCGATGTTTGCCAGGTCGAGCTCCATGCGCGTCTTGCGCTGCTGAGCCAGGACAGTCCGGTTTTCCTCGACACGGTTCGCGCCAATCTTACCCTAGCCCGGCCTGGAGCGACCGATGCCGAACTCTTTGCTGCGCTTGCCAAAGCGCGCCTTACCGAAACAATCCGCGCCCTGCCTTTGGGCCTGGATACGGTAATCGGAGAGACAGGTGCGACCCTATCGGCAGGGCAGGCTCGTCGCCTTTGCCTTGCGCGCACGCTGCTGTCGCCCGCGACGATCCTTGTTCTGGACGAGCCGACCGCTGGCCTTGATCGGGATACGGAACTCGAGTTCTTTTCCGACCTGAAAGCCGCGTTGTCCGGCCGAACGGTCGTGATGGCCACTCATGCCCATCTGCCGCCTGAATTACCGCTGCGTCGTTTGGAGCTTCGGGACGGAGCCATCGACGAGTTGGCGTCGTGAACTTTTCATCCCCTTCGGATGACCGCCCATCGCTATCAGCTCCCGTGATGTGATTGCCTGCCAATAAACGAGAACCTTTTCAGCCACAACGGTTGGCAAGACACTTCAGGTCAGGGATTACGAAGGTACGATTGTTGACGACAGAAATGATCTCTTCCTTGCGCAGTCGGGTCAGTTGCCGGGACACGGTCTCAATGGTGAGCCCGAGAAAATCTGCAATATCTGCACGACTGAGGGGAAGATCGAACCGAGCGTCCGCGTTCTCGCCCTGCTGCCGCTCAGCTTCGGCCACGGGATCGATGTGCGTCGCGACAAGATAGAGAAAACTAGCGACCTTTTCGCTCGCAGTCTTGCGTCCCAGAGTGACCATCCAGTCGCGTGCATCGTCGAGCTCGCGTAAGGTTTGTTCGAGCAATCGATGTTCGAGGGCTGGATTGTCGCCTACCATGGCCTCAAGCGCTGCCTTGGGAACCTTGCACAGCTCGACGTCCGACGCGGCTTGCGCAGAAAGCGTATTCTGCCGACCAAACAGGCGCCCCAGGAAATCGGGAGCGAATTGGAGGCCGACCACCTGCTGGCGGCCATCGTCCAGCATTTTCGAAAGTTTGACGACGCCCCGCATAACGTTCGCATAGCTGGTGATGTCACTGTCATCAGCGATCAACTCGGTGCCCGCAGGATGGCGGACAATTCGGGAGTGCTTTGACAGCATCATTAACTGATCGCCGCTGAGCGCTCCACACAATCCACGATGACGTACTTCGCAACTCCCGCAGAGTGCCGGAGTTTCGGAATTGTGTATATCGTGTCTGCCCATCACGGCCTTCCTGTTGGCGTAACTTACTGCATTGCTACCCTCATAACGAGACGGGAAATCGTCGCATCCAGCGCGTGCCAAGCCGGCTTTTGCAAATCATTCGCAACTCCCTTGACGTTTCTGCAAATGATTGTCACATTCAATCGCATGAAGAACATCCTGCCTGCCACGTGCCTTACCCTTATCGTCGCCACCTCTCCCGCCACGGCGCAAGACGGTCCCAATATCGTTTCCACTATCGGCATGATCGGCGACATCGCCCAGACCGTTGGCGGCGACTGCGTGGCCGTGGAAACCATGATGGGACCAGGCATCGACCCACACCTTTATCAGGCCACGGCTCGCGACGTTCAGACACTCAATCGGGCCAGTCTTATTCTCTATTCGGGCTATGGCCTTGAGGGCCAACTGGCAGACGTGTTTGCGCGCTATGGTGAACGGGTATCCACACTGGCTGTCGCAGAGGCCGGCATTGCTGATACGGAAGTTATCCATACAGAAGGCGCATATGGGATCGATCCTCACCTCTGGATGGACGTGTCCCTCTGGCAGCAGACGGTTCCAGTTCTTGCTGAGGCGCTGAGCGCTATTGCACCGCAATGTGCCAACGAGATTGCTACGACTGCCGAACGCTACAGCGCCGAACTCACCGCCCTCCATCAGTGGACGGGCGAGGCTATCGCCTCGATCCCAATCGACCAACGCATCCTGATCACGGCCCACGATGCATTTGCCTATTACGGACGCGCTTACGGCATAGATGTCGCCGGTATTCAGGGCATATCGACCCAGGCCGAGGCCGCAATTGCCGACATTCGTCAGGTCGCCGCCCTGATAGCGGAACGAAGCGTCCCAGCCATTTTTGTCGAATCGACAATCAACCCCCGCACCATCCAGGCAGTTATCGAAGCCGCCAACGAGGAAGGGCAACAGGTGGAAATTGGCGGCCAGCTCTATTCAGACGCCATGGGCGACACCGGGACCGCAGCCGGCACGTATATCGGCATGATCCACGCCAACACTCTTGCCATCACAGAGGCTTTGGGCGGCACCCCGCCGCCCCTTCCTGCTGAACTCTCCGAATGGGCCACTCAATGGACGATAGACTAGTAACTGCCGGACTGCACGAGCCCGGACTTGCCGTGCATGTGGAAGACCTGACCGTCTCGTACCACTCCAAACCGGTATTGTGGGACATCGATTTCGATATTCCCCCGGGCGTCATGGCCGCAATCGTTGGACCGAATGGCGCCGGCAAGTCCACGCTGATCAAATCGATCCTCGACCTCGTCAGACCCACCGCGGGCCATGTCACCATCCACGGCCTCCCTTATCGCGATCAGCGCCGCAAGGTAGGCTATGTCCCGCAACGCTCTAGCGTCGATTGGGACTTTCCCACAACCGCGCTCGACGTGGTCACCATGGGACTTTACGGCCAACTGGGCTGGCTGCGGCGCCCCGGACGCAAGGACAAAGATCGTGCCCGCGCCGCACTTGCCCGTGTGGGCATGGAGGATTATGCCGACCGCCAGATCAGCCAGTTGTCTGGGGGCCAACAGCAGCGAGTGTTTATAGCCCGCGCGCTCGTCCAGGAGGCCGACGTCTACTTTCTCGACGAACCCATGGCGGGCGTCGACGCCACCACTGAGCGCACGATCGTCAAAATTCTGCACGGGCTGCGAGACGCAGGCAAAACCGTGATCGTGGTTCACCATGATCTGCAAACGGTCCGCACGTATTTCGACTGGCTCGTGATGCTCAACGTTCGGGTGATCGCGCAGGGGCCGGTAGCCGAAACCTATACCGCCGAAAACCTCAGGCGCGCCTATGGGGGCCAGATCGCTTTGCTGGATTCAGCAGCGACACTGACGCCGGTTGATTGACGATGTTGGACATCCTCTCCGATTTCACACTGCAGAACGTGATGATCGGCGCAACGCTTTTGGGCATCATCTCGGGCGTGCTGGGGACATTCGCCGTTCTGCGAAAGCAGAGTCTATTGGGCGACACCCTGTCTCATGCGGCCCTTCCCGGCATTTGTATCGGATTTCTGGTGGCCGGCACGCGCAGTCTGCCATTCATCCTGACGGGCGCATTGCTCGCAGGCGCTGCGGCGGCGCTCGTGGTGGTGTTTCTTACACGGACCACGCGCCTCAAGACCGATGCCAGCCTGGGTATCGCGCTGTCGGTGTTTTTCGCCCTCGGCATCGTTTTGCTCACGATGATCCAGAACCAGGGCAACGCCGCGCAAGGCGGGTTGGATTCGTTCCTGTTCGGGCAGGCGGCCGCCATCCTGCGGTCCGACCTCTACGTAATGGGCGCGATCACGCTGACCGCAGTTGCACTGGTGACCGGGCTCTGGAAGGAATTCAAGCTCATCAGCTTTGATCCGTCCTATGCCCGTACTCTCGGTCTGCCGGTGCTCGCGCTGGAGGTCCTGCTGACAACGATGATCGCCTTGGCAGTCGTTGTCGGCCTCCAAATGGTCGGCGTAATCCTCATGGCTGCAATGATTATTGCCCCCGCCGTCGCGGCGCGGCAGTGGACAAACAAACTTGGCGTCATGGCGGCGCTCTCGGCACTGTTCGGGGTCGTATCGGGACTGGTCGGGTCGGTAATCAGCGCCAGCGCCACAGGCCTTTCGACGGGGCCCCTGATTGTTTTAGCCGCTTCCGTTATCGTTGTTACCTCGTTGGTTTTCGCTCCAGAGACCGGCCTGCTCCCTACTGCTCTACGCGTTAGGCGCGACAAGTTCAGTCTCAAAAGCCGCCTCGTGCTCGGCACGATATATCGCTTGGCTGCAGAACACGGAGACCCCGCCTACCCTGCCGAACAGGCGATGATCGATGCTTTTCATCGCACAGACACCTCCGCAGTGCTTTCTCGCTTGGAGCAGCGCGGCCTGGTCAGATCGACCGCTCATCATCCTGAGCCGACTCCCCATTGGGTTCTGACCCCCAAGGGCCTCGAGCAGGCACAAACGCCCCTCGATCAGTCCGGGGAAACGCAATGAACGCCTTTTTCAACAGCCCCGACGCCATGATCATGCTTACCGGCAGTCTGGTGGGCATCGCCGCCACCTTGCTGGGTACATTCCTCATTCTACGCGGTTCGGCGATGCTGTCGGATGCCATCTCCCACTCAATGGTTTTCGGGATCATCATCGTGTGGATGATTACTGGACAGACCAGCGGCCCCATTCAGATATTGGGCGCGGTGCTGACCGGGCTGTTGACAGTGTCGCTCACGCAATTGCTCACCCAGACCAAGCGCGTGAAAACCGATGCGGCGATCGGGCTGGTCTTCCCGGTCCTGTTTTCCATAGGTGTTCTGTTGATCAATCTCTACGCTCGGGATGTCCATATCGACGCGCACACTGTGCTCTTGGGCGAAATAGGCTTTGTCTGGCTCGATGCCTACGAGATCGGCGGCGTTTTGGTGCCCGAAGCGGTCGTGTGGATGGGACTGATGACATTGATCAACCTGGGGTTTGTCACGCTCTTTTACAAAGAACTCAAGCTCGCGACCTTCGATGTCGCTCTGGCAAAAGCGCTCGGCTTTGCGCCGGCGATCCTCACTTATGGGCTCATGGCGCTGCTGAGCGGCACGGCCGTCGCGGCATTCGACGCCGTCGGCGCGATCCTCTTTATTGCCTTCGTTATTGTCCCGCCCTCGGCAGCCTATCTTCTAACGGATCGGCTCTGGATTATGCTCGTGGCGGGCAGCGCAATCTCAATCGCCTCGGCGATTTCAGGCTACGGCTTCGCTTTGCTCTTTAATGTTTCGATCGGCGGCATGATGGCGCTCATGAGCGGCGTTTTCTTCCTTGGCTGCTTCGCCTTCGGGCCACGCTATGGACTGATCGCACAGACTTTGCGGGCGCAGGCGCGGCATAGCGAGAATGCCAGTCGCACCCTTGCGGTTCATCTCTTCAATCATGAGGGCCAAACCAATGCCGATGAGGAAAATGTCGCTGCGGCTCTACGCGAGCACTTGCATTGGACACCCGCCAAGGCGCAGCGCACCCTGGTGAAAAGCCTCGACGACGGCCTGATCACGCGTTCAGGTCGCCGCCTGGCACTAACGCCCAAGGGCCGCGCCACGGCACGCGAAATCCTCGAGCCCTGGGCACAAAAAGAGCCGGCACCATAAAGGCGCCGGCTCACGCAGGACGTCCCAGGAGGAGCAGGACATGCTGCGAATCTCCGATTTAGTCGCCATCCATTGCAAAGACGGTCTTGGATTTGTCTCTCGCCATCATGCGCCAGAGAATTGGCCCAATAACGGCCGCAGCCGCGATCGCATAAATGGTGAGCGCGATTGGGGAAGTGACAAGGAACGTCCAGTCCCCGCGATTGATCATCAACCCACGCCTCAACTGCTCCTCGGCGAGCGGGCCAAGAATGGCGCCGACCAACACGGGAGCGAGCGGATAGCCAAAGCGCCGCATCACAAAACCGATCACCCCAAAAAACAGCAGCAGGATTAGAGCGAATGCTGAGCCTTGAGCACCCACAATGCCCAACGTCGCAAATGTCAGGATACCTGCATAGAGCCAGGGCCGCGGGATCATCAGCAGCCGCACCCAGATGCCGACGAATGGCAAGTTGAGAATCAGCAGCATAAAGTTTGCGATGAAAAGGCTCGCCACCAATCCCCATACCAGTGTCGGGTTGGACGTAAACAAAAGCGGTCCGGGCTGGAGCCCGTATTGCTGAAATCCAGCCAGCATCATCGCTGCGGTGGCGGAGGTCGGCAAACCAAGTGTCAAAAGCGGAATTAGGGTGCCGGCAGCCGACGCATTGTTCGCGGCCTCCGGTCCGGCAACACCTTCTATCGCGCCTTTATTGCCTTCAAACTCGGCCTTTGACTGTCCTTTGGCCGCCTTTCGCTCGGTGGAATAAGATAGGAACGTGGGAATCTCTGCCCCGCCGGTCGGCAATGGTCCAAAAAGAAATCCGAGCCCGGCACCCCGCAGATAAGGGAAGATGCAGCGCTTTAGATCTTGAAATGAAAGCCAGACCGAGCCCTTGATGGCCTCGACGGTCTCGTCGACGTCGATCTTCTTGGACGCTATGTAGAGGGTTTCACCGATCGCAAAGAGCCCAACGGCCACAATGGCAATCGAGATGTTGTCGCGCAATTCGGGGACACCGAATGACAGTCGCGGCTGGCCGGTGAGTTTATCGATACCGACCAGCCCGATAGCAAGGCCGATGAATAACGCCGTCAATCCACGCGCAACCGAACCGCCAAATGCCGCGGACACCGTGACGAATGAGAGAACCATCAGCGCGAAATACTCGGCAGGACCAAACGAAAGCGCGACACTCACCATGAATGGCGAGACCAGCGCGATGCCGATGGTGCCCACCGTCCCGCCAAAGAACGAGCCAATCGCCGCCGCTCCCAGCGCTTTGCCACCTCGTCCGGAGCGAGCCATCTTGTTACCTTCGACCGCGGTCATTATCGAGGCGGTTTCGCCTGGCGTATTGAGCAGGATCGAGGAGATGGCGCCCCCATACATGCCGCCATAATAGATACCGGCAAACATGATCAGAGAGCCGGTTGCGCCGAACGAAAGTGAGATCGGCAGCAAAAGCGCGACAGTCAGTGCCGGCCCGATGCCGGGCATTACACCAACAGCTGTACCCAGCAGCACCCCGATCAGCGCAAAGACTAAATTCATTGGTTGGGTTGCGACCGCAAGCCCATCCAGCAGAAGCAGAAAAGTGTCCATCAGTTCAAATCCTTGGGCGCTTTAGCGCCGGAACAGGCCATCGATGAAGCGCTCTACCGGGCCCGCCGGGAGCGAAAGACTGAGACCATGGCGAAACAGGACGTAAAGAAAAGCCGAAACGCCAATGCCCACCAAGATGGCAAACCAGAGCGGTCGCCGGCCAAGTCCGCGCGCTGCAAAGCCGAACAGCGTTCCGGCAGCGACAATGAAACCGACGCCCCCATAGAGCAGACCGATCTTGGCAACCAGCGCACCGACGATCCAACCGACCGCGGTGAGATTCATCGGCTCCCGCTCGGGAAAGCTGTTGCGCAGCGCCATGAAGACGGTGGCGACACCGAATACGGCAAGACCGGCAGCGATGAGATAGGGGAAAATTTCCGGCCCGAACTGGGCATAGGACTGGCGCACCGGATAGGTCGTCCCATCCCACGCAATCAACGCCGCAAACAGGAAAAGACCGGCCGCGATCGCGAGACCGCCCAGATCGCGTGCCCGATTGGGATCGGAGGACCGGCTTGCGCCGGCCCCCTCATTTGCGTGCCCGGAACTCACTGGGAAATGCCCAGTTCGGCCAGGATGGCGTCCGTCGCTTCGATTTCGCCAGCCAGATACTCGGCGAAAGCGTCACCGTCCATGTAGGTGTTAACCCAGCCGCGCGTCAGCAACTCATCGTTCCAGGTGTCCGAATCCGCCATCGTACGGATGACATCGAGCAGTTCATTAGTCTGCTCTTCCGAAATCCCCGGAGCGGCCGCGATCATGCGCCAGTTCTGAAGATCGACCTCATAGCCCTGCTCGACGAATGTCGGAACGTCGGTGTAGTCCTGCGGCTCAATGGCCGTGATGCCGATGCCACGAACGGTGCCAGCGTCAAGCTGAGCGGAGAACTCGGAATATCCCGAGATACCAACAGTCACCTGATTGCCCAGGATAGCCGCAAGCGCTTCGCCGCCGCCTGAGAATGGAATGTAGTTGATCAACGCCGGGTCGACGCCTGCCGCCTTGGCGAAAAGCCCAGCGGCGATGTGGTCCGCACCGCCGGCCGAGCCCCCGGCCCAGGTTACAGACCCGGGGTCTTCCTGCAACATCGCTGCAAGATCTTCAGCATTCTGGATCGGGCTGCTTTCAGGAACCACGACCATCACATACTCGCCGGTGAGGCGAGCAAGTGGGGTCACGTCGCCGAGCCCGACAGGCGATGCGTTGGCGATGACCGCACCAACCATCACGTAACCACCAACGATGGTCGCTTCAGGATCGCCCGAGGACTGGTTGATGAACTGCTGCAGACCGATCGTACCGCCGGCACCTGCCACATTCTCGACCTGGATGTTGGAGACAAGACCTTCAGCCTGAAGTGTGGATTGAATAGTGCGCGCTGTCTGGTCCCAGCCACCGCCGGGTCCAGCGGGCGCCATGATCTTGAGACTGTCGATGGCGAGCGCAGGCACACTGAGCGTAACCACCGCAAGTGCGGCACCAGCCAGTTTCATCGAGAGAAAATTCACGTATAGTCCTCCTCAAAGGTCTGTTTTTCTTTGCGAAAAGCCCGAAAGGAAGACGTAGCGATTCCGTCGGTGAAACGCGTATATCGCGCACCGCTCCTCCCTCTTGCCAAGCCTGCCTCCAGTCGGGTTAATGGCCGACACGGTGACCTGGCAGCTCCTCAACACCGACGATAGATCGGCAAGCTGTCACCAACCTGTCAGGAGGGACAGCACCCTGCGCATACTCGTAGTCGAAGACACCGAAGATGTCGGCGAGGCCGTCGTGCATGCCTTTGAGCGCATGGGCCATGCTGTTGATTGGCAGCGCACCCGTCGCGGCAGTGAAGACGCGCTGGCGGTGCAGGAGTATGCGTTGATCGTTCTCGATATCAACCTACCCGATGGCTCGGGTTTCGACATCCTCTCAGCGCTGCGCGAACGCGGAGCGGCAACGCCCGTGTTGGTTCTCACGGCGCGCGCACTTGTCGACGATCGGGTCGATGCGTTGGATACCGGCGCAGACGACTATCTCGTCAAACCCTTCGACTTCCGCGAGCTCGAGGCACGCGCCCGCGCCCTGCTTCGCCGCCGCCAGGGAAATGCCGTATCGAACTTGTCGGTGGGCAACATCGTGCTCGACCAGACGGCACGTACGGTCAGGCTTGCCGGACACGGTGTCGAGCTGACCCGGCGGGAAACGGCATTGCTCGAAGTGCTCATGGGCCAGCCAAATCGTGTCTTTTCCAAAGCCGATCTGCTCGACCAGCTCTACGGCTTCGATGGTGACGCCGGCCCCAATGCTATCGAGCTCTATATTGCACGTCTGCGTAAAAAGCTCTCCGGAGCGACTGCCGAAATCCGAACCCTGCGCGGAGAGGGGTATCAAATCCTGCCACCACGGTCTGGCACACCATGACCATCACCGGTATACGCCAGCGACGCCGGTTTTCCCTGTTCTGGCGCTTGTCCGGCATTATCGCAATCGTATTGCTGGCCGGCGCGGGCGCGCTAACCCTCGCGGCGTATGCTTATGCCCGAACCGCAGCCGACAATGCCTATGATCGGCTCCTGATCGGCGCCGCGCGCCAGATAGCCGATACGCTAGGGGCAGAGGCCGGAGCCGTCAGCGTAGACGTCCCCACATCGGCACTGGAAACCCTTTCGATCTCGCGAACTGACCGTGTCTACTATCGCGTGTCCGCGCCGGACGGGTCGCTCGTGACGGGTTATGAGGACTTGCCGCTCCCTGAAGCGGAGGACCCATCAGATGAGGCCGTGGTGGGGGACGCACGTTATTTCGGTCAGGACATCCGGTCGGCCTCCGTCTGGCGCTACCTCTCCGAGCAAGGCGCGACCGGCTGGGTCCGGGTCACAGTTGCCCAGACACGAGAGGCCCGTAATGCGCTGACCCTGGAATTGACGCTCGGCGCGCTTGTCCCGGTGCTTGCAATGAGCGTCTTGGCTCTGGTGGCGCTGATGGCGGCTGTGCAGATGGGACTGCGCCCCCTACGCCGCGTAGAACGCGCGCTGCGACAGCGCGACCCCAACGATCTGACCCCACTCGACGTTGAAACTCCGGTGGAGGTCGACGCCCTGATCGCCGCGATCAATCGGGTGATGGGACGGCTGTCCGCGCGCTTGGGGGCCATGCAGCGCTATATCGAAACCTCTGCCCACCAACTGCGCACACCACTCACCAGCATCGCGGCCCAAGTCGAAATGCTCGACCGTGCCAAAGACGATAAGGCACGTGCGACGACCATCGCAAAGCTACGCCGCCGAACGGTTGAGGTCGGCCGTTTGGCCAATCAATTGCTCAGCCACGCAACGATCATCCACCGCGCCGAAGCCATGCTCGTCGACATCGTCGACCTGCGTCAGATCGCTCAGCACGCCATTGCTGACGCAGTTCTCGAAACACTCGAACGCGACTTGACGGTCAAACTGGACGCTCCCAAAAGCCCGGTTTATGTGCGGGGGGATCTCGTGGCCCTGCGCGAAGCCCTGCGCAATCTCATCGAGAACGCCGTGCAGCACGGTGCCCAATCGCGTGTTACGGTACGCGTCGGCGAAACATTCGGCGGCCCGCAAATCTCGGTCTTCGACGATGGCCCGGGGATTGCGGAATCCCAATGGCTGCATTTGCGCCAACGCTTCGTCACCGGCGACATCGGCGGCACAGGTCTCGGGCTGGCCATCGTTACCGATGTTGCCACAGCGCACGCAGCCACCTTGGAATTAACGCGGGCAGAGACAGGCGAT
This sequence comes from Pelagibacterium luteolum, assembly GCF_900100665.1. GTDB lineage: Bacteria > Pseudomonadota > Alphaproteobacteria > Rhizobiales > Devosiaceae > Pelagibacterium > Pelagibacterium luteolum. Next base: position 399,030 of record NZ_FNCS01000003.1, read on the forward strand.
TTTGGAATCACGATGGGATTTCCGCATCCGGAGGGACACTCATGAGAGCGCTCATAGCTATTGCGTTCACGCTCTCATGCGGCCACGTTCAGGCCCGCGACGAATACGATTTTCCATCAATTGGCGTACACACCGAAACGCTCGTCATAGAGGCTTCAGCCGACCTCGCAGCGATTGAACCCTTGATTCTCGACTTCCAGCAGACAGAGCTGGGGGTGAGCATACGCTACGCTGACTCGCTGACCAATGAGGTCTTCGCCAGGGCGATCGAAGCCTGCCACGAACAGACGACGTTCGCCGATATCATGATCACCTCTTCAGTTGATCACGTCGCCAAGCTGACAAATGACGGTTGCGCCACCCGCCATGACCTCGCAACCACGGCTGCAGTGCCCGAATGGGCTAATTGGCGCAACGAGGCCTTCGGCTTTTCATTCGAGCCGGCCGTGATCATCTACAATTCAGATCTGGTCCCCCCGGCCGACGTGCCGCTAACGCGCAATGCGCTGGTGGAACTGCTGCGGACCAAGCCCGACGTCTATAATGGCAGGGTCGGCACCTACGACATAACACGCTCGGGGATAGGCTATCTGTTTGCCTTTTTTGACGCCGAACAGTCGAGCGTTTTTGGTCGCCTGCTTGAAGGTTTCGGACGTGCCGACGCCGTGCTCGAACCAACCACCGGCGCCATCCTGGAACAGATCGAGTCCGGAGACCTGCTGATCGGCTACAACCTCCTCGGCTCCTACGCCTACGGTCGGCTGCTCGCGGGCGCACCGATCGGTATCGTCTTGCCGCACGACTTCACTATCGTGCTCTCGCGCGCAGCGCTGATCCCACCCCACGCCAGCAATCCTTCCGGCGCCGCGCGCTTTCTCGACTATCTTTTGTCGGAGCGCGGCCAGTCGGTCGCCGCCGAACAGTCCTTCTTTTTCGGCTTCGACCGCCCTCCACCCGACGGCGTCATCGCCTCGGACGATTCCGGCGCGGCGACGTTTTATCGCCCGATCACTATGGGGCCCTCACTGCTGGTCACTTTGGACCAGGCCAAGCGTGCACGGTTTCTCGCCGAATGGCAGGATGCCATGTCGATCCCCTGACTCAATTCCGCAATTGGGGGAGGCCGACATAGAGGGCCAGCGCTTCGGGATTGGCCAGAGCTGCGGTATTCCTCACTGGCCGCCCATGGATCGTGTCGCGAACCGCAACCTCGGATATCTTGCCGGAGCGCGTGCGCGGGATGGCATCGATTGCGATGATCCGCGCTGGAACGTGTCGGGGAGACGCCCCCATTCGGATACGATTGCGTATTGTCGTTTCCATCGCTTCATCGAGCAGCGCGCCTTCGCGCAACTTGACGAACAGGATCACCCGTTGGTCGCCATCAATGTCTTGTCCGACAGCAAGCGCTTCCTCGATCGCGTCGATAGTTTCGACCTGTCTATAGATTTCCGCCGTCCCGATACGAACACCGCCAGGATTGAGCGTGGTGTCGGACCGGCCATGGATGATGTATCCACCTTGGGGCCGCTTCTCCACGAAGTCTCCATGGGCCCATAGCCCGGGAAATCGCTCGAAGTAGGCTGCGGTATAACGCGAGCCATCCTCGTCCCCCCAGAACCCGATCGGCATCGACAGATGCGCATTCCGGCACACAAGCTCTCCGGGCGCACCCAAGATCGGCTTTCCGTGCTCGTCCAGTATATCCACCTCCATCCCGAGCAACGCGCACTGCAACTCACCACGTCTCACCGGCAGCAATACATTCCCGCCAAGAAAGCAGGCGCAGATGTCAGTGCCGCCCGAAATCGACGCCAGATGCAAATCGGACATCCAGTCGCGGTAGATGTAGTCGAAGCTGGATGGAATAAGCGGAGAGCCGGTCGACAATATCATCCTCAACGTTTCCAGCCGGTGGGTTCGGCGTGGCACTACGCCTGATTTCAGGCAATGATCGATATACTTTGCGCTCGTCCCAAAGACGGAGATCTTTTCGTAATCGATAAGGTCAACCAGCCTCTCAACGTCCGGAAAGAAAGGATTGCCGTCATAGGTGACCAACGTTGCGCCAACCGCGAGACCAGAGACCTGCCAGTTCCACATCATCCAACCGCAGGTGGTGAAATAGAAGAAGCGCTCATCGCGTTGCAGATCGCAGTGAAGCACGAGCTCCTTTTTGTGCTGAATCAGCAGTCCTGCCCCCGAGTGGATTATGCATTTTGGCTTTCCAGTCGTGCCCGACGAAAAAAGGATCACCATCGGTGCCGTGAAGGGCATGCGGTTGAATGCAATGGTCTGAGGCTGATAGGTCGACATCCAGTCGTCCCAGGTCACCGCGCCCAGATCGGCAAGCCAATTGGGAACCTCATCTGCAATGAGGACAATAGCGTCCAACTCCGCCTCGGTGGATATGGCCCTTATCGATGCAGAGACATCAATAACTTTTCCCGCATAGCAGTATTCCGCCACGGCAATAAGCACCTTCGGTGCGACTTGGCACAGCCGGTCGCTCGCGGCGGTCGGTCCAAAATCAGGTGAACAGGACGACCAAATCGCGCCGATAGCCGATGTCGCGAGATATGCAACGATAGCCTCGATATCGTTGGTGACGATGGCAGCGACGCGATCCCCCTCGACTACGCCGACGGCCCGGAGCGCTTGGTCCGCACGCGAGACCATACGATAGAGGTCCGCCCAACTGACATCACGCCGTGTGCCGTCGTCGCGATAAGCGATGATGGCCACCCCATCATCGCGGCACCGCAACAGGTTCTCCGCATAGTTTACTCGCGCGCCGGGGTAAAATTGCCCACTGCGCAGCCCATCACCGGCAACGAACCCGGTCTCCCCCCTGTCGCCGACAATATCCAGGAAATCCCACAACGCCTCATGGAACTGGTCTGGCGCGTCGATCGACCAGCGATGCAGGCCGTGATAGTCGCCCGGTTCCACCCCATGCAGTGACCGGGTCGTCTCGGCAAACCGCCAAATCGCGGAAGCCTGCTTTTGTTCAGGTGACGCTTGCCAGAGGATTTCGTTGTCCATCGCAGCCTCCGTCATCCACACGCGACGCCCCGCCGGAATAACGCCCAACTCTTACCTTGGTTTACGAACCGATCAGTATCGCGCGGAAGTCGTTGACGTTCGTCCCCGTCGGCCCAGTGACGAATAGATCGTCGACCGCAGCAAAAGCTGTCCAGGCATCATGCTTGCATAGGCTCTTGCGCGGATCGATGCCCGCGGCCCGCATGCGAGACATTGTCTTCCCATCAGCAAATGCGCCAGCATTATCTTCCGAACCGTCGATCCCGTCAGTGTCGGCCGCGAGCACATGAACGTCGTCCATACCCTCGATGCCCTGCGCCAGAGCAAGCAGAAATTCCGTATTCCTGCCCCCCTTCCCGCCACTCTCGCCGCGCATGGACACTGTAGTTTCCCCGCCGGACAAAAGCACGATAGGACCCTTAAAGGGCTCGCCATAGCGCACCACATTGCGCGTAATCGCGGCGTGCATGCGCGCGATATCCTTGGCCTCGCCCTCGATAGCGTCGGACAACACTACGCAAGGCAAGCCCAATTGTGCAGCTTTCGCGGATGCAGCCTGCAATGACAAATGTGCGGAAGCGATCACATGCGCGACGTTGCGCTCAAAGACAGGGTCATCGGGCCTCGGAGCAAAGGCAGCGGACGATCTAAGATGCGCCATTACCTTTTCCGGTAGCATAAGGTGATGCTCTTCAATGATCTCAAGCGCATCGGCCGGCGTGGTCATATCCGGCACTGTTGGCCCGGAGGCGACAATAGCGGGGTTGTCGCCTGCGACGTCCGAAACCAAAAGACTGACGACCCGCGCCGGTGCTGCTGCCTTTGCCAAGCGCCCACCTTTGATCGCCGAGACATGTTTGCGCAGCACATTCATGGCCGCGATCGGCGCGCCGGAACTCAACAGGATGCGGTTGACTTCAGCTTCGTCCTCAAAGCTCAGGTCGCCGGTCGGCAGCGGCAGCAACGCGGATCCTCCACCCGACATCAGCGCAATAACTAGATCATCTGACGTGAGCCCGGTGACGGTTTCGAGCAGGCGCCTTGAGGCGGCCAAACCCGATGTGTCGGGAACCGGATGCGCAGCATGGATCACCTCGATCTGCCGCGTGGCCGTGGTCTTTCCATGTCGATCGACAACCACCCCCTCGATCGGCCCATCCCAGAGACTTTCGAACGCTGCAGCCATCTGACTGGCCGCCTTGCCGGCACCCACAATGATGGTTCGACCCTTCGGCTTTTCCGGGAGATATGGACGCAGGGCGTCCTTGGGATCCGCTGCAGCGACGGCAGCCTGAAATAGTGACTTCAAAAAAGTGCGCGGCTCGTGTCGCGTCATTCATCCCCCAACGGTTTTCAGACCTCATAGCATGGATGGGGTTCATCGCCTATCCGCACGCTCTTCAGCGAACCAGAATCGCGCGAAAATCGTTGACATTGGTATATGTCGGGCCGGTTACCACGAGGCGTTTGGCAGCCCGGAAGAATGTGTAGGCATCATTACGATCGAGATAGGCCGCGGGGTCTGAAGGACCTGAAAAATCGGAAGAAAAATCAAACCAGGCGCCAGCATTTTCTTCGGTGCCATCAATGCCATCCGTATCGCACGCAATTGCTGCCACCTGGGAATAGGGCTTAAGCGCAAGATAGAGTGCCAGGAGGAATTCGGTATTCCGGCCACCACGTCCGACGGCTTCGGGCCTGAGCGTAACTGTGGTCTCTCCACCGCTCAGTAGGACGCATGGCGGCGCAAACGGTGTGTTGTACTGGATGATCGACCGCACGATGCCCGCCATCGCGACCGCGACTTCGCGCGCCTCCCCTTCGATGGCATCCCCCAGGATGACGGCCGCAATCCCCATCGCTTCGGCCTCACGCCTGGCAGCGTCCAGAGACATGCGTGGCGTAGCGATCATATGCACCGTGTTTCTATCCGTCTCGGCTTCCGGCGCTGAATTGGCAACCAGTGATTGTGCTGCATGCTCTGGAATATCGATGCGAAAGCGCCGCAGAATAGCCTGGACGTCGTCCAGATCGGCTCCAGTAACAATCGATGGGCCTGACCCCACCGTAGCCGGATCATCACCCGGAACGTCAGAAATGATATAGGTCACAACCTTCGCAGGTGCCGCAGCCAACGCCAGCTTGCCCCCTTTGACCGCCGAAAACGCCTTGCGCACAGCATTCATTGCGCCGATCGGAGCACCTGATCTGAGCAATTGACGGGTAATGTTCTGCTTGTCGGCAAGCGAGATGCCGTTGGCTGGCATAGTGAGGAGCGACGAAGCCCCGCCTGATATCAAAACAACCACGAGATCGTTAGGACCAGCGCCTCGCGCCATCTCGACTATTTCGCGTGTTGCCTTAAGTCCTGCTTCGTCAGGCACCGGATGGGCAGCCTCCACGACCTTGACGTGCCGCGTTTCAACCGCGTGACCGTATCGCGTGACGATCAGGCCCTCGAGCGGCTCACCCCATGCGTCTTCGAACGCCCGAGCCATCCGCGCCGAGGCCTTGCCAGCACCCAACACAATGGTACGTCCTTTGGGCCGCGCCGGAAGGATCGCGTCGAATTTTTCATCCGGCAGTGCGGCATCGAGGGCCGCATCGAACAAGCGGCGAAGCACCTGCTCGGCGTCGAGATCGCCGATCGTTTCTTTGGCCAACATGCCGGACCTCCCTTACGCCTACCAGGTGCGCGTCCCGCCCGGCTTGTGCCGTGGTTCTGGTGGACGGGCGCCCGTTACAATTGCCGTCAACCGATTTCGTGATTGGCCTGGACTTCAAGGGCACGAATGAGGGCGGAGTGGTCCCATTCCTTGCCGCCCTGGGCAGCGCATGCGCTGAACAATTGCTGGCACAAAGCTGTGGCTGGCAGCGCCATATCGAGCTTGCGCGCAGAATCGAGAGCGTTGTTGAGGTCTTTCTGATGCAACTCGATACGAAAACCTGGGTCAAAGGTCCGCTTGACCATGCGGTCTCCGTGAACCTCGAGAATACGTGATGAGGCAAAGCCGCCCATCAGGGCCTCGCGCACTTTTGCCGGATCAGCTCCGGCCTTGGATGCAAAGAGCAGCGCCTCGGCGACCGCCTCAATCGTCAGCCCGACGACGATCTGGTTGGCGACTTTTGCAGTCTGGCCGTCGCCGACCTCTCCGACACGGGTAATGTTCTTGCCCATGGTTTCAAAAAGCGGCCGGACGATATCGAAATCGGCCTGTTTGCCACCCACCATTATGGACAGGGTTGCTTCGCGCGCGCCCACCTCACCACCCGACACCGGAGCGTCGAGATAACCACAGCCCTTCTCGGCGATCTTTGCAGCAAACTCTTTTGTCGCTATCGGCGAAATCGAACTCATGTCGACAATGATTTTGCCTGCTGAAATTCCATCGTAAAGACCGCCGTCACCAAACAACACCGCCTGAACATGGGGGGTGTCCGGGACCATGACGATGATGACGTCGGAGCGTTCGGCGACGGCGCGGGAGGACTCGCAGGCATGTGCACCCTTATCGGCCAAAACCTGAGGAACTTTGACCCGGTCGTAAACGAACAGCGCGTGGCCGGCATCAAGCAGATGCCCCGCCATCGGTGTTCCCATAATTCCGGTTCCGATGAATCCGATATTCATGATTCACTCCTCTAGGCAGCCCTTTGGGCGCTCATTGTGTTTAGGATAGTTTTGGCAAAATAGTCGGGCTGAAGCCTGGCGACGCCTATTGCGCCGCCAAGCCATTCAGCAAACCGCTTATTGCGGCTCGGATGCTTCGCGGGCACTGCGCGAGCCATTGGCCACGAGACCAAGATCGTTCGGGCCTTGGAAGCAGGAATAGCCTTCGCGACTTGTCCGCCAATCGAGCGGGCCACAGACCGGTTTTCCGTTCGCCTCGGCCGCCGCAAAAATACGATCGACCAGTTCTTCGTATTCGGCATCGCCCTGCTGATATCCGGAGAAATTGCCCAGATCGCCTGACGCGATGAATAGCGCATCCACACCCTCGACCGCGGCGATTTCTTCGACGTTCTCGACACCCTCGAGCGTCTCGATCATCAAGATAAGCACGATGTTGTCGTTAAACGTGGCGCGATAACCGCCCGGAACGTCGGCATAGAAGTTCGAGAACTGTCCTCCGCCGGCACTATGACGGCCAACAGGCGGGAACATGGTCCACTTAACGGCTTCCTCGGCCTCTTCGGCTGTGTCGATGGTCGGCACGACCAGCACCATCGCGCCGGCGTCGAGCGCGTGCTGAATTTCACGCTCGGTCGTTTCGGCAATACGAACACCAGGAACTGCTGCGGCGTCCGGGCACTCACGATACATCGCGGCTAGCGACTCCCAGCCGGTCTGATCATGCTGCATTTCGACCCACATGAAGTCCCATGCGCCGGATTCCGCCATCGAGCAATATATGCGCGAGTCAGGCGAACGCACCGTGCCGCCGATGATGTGTTCACCGTTGAGGATCTTCTGCTTCGCAGTGTTCCAAATTTCTACCTCGCCTTCGACGTCATAAGCGGGGCCGTATTCCCACTCCGACGCCAGGAACGCAGCATCTTGAGCGACCGCGCTACCGGCCATTGAGCAAGCCATAAGCCCCGCAACGATGGTCTTAGTTAGAATATGCATTTTCTCTCTCCCATTTCCTTTTTCAGGAACCTCACTGACAAATCAACATTTTGCCATGAAAGAAATATAGTCAAACTAAATATCTAGTATTTCATAGTATAAATAATAGATTTATATTATACTATTATTACATAGCTACCCGATTAACTTGCTAAAGAACTCTCGCTCTCGGCGTTCGAGCTTCGGGACAATCCGACCAGCGATGATCCGCTCAAAATGCGCTGTGCGGCGATGCCCATCAGCGGCGGGCTCGTCGATATAGACTTCACAGAGCAGAAACTGGTTGGGATGCTCGTTTGACCCCCAAACCTCGTAACTCACGCAGCCCGGCTCGAATTTTCTGATTTCTTCAGCCATCTCGCTAAGATCGGCGAGCACCTGATCGCGATGGCCATCTTTTATGAAGTAGCGCGCGGTCATCAAAATCATCTCAACACTCCGTTCTTTCGACTATTCGATTGCCAGTTATCTAAATAGTTGTCAAAGTATATTTGCTTTATACTATCATGATATAATAATACTAATTGTTTTTCTGTTGACCTTTACTTTTGTTTCTTGAAGACTTGCACTCAGCCCAGAGCTAATTCCGCGCATGCGCTGGAAAGCGGCAAAGAGGCCACATCTTTTTCGGAGGAGTGCAGAGAGATGAATTACTTTGGATTGATCCGCGGCGCGGCAATGACCGGCGTTGCTGTGGCCGCGCTTACAGCGGGCGCCGCGCAGGCACAGACGGTGATGCGCATCAACGTTTCGATGCCGCAGGATGGTCACCACGGCATCGCGATCGATACGTTCGCCGAGCAGGTCGAAAGCCTTACCGACGGTCGCTACCAGATCGAAACCTTTTACGCTGGCTCCCTCGGCGCCGAACGGGAATCGATCGAAGGGGTGCAATTGGGCACGCTGGAATTGACCTTCACCTCGACCGGCCCGGTCCCCAATTTCGTGCCGGAGCTGTCGATTCTCGACATCCCGTTCCTGTTCCGAGACTACGAACACGCACGCGGCGTTCTCGACAGCGAGATCGGTGACGAACTGCTCGGCCGCTTCGAAGCGCACGGGATCAAGGGCCTGGCCTGGGCCGACAACGGCTTCCGCCATATGACCAACGACATCCGCCCCATCGCCTCACCGAGCGATCTAGACGGCCTCAAGATGCGTACCATGGAAAGCCCGGTCCACATCGCAGCCTATCGCGAGTTCGGCATCCTGCCGACGCCAATGGCCTTCCCCGAAGTCTTCGCCGCCCTTCAGCAAGGTGTCGTGGACGGGCAGGAAAACCCGCTATCGGTGATAGAGTCCAACAACTTCGACGAGGTTCAGCAATACTTATCGATGACTGGTCACGTCTTCTCGCCCTGCGTCTTCCTCATGAACCTCGATATGTGGAACCAGCTCTCGGAAGAAGATCAGGGCCATTTCGTAACGGCGGCACAAGCCGGCGCAGAAGCCAATCGCGCCCGCGTCGATGCCGATGAAGAAACGGCGATCGAGTCCATGCGTGCAGACGGTATGGAAATTATCGAAGACGTCGACCGAGATATCTTCATCGAAGCGCTCGCCGCGGTCAACGCGCAGTTCGAAGAACAATTCGGTGCCGAAGAAGTTGCCGCCATTCGCGACTGGCAACCCTGATCACTCCTCAATCCAACCATGTCTCCATGCGGGCGCTGAGAGCGTCCGCATGTCCGGCAACTCTGCTAAAGGACACTCGGCATGCAATCGGCCGTCAGGATGTTCCTGCTCTTCGACAAGGGCCTCAACAGGCTAATCTCAATAATCTCGGTTCTGGCACTGGCAGCTGCGGCCTGCCTTGGCATGCTGCAGGTCGTTTCGCGCTTCGTGCTCAAGCTTCCGCTGGAGTGGACCGAGGTGATGATCCGCATATTTCTGGCGTGGATGGTGTTTGTCGGGGCCGCACTCGTGTTCCGTGCCGGCGCCATGATCGCCGTCGATCTCATGCGCCACATGATGCCTGAAAGATTTCGGCGGGCCCATGACCTATTCATCACGCTGACGACTCTGCTGTTCCTGGCGCTGCTCGGCTATTGGGGCCTCGTGTACGCGAACCGCAGCGCAACCCAAACGATCCTGGGCATGCATTATCTGTCGGTCTATTGGGCCTATCTTTCCATTCCGGTCGGCTGCGTCTGTTCGGCAATTGCCGTCATCGCGCGCTTTCTCGACGCCGAGCCGGTGGTCGATGAGGCCGAAGAGCTCAAGCTCGTACATTAAGGTTTATCGTTATGGCTATCGTCATGCTCGGGGTGATGCTGATCGGCTTCATCGTATCCATTCCTATTGCCGTTTCGATCGGCCTGGCGGGCGCTGTTGGATTGCTGATGACCAACACCAACCTCCTGATACTGCCCAAGGAAATCTACACGGCTATCGACAAGTTCCCCTTGGCGGCAATCCCGTTCTTCATACTTGCGGGTGCGATTATGGAGCGGGGAGGCATCTCCATCCGCCTTGTCAATTTCGCCAAATCATTGATCGGCGGCGTGCAGGGCGGACTGGCTGCGACGTGCGTTCTGACCTGCATGATGTTCGCCGCTATCTCCGGTTCGTCGATCGCCACAACCTTCGCTATTGGCGCCATCTTGATACCTGCCCTGGTCCGCGACGGCTATCCTCGCCCCTACGCCGCAGCGTTGCAGGCGAGTTCAGCAGAACTGGGGGTGATCATTCCCCCGTCCATCCCATTGATTCTTTACGGGGTATCTGCGGAAGTCTCGATCGGCGAACTGTTTATCGGCGGCATCGGCCCAGGGATCTTCATCGGCGCCGTAATGATGATCTTCGTGCTGCTTTACGCCCGTTGGAAAGGATACGGCAAGGTAGCCAGGGCCGACCGGCTCTCCATTACGCAGTCCGGTATCCAGGCACTGCCCGCTCTGTGCCTTCCCGTGGTGATCCTCGGTGGCATCTATAGCGGCATCACCACCCCCACCGAAGCCTCCGTTGTGGCGGTATTCGCCGCCTTGTTGATTGGCATGTTCGTCTATCGCGAGATCAAGATTTCCGATCTCTTTTCCATCTTTCACAAGGCAGTCATGTCGACCGTGATGATCATGATCATCATCGCAACGGCGGGCCTGTTCAGCTACCTGATAACCCGGGCGGGCGTACCCAATGCCATCGGCTCGTATCTGAGGGATACATTGAGCGATCCGTTCATGTTCCTTCTGATCGTCAACATCGTGTTGCTCGTCATCGGGATGTTTGTTGAAACCAATTCCTCGATCCTGGTCCTGTCGCCCATCCTGGTCCCCGTTGCCATGTCCATGGGAATCGACCCTGTCCATTTCGGGCTGATCATGGTGGTGAACCTCGCGATCGGGATGGTGACACCGCCATTAGGGGTTAATGTCTACGCGGCCTGCACGGTGGGTAACGTGAGATTCGACCAAGTCGTGCCAAGATTACTGCCGTTGATTGCGATGATGATCGGGTGCCTCATGGTGGTCACCTACGTGCCCGACATTACCCTGGCGCTGCGTGATATCGTTTATAACCGCTAGGCTTCGAACACCCGCCACAAACCGACAAAAAAGGGCGGCCATGGCCGCCCTATCTCCTTCAAATCACAAACTCTTTAGTGGTCGACAGGCTGTGCCTTACTAAAGAGATCGAGTGGCAGAGCGATCACAACAGGTTCTTCCGCCAAGCCAAACCGAGCGTTCTCGATGCTCTCCCGGATAACGTCCGACATCGCCAAGCATGCACCATGCGGATTGCCATCCTTGATGGCCGCCAACACAAGCGCATGGCGGTTGATCGATCGCTTGAACCGCTCGTCAGTATCGATCGGGGCACTAATGGCGAACGCATGCAGGATGCATGCCTCGATGATCGACGAGAAGGTCTGCATGAACGGATTGCCCGAGGCGATAAGCACCTCTTGATGGAACACCAGATCAGGCTCGGCGTAGGTCTTACGCGTATGATGGGGCTTGTCCATCAAGTTGAGCGCATATTGCATCCGCTCGATGTTGAGTGCCGTCCGACGAACGGCAGCCTGTGCAGCCGCCGCAGGCTCGAGCGCCTGACGGACCTCGAAAATCTTCCGCAGAAACCCGTTATCGACCCCGAGTTCGATCCGCCAGCTTAGCACCTGCGGATCATAGAGGTTCCAGTAGCTCTCGTTGAGAATGCGAGTGCCGATCTTGGTCTTGGAAACAAGCAGCCCTTTGGCCGCCAATGTCTTGATGGCTTCCCGCAAAGCTGTGCGGGAAACCGTATACTGATCGATCAGATCCCCTTCCGGCGGCAAAAGCGATCCGGGCGGGTACTCGCCACGCAGAATGCGCATCGCAATATCGCGCGTAATCAGGGCATGAGCGGACTTTATGGGGCCGGTCAGGAGCCTAGGCAGCACAGCGCTGTCATCGGCGTGAATATCTTTATGCATCACCATCATCATTCTCCTCCAATCATGATGCGGCTTCAGCGAAGTGCCCTCCCAAGCACAGCGCTGTGTAACGACCGGCGAAGATGTCCGCCGCTCTGATCCGGCCTCCGTGTTCTGAAGTCGACTGGTGCAAGGAATAGTCAAAGCGGTGCAATTGCGCCGGCTCAAAAACGCCCATATGGGCGATATCTTGCATCGTAATCACCGGACGACAAATTTGCCCACCGTTTCAGTCACCGGTCAACTCTTTGCGAAATTATAGTATTATTCCCTCAGGCGCACCGAGCAATCATGTCAGACAGGTGTTGATATCTGTCTGATAAAAGCGATAGTCTATTGCTGTCTTCACCCTCCCGCACGGCTCGCCATGCCCTCACATGCTCCATGACACCCGAAACGCTCGCCGATTTTTGCGTCGACGCGTGTCTCCCAATCCCTGACCAAGGACGCTGACTTTGAAATACGCAATTGTTGGCACAGGCGCGCGCCATTCTATGTTCCGCGACGCCATAACCCAAATCCATGCAGCAACGGCCGAACTCGTCGCGCTAAGTGACATTAACGACCACCGGTTGGCGCTGTCAGCGCAAGAGGTTCCGGATCAGACCGGCAACGGCATCGCAACCTACAGGGCAGAGCAGTTCGAGCAGATGATTGCCGAGCAAAAGCCTGCCACCGTGATCGTCACGGTGCCCGACTATCTCCATCACGAATATATCGTCGCTGCGATGCGGGCGGGTTGTAACGTGGTCACCGAAAAGCCCATGACCACTGATCTTTCACGCCTCAAAGCCATCCTAGATGCGCAGCGAGAAACAGGAAAATCAGTCTCCGTCACCTTCAACTACCGCTACACACCGGCCCGCACCCAGATCAAGAAAATCCTCCAGTCCGGTGCCATCGGAGACGTCACTGCCATCGATTTTTCCTGGCACCTCGATCGCGTTCACGGCGCCGACTATTTCCGCCGCTGGCACCGCTACAAGGAGAATTCGGGCGGCTTGCTGGTTCACAAATCCACCCACCATTTCGACCTCGTCAATTGGTGGCTCGGCTCGGTCCCCGAGAGCATTTCGGCCCGCGGACAGCTCGCGTTCTATAAGCCTCGGATGGCCGACCAACTTGGCCTCTCCGCGCATGGCCCACGCTGTCATGACTGCCCGGTCGCCCCCGAATGCGATTTTCGCATGGACCTTGAAACCGACGACAAGCTGCGCAAACTCTATCTGGAGGCCGAAGACCATGATGGTTATCTGCGCGACAAATGTGTGTTTGCTGATGACATCACCATCGAAGATACGATGCAGGTCTCGGTGCGCTACCGTAGCGGCGCCATGCTCAACTACACGCTATGCGCCTACAGCCCATGGGAAGGTCTGGAAATCCGTTTCCATGGGACCAAAGGCGAATTAACCCACAAGCATGTGGAAGTGCACGGCGTTTTCGGTGGAAAGCGCGAGCGCCCGGTCGACGATGCGATGACAACGACCGTGCATATCGCTGGCCAACAGCCAGAACCAATGGACGTCTGGGAAGGAACTGGCGACCATGGCGGAGCAGACCCGATCATGCTGGGCTATCTGCTCGACCCGAACGCCATGGAACCCGACCTCTACGGGCGATCCTCGACCCATGTTGATGGCGCATGGTCCATTCTCACAGGCATTGCAGCAAATCAGTCCATTGCCTCCGGCGAGACTGTGCACATCGCCCAAATGCTGGAACAGAACAACATTGTGCTCAGAGAAGCGGAGCCACCCTGATCGCGCTCGGTTCGGCGGCTGGGGCGTCAGCGAATGGGCACTCTGTGCAAGTTAACTTGCAGCAATAATTACTCTTGCAAGAAATCACGCACCGATCTAAACCTTTGAGCAGGAGGAATTCATGTCACTGCTCGAACGCGTCCAATCGGTGGCCGAAAGCTTGACCCGCGCTGAGCATTTGCTTGTGCGCGAAGTCATAGCGAAGCCGCGCGACGTGGCACTTGGCACGGCATCGAGCTTGGCACATAGAATCGGCGTCCATGAAGCTACTGCATCCCGTCTCGCCAAGAAATTGGGTTTCGAGAGCTATGCTGGTTTCCGCGATGCGATCCGCGACGAATTCATCGTCAAGACAGACCCCGCGTTGCGCGTTCGAAACACCCTTGAGGCTGCACAAGGTGGCGATCTGCTGTCAGAACTGATTGCGCGCGAGATAGAGGCGCTGGGCGCACTGCCCCGCTATCTCGACGCCGAGCGCATCGACTCTGCCGCGCAGACCCTGATCAAGGCGCGTCGCATCTTTATCTTCGCGCGAGGCAACGCGGTCACGCTGGCGGTCATGCTGGAACGGCGTTTGCTGCGCATGGGCCGCGACGTGGAAATGCTTTCAGGCGACGGTCGCGACCTGGCCGAACAGGTTCTGCGCCTGGGCGAAGGCGACGCGCTGATTGCCTTTGCGTTCCGCCGTCAGCCACGCCATCTCGGTGCGCTATTGGAGCGGGCGCGCACAGTCGGCGCGCAATCTATGGCGATTTCCGGTTCGCTCGGCCCTGCACTTGCGCCTGCACCCGACATCCTGCTCTCGGCTCCGCGGTCAGGCTCCAATGACGGATTTCAAACCCTGACGGTGCCGATGGCAATAACCAACGCCCTGATCCTGACAATGGCGCAGAAGGATCAGGCTCAAACGCTCGAGCGCCTTGAGGCACTGGGCGAACTGATCAACGATTTCGAGTCGCGTTAACGAAAATCAGTCAGGCGAAATTCGCCTGTCGGCTCGGGAGCGGGCCAATGACCAGAGCGCACCACCAGACGGAGAGGAGGCCGTCGGATCAATGCGCCAACACCTTGCAAGCTAACTTGCATGTCACACCACTGTTGCAAATTCATGTGCAATTCTGAGTGCCAGCGAAGCTGCACTCACCCCAAGGAGGATGATCGAAAATGAAACTCAAGACACTTCTCGCCACCACGGCCCTTGCGGGCTTTTTGGCTGCGCCTTCACTGGCTCAGGACCTTGACGCCATGTCCGCTGAGGAACTCCTGCCCCTTGCTCAGGAAGAAGGCACCGTGACCGTTTATTCCTTCACTAGCCGCATCGCTGCCGTCGAGGCCGCGTTCGAGGCCGCTTATCCAGGCATCGACATGATCGGCTATGACGCAAGCTCTACCGAGCAGATCGCCCGTCTCCAGGCCGAAGCCGCCGCTGGCATCGCCACCGCAGACGTTATCTACATATCGGACGCGCCAGTGGTGCTGACCCAACTGCTCGATGCAGGTCTGATCGAGGCGTACGTACCCCCGCGCGTCGACGGGCTGCTGTCCGACGAGTTCAAAAGCCCCCTGCTCTCTCAGCGTCTTTCGACCAAGGTCCTCATGTACAATGAGGAGGCCCATCCCGATGGCGCACCCGTCGACAATCTCTGGGCGCTGACAACGGAAGACTGGGCGGGCCGCGTCATCATGGTCGACCCGCTGCAGCGCGGTGATTATCTCGACCTGATGGTCGAATTCGTTCTTCGTGCCGATGAAATGGCTGCTGCCTACGAGGCCCATTTTGGTGCCCCCATCGAGCTCGACGCGGGTGTAGACAATGCCGGACTGCAGTTCATCACAGACTTGTTTGAAAACGACCTCGTGCTCGTCTCCTCGACCGATGACGTCAATGCGGCAATCGGGTCCATCGGCCAATCCAATCCGCCCATCGGCTTCACGTCCTATTCCGATCGTCGCGACAACGAGGACGAAGGCTGGGCCCTTCAGGTGGCCAATGAAGTCGAACCGTCCAACGGCATCGTTTTCCCGGCCCTTCTGGCCCTCTCCACCAACACCCAGAACCCCGCTGCCGCCCGCCTTGCCATCGACTTCCTGATGGGTGACGACAGCGAAACTGGCGGCGCGGGATTTGCGCCCTTCTATGTGGCCGGCGATTGGGCAACCCGCAGCGATATCGCTCCGCACCCCGATGCCGTCCCTCTCGAGGACTTCATCGGCTGGAGCATCGATCCGGTTGCGACGGCTGAGATCCGCCAAGAGATCGCCGACCAGATCCTGATCCTGCAGTAGGCAATAAGCACTTCTCGCCCGGCGGCCAGTGTCGCCGGGCCTCCACGAAGAGATCCTTCATCATGGCTAGCATTTCCCCATCGGCAGGACAAAAGCGGCGCTTCTCGCTGCCCCAGGGCCTTCCCCTAAAGATCGGCGTCCTCATCGCTATCGGCCTGCTCATCGCAGCACCGCTTCTGCGCATTCTGTTCGAGACGCTGGCCCCAAATTCGATCTCGGCCTGGAATGATGTCGTCCTCAGCCCGCTATCGCGTAACCTGCTGTGGATTCCGCTCGGCAATACGATGATCCTCGGCCTCGGCGTCGCCACCGGTTGCGTTCTGATCGGCGGGTTCCTCGCATGGCTGGTCGTGATGACCGACATCCCCTTCCGTCGCACCATCGGCCTGATGGCCACCCTTCCCTTCATGATACCGTCCTTTGCCACGGCACTCGCATGGGGATCGCTGTTCCGCAATGGACGTGTCGGCGGCCAGACAGGATTTCTCGAAGGCTTGGGCCTTTCTATTCCGGACTGGCTGAGCTGGGGCATGACTCCCACGCTCATTGTCCTCACGGCGCACTACTACTCCCTCGCATTCACCGTCATCGCCGCAGCGCTCGCCACCATCAATTCGGATCTTGTCGAAGCTGCCCAGATGACCGGGGCAAAGCGTGGCCGCATCTTTATGGGCATCATCCTGCCCGTCGCCCTACCGGCGATCGTCTCTGGCGCGTCCCTCACGTTCGCCGGTGCCGTCTCGAACTTCGCAGCACCCGCCTTGCTCGGCCTGCCAGTGCGCATGCAGACCATGGCCACGCGCCTCTTCGGAATGATCGAAATCGGCCAGTCCGCACGCGGCTATGTCATCGCTATCCTTTTGATTGCCGTCTCCGCCCTGTTCCTGTGGTTCGGCAACAAGATCATCTCGGGGCGCCGTTCTTATGCAACGATCACCGGCAAGGGCGGCCGCGCCAAGCGCTTCACCCTCGGCACGGCCAAATATCCGCTCTTTGCTGCGGCAGCGCTCATCTGTCTTTTGACAACCGTTGTACCGGTCGTCATCCTCATCGCCTCCTCGGTCGCCCCCAGTTCGTCGGCGCTCTTTTCGAACTGGACGCTGCACTACTGGATCGGCGCCTCCACCCCGACAATCGCCCAGGGTCAGGCCGGCGTCTTCTACAACCCGTTCATTGTCTCAGCCACGACAACAACCATCAGCCTTGGCCTCGTCGTCGCCGTCACCGGCTCTATCCTCGGCCTTATGATCGCCTTCACGCTGGCTCGTTACCGCACTGGTTTCCTCTCGGGCACGATCAATCAGCTATCCTTCCTGCCCCTGCTTGTCCCCGGCATTGCCTTCGGCGCCGCCTATATCGCGCTATTCGGTGCCCCCATGGGCCCCTTCCCGGCGCTCTATGGCACCTTCGCGCTGCTGGTGATCGCCGGCACGGCCTACCTGGTGCCCTTCGCAGTTCAGACCGGTCGCGCCGTGATCCAACAGGTATCTGGTGATCTCGATGAAAGCGCTCGCCTCACCGGTGCAGGATTTTTCCGCCGCATGACTGCAATCACGGTCCCACTGGCCAGTCGCGGGATCGCGGCCGGTGCGCTCATCATCTTCGTGAAAATCGTGCGAGACCTTTCACTCGTCGTGCTGCTTTTCACACCCACGACCCCGGTCCTCTCCGTGCTCGCCTACCGCTACGCCTCGGAAGGTTTCACCCAGTTCGCCAACGCGATCACCGTCGTCATTCTCGTCATTTCCATCGCAGCGACCCTGCTGGCCAACCGCCTGCAGACCAAGTCCCAGCCCTGGCTCAAAAACTAGGCCACCCATGATCACCATATCCAATCTCACGAAATCCTTCGGCACGTTTGACGCAGTCAAATCGGTTGATATCGAGGTCCCGCAAGGTGCATTCCTTGTCCTCGTGGGCCCGTCTGGCTGCGGCAAATCGACGATGCTACGCATGCTCGCCGGGCTCGAAACACCAACCGCCGGGACGATCTCCTTTGCGGGAAACACTGTGTCGGACGGCGATCGCGGCTGGACCATCGAGCCTGCCGAACGCAACACCGGGCTGGTGTTCCAATCTTACGCCCTGTGGCCACACATGACGGTCTCTGGCAATGTCGAGTGGCCGCTCAAGGTCGGCAAGATGCCAGCAGCCGAACGCAAGACCCGCGTTGCCGAAGTTCTGAAACTCCTCGGCATCGAGAAACTCGCCGCCCGATATCCCAACGAGATTTCCGGCGGCCAACAGCAGCGCGTCGCCATCGCCCGGATGATCGCACCTCGTCCCGGTATACTGTTGTTCGACGAACCCCTCTCAAACCTCGATGCCAAGCTCCGGGTCGAGATGAGAACGGAGCTCCTCCGGGTTCACCGCGCCACCGGCGCGACCTCAATCTACGTCACACACGATCAGGTCGAAGCGATGACCATGGCGAGCCATGTCGCCGTCCTCAAAGACGGTGAAGTCGAACAGTTTGGTACGCCCCAAGATTTGGTGGCCGAACCCCGCACAGCGTTCGTGGCCACGTTTGTCGGCACCCCACCCGCCAACCTCATCCCGGTCGCGCCACAGGGCGTTGCCACGACGTTTGATGGCAATGTTCTGCCTATAAACCTTAACCTGTCTGGTCCGGCCCAAGCCATGTATCGCCCCGAAACCCTTGGCGTCTCGGCTGAACCGACGCCCAAAAGCCTCGCGCTCGAATTTGCCGAAGCCAGCCCGGTCGCCGGCCGCATCATGATTACCGGCACAAAAGGCGATATGCGTCTGACAGCGGTGGTCGACTCGGCGCCCAAATTTACGCCCGGTGACACTGTCCATTTCACGGTCCCCGAAACGCCCGACGCGCTGTTTGCCCCCAACGGGGAGCGCATGCCATGAAACGTCTGATGATTGTCCGCCATGGCGAGTCCGAATGGAACGCGAGCCGCCTCTTGCAGGGCCAGGCCGATATCAATCTTTCGCCCAAGGGCCGCGCGCAAGCCGAGGCCCTGCGCCCTGTGGTCGAGGGACTGACGCCCGACCACGTCATCTGTTCGGACCTTAAGCGCGCTCACGACACCGCGCTGCTGCTCGGCATCGACGCGCCCAATCCAAACGCTGATCTGCGTGAAATTAATGTCGGGGACTGGACGGGACGCTCTATCGCCGATATCCGCGCCCAGACCCCTGACGACTATCAGGGCTGGCGAGCCGGTACCCACACACCGCCCGGCGGAGAAGCCTGGTGCGATTTCGTTGATCGCACGACACGTTGCGTCACCAGCGCTCTAGCCGACAGCGAACGTCTGCTCGTCGTCTGCCATGGCGGGGTCATCCGGGCGCTTCTCGAACGCCTGATCGACCTGCCGCCCAGACGGATCATTCCGGTCGGCCCGGCGAGCCTCACGATCCTCGCCGAGCGCCCCGCAGGATCGACCAATATGCGGCTGGAGCTTTTCAACTTCTCCCCGCTCGGTCCCATACTCGACGCACCAGACTGATGCCTTATCCGAAGTTGGGCTTGCGCTTCTCCAAAAACGCCTTGAGCCCTTCTTCGGCATCCGGCCCCGTCTGGCTCAACGCCGCGGCAAGGCTTTCCGCATAAAGACCGGCCTCTGGCGACATCGTCCCGATCCGGGCAATCGCCTGCATGATGAACTGGTTGATCGTCGGCGAATTCTCGGCAATCCGACCCGCCAATTCGAACGCTGTTTCAAGCGCCTTGCCTTCGGGCACAGCATAGTGCGCCAGCCCCAGACGCTCGCCGTCGGTACCCGAATAGGTTCGCCCCGTCAGCATCATTTCGGTTAGCCGATCCGCTCCGATCAGCTTGGCAATCCTCACCGATCCACCGCCGCCGACAAAGATGCCCCGCAGCCCCTCAGGCATCCGAAACTTTACGCTCTCCTCGGCCACCCGCACATGGCAGGCGGCGGCAAATTCCAGCCCCCCGCCCATCACCGCGCCATTCATCGCAGCCACTACCGGCACGCGGCTGAACTGGACGAGTTCCATCACCCGATGCCAATTGCGCGAATGGGCCATTACCTCGAGCGGCTGGCGGTGCACCTGTTCGGACAGATCGAGTCCCGATGAGAAATGCCCACCCGCCCCGCTGATCACCACCACACGCACGTCGGTCGGTATGTTCAAAAAAAACGCATCGAGCGCTGCAATCACCGCATCATTGAGCGCATTGCGCTTGGCCGGACGGTCCAGCATGAGATGCGCGATCGCGCCCTTTTGCTCGATCTTCAGGACTGCATCGTCCATGCCCATATCCTTCATGTGTCCATGATCGCTCATGCGCCCAGCACCGAACGAACGTCGTCTGGCATCGGCAACGGCTTGATCGCCCCCTCTACTTCGGGATCGCGCCCCACCCACACCCGCTTTTCGTGCGCCTCGATCGCCTTCTCACCACCGTTGAAGACGGTATGCCGAACGCCAAAGCTCGTCCGTCCGAGTTCGACAATCTCTGAGCAGATCTCAATTTCGTCGCCAAACCGCGAAGGCTTGAAAAACTGCGCACCGGTGTCGACCATCGGGATGCCCAATATTCCATGCTTTTCGATCCACAACCGCTTGTGCATCTGAAAAGCCTTCGAGAGCAGCGCCGCCGTCGCATTGTCGAAGAAACGGAAGTAATTGGGATAGTAAACGATCCCCGCTGGGTCGCAGTCGCCGAACTGAACCTCGACCCTGGTCACATTTGAAAACACCATGCTCTCCTATTTGGGCTGCATGCGCAGCGCGCCATCGAGGCGTACCACCTCGCCATTGAGGTAATCATTGGCGATCATCGCCAGCACCATTTGCGCGAACTCCTCCGGCCGCCCCAACCGCGCCGGATGGGGAATCGCGGCCCCAAGGCTCGCCTGCACTTCCTCCGGCAACCCTTCGAGCAAAGGCGTCGAAAACAGCCCCGGCGCAATCGCCAGTACCCGCACGCCAAACCGGGCAAATTCCCGCGCCGCCGGCAGCGTCAGCGAAACGATGCCGCCCTTGGAGGCGGCATATGCCGCCTGCCCGATCTGGCCCTCGAACGCCGCGACCGACGCTGTCGAGATGATCACGCCCCGCTGACCATCTGCTCCGGGCTCCACCCCCTGCATCCTGTCCGCGACCAGCCGCATCATGTTAAAACTGCCAACGAGATTGACGCTGATCACCTTCTCGAACGCATCGAGCGCCATCGGCCCCTCGCGCCCCACGATCCGTCCCGCCGTCCCGATCCCGGCACAATTGACGAGCACGTACGGTACGCCAAGAGCGTCCACTGCAGCAGCCACCGCTCGCTCGGCGCCTTTTGCGTCGGCCACGTCGCAGGCAAAAAACGCGCCTCCGATTTCCTCTGCGACGCCTTCGCCCTTGCCGGCATCCCGGTCCAACACCGCCACCCGAGCGCCGGACTTGGCCAAAGCCCGTGCCGTCGCCGCCCCGAGCCCGGATGCCGCCCCGGTCACGATCGCCGTCTTGCCATCTATGTCCATCAGAACGCCTCCACGTTCTCGATCAGGAGGGCAATCCCTTGCCCCCCACCGATACACGCCGATGCAATCCCAAACCGCTCGCCCGACCGCACCAGTTCATTGGCCAGCGTCAGTGCCAAACGGATACCCGTCGCACCCAGCGGGTGCCCGATGGCAATCGCCCCGCCATTCACGTTGAGCCTGTCTTCATCGAGCCCCAGTTCATCCACGCACGCCAGAATCTGCGCCCCGAACGCCTCGTTGATCTCAATGCGCCCAATCTGGTCCAACCTCATGCCCGACGCCTCCAGCACGGCCCGGATCGCCGGCGCAGGCCCGATCCCCATGATCTGAGGCGGAACACCCACCGCCGCAGAGGCAATTATCCGCACCTTCGGCGTTAGCCCATTGGCCTTGGCATAGGCTGACGACCCGACCAGGACCGCGCCGGCACCGTCGACGATTGCCGAGGAATTGCCCCCCGTCTGAACACCCCCAAACGCCGGCTTCAATTTGGCCAGAACCTCATAAGCCGAGGGCCGAATATGGCTATCCACATCAACGCTCTCGACCCCACGCGGCAGCCTGATCCCCCGCCCCTCGACGCGCTCGGCTTCGAATGTCTCCGTCACCACAGGCACGATCTCTTCAGCGAGCCGTCCTGCGTCCCGCGCCGCAATGGCCCGCTCAAAACTGCGCGCCGCGAAGCGGTCCACCCGTTCGCGATCGATGCCATACTGCTTGGCAAGGTTTTCCGCAGTGTCACCCATATTGACGCAACCGGCCGGATCGTAGAGCGCTTCCCAAAGGAAGTCCTTGAACTCCACCCGGCCCATCGCAAACCCGTTTCGATGCGTATAGGCGGCAATGGGATTGCGGCTCATCGATTCCGCGCCAGCCCCGAGCGCCAGCGAAACGCGCCCCAGCGACACAGCATCCGCCGCCTGGGCGATCACCTCTAGGCCCGTGCCGCAAATCCGCTGCACAAGATGCGCCGGCGCCTCGATCGGCGCCCCCGCATAAAGCCCGATATGGCGCGGCGTCATATAGGCGTCGAAAGAGGCCTGCGCCATCGACCCGGCAATCGTCGTCTCGATATCGCTGGGCTTGATCCCCACACGCGCGATCGCCGCTCGCGCCGCCTTGATCCCCAGGTCGATGGGCGAAATTTCTGCCAGCGCCCCGCGATAATCGACAAACGGGGTTCGCGCGCCGCCCAGCAACCACGCATCGTCAAATGTCAGCCGCAATCCCTTGGCCATTCTCATGTCCTTTCGCGCGGAAGGTCGAGCACACCTTCGCCTGGCTCGTCTTTATAAAGGCGCTCGACCAGTTCGGCCCGGGCGGCCAGAACGGCGCGCTGATTGATCGACCCCTTGTCGGTCACCTCGCCCTTGTCGATATCGGGCGGCGTCGTCAAGACTATGGCCCGCGCCACATGGCTGGAACTTCCCGTTGCCGATCTGGCCAGCGCCGAAAGACTTTCGGAGAATTTTTGGGCAACCGACGGCTGGGCGATAATTTCTTCAGCATCGCGCCCCGGAGGCAATCCGGCATGGCGCGCGCACGCTTCCATATCTGGGAAAATTAAAGCCCCGAGATGATTGCGGTCTGCGCCGGTCAACACAACATCCCGGATTAGCGGCGCACATGCCGAGATCACCGATTTGCGCACGGCAGCAAAATTGACCCACGTCCCAGTCGAGAGCTTGAAGTCTTCGCTCACACGACCATCGAACACGAAGCCCTTTGACAGATCGTCTGCATCGACAGGCTTGATGGCGTCCCCGATTTTGTAAAACCCCTCCTCGTCGAACGCTTCGGCAGTCTTTTGATCATCGCGCCAATAGCCCGGCGTCACGTTCGGCCCTTTCAGCCGCAACTCGGTCTTGTCGCCATCGGGCACGAGCTTGATGGTCATCCCCGCCGCCGGAAGCCCGATATGCCCCGCCTCGGTCACCGGCCATGTCGTCGTGAAAGCAAAGGGCGCCGTCTCGGTCGAACCATAGCCGGTGATGATCATCACCCGCTGCCCCAATTCAGTCTGCGCCGCCCGGTCCAGTCCGTCGAACACATGCTGCGACAGGCTCGCACCGGCATACTGCACCAGCTTTGCCTTCGCGAAAAAATTGCGTCGCACCACCGGGTCCTCATCGAACGCCGCGACAAGAAACTCATACGCCTTGGGCACATTGGTGTGCAGCGTCGGCTGCACTTCGCGCAGATTGCGTAAGCTCAGCCCAATTCGAGCCGGCGTCGGCTGACCATCGTCGATATAGAAGCTGCCACCATTGTAGAACGCGATGCCAGTATTGTGGCTCCCGCCCGCCACATGGTTCCAGGGCATCCAATCGAGCAACACCGGCGGCTCATCGCGCAGGAACGCCAGCGCTGTTCGAATCATCTCCTGATTGCACACCATCATGCGGTTGGTGGTGATTACCCCTTTGGGCATGCCGGTCGAGCCTGATGTAAATAGCACCTTGGCAATCGTATCGAGCGCGATCGCCTCGTGTGCCTTTGCCACAGCGTCCGTAACCGCTGTTGCAGCCAGAGCATCAAACGAAAGCGTATTACGCCGCCCCGTCGGATTGGCTTTGACCACGAGCGGAACATCTTCGCCAAATGCGGCCTCAACGGCTCGGCCAAACTTCGCGCCGTCCGACACATAGACCATGCCAGGCGTCAAAAGCCCGGCGATATGCTTGAGCTTTCCAAAATCGCTCGAAATCAGTGAATAGGCGGGCGAAATCGGTGCGTACGGAATACCAACCCACATCGCTGCCAACCCAAGCAGCAGATGCTCGATCTCGTTGCCCGACAGGATCACCAATGGCCGCTCCGCGGACAACCCGGCGTCGAGCAACCCTTGCGCCAACGGCGGAAGAGCGGCAATAACCTCGGCATAGCTCAAGCGACGCCACGCGCCATCCGGACCATGCCGATCGGCCACCATCAGTGCATCTGGCGTCTTTTCTGCCCAACCTTCAATCGCATCGCCGATCGACCGTGGATACGCCCCTAGCGCTTCCACGGAACGAACCACGTGCGCGCCATCCCCACGGGCCTCCGCACGAACGACCATACGCCCCATCTGCACCGGGCGTACATGCGCATACTGATCGTCCATTCCCACCTCCCTGGCTATTTATGTTATATTACATAACAAAATGAGGTTCAAGGCGCTCCCATTGCGTTTGAATGCTCGTTGTTAGAGCTGAATCTGCTCAATGAAAATCCCGGCTGGGAAACAATTGCTTTGCCTGATCCCTTGGGTGCATTGCGCGGGATGGGCGGAATGCCGTGCGCGGCGCGTCGTCCACTTGTGGAGCCGTAATGCCGATAGCGCCGTCAAGTGGGTGTCCGAGATCGGACAGGCGGAACGAGAGGTCCTCGATCTGATCGGCGATCAGATGCATGACGATACCTTCGCGCTCCAGTTTCCCCGTTACGCGCAGCAATCGCCCCCCTATGACCATCCTGCGAAATCGTTCATAGACCTTGGGCCAGACGACAACGTTCGATACGCCGGTTTCATCTTCAAGCGTTAGAAAAATGACACCCGAAGCCGTACCCGGCCTTTGGCGGGTTATAACCAGCCCGCAGACCGATATGCGGCGATGCTGCGTTGTCAGGAGGTCTCCATGGGCAATGATACCCGGTATGCTCGGACGTAGAAGCTCCATTGGATGCGCCCTCAAGCTCAAGCGCATGGCCACGTAATCCTCCACCACCTCCTCACCCAATTGCATGGTGGGCAGGTTGACCGGCGGCTCATAAATGCCCTCTCCGTCTATTGGGTCAGAGAACAGAGGTAGGGGCGTCGGGCCCTTGATAGCGCGCACCTGCCACAACGCATCGCGGCGCGGCAGTCCCATGCCGGAAAATGCGTCCGCTTCAGCCAGTTTTTCCAACACCGATGGCTTTAATCCCGCCCAAAGCCAGAGACTTTCCGGATCGGGATAGCCATTGCCGCGCGCGGCCACCATCCAGTCTGCATCCTATCGTCGATCGAAAACGCCATCTGCTATGGCTTGGCACTACTAGCAGACCGTTTCGAATTTAGTCTGCAACTGCGGATTTTAGCCAATTTAATCGTCAGGAATGGCTTCGTTTGCACCAGCAGAGCTGTTGCCGCTAGGATCGCTACTGCCGGATCAATCGATATCACTTTGGCGTCGGAGATTGCTGACCTAAACCGCCTATACTCCGTGCAAGATGAGGCTTATGCAATCTACCTAAGCAAGATCCTTCACATGGACGACGTTGAAGCAAAACAGGTTCTTGTTCCTAATTTCTACCTCAACGCTATAAAATGCATGGACGAAGTAGACCCGCAGGGGAGCGCCACAATCCATTACTCATTGGCTAACTTCCATCACAATCAACGCAAACTGTTGAGTGCAATTTCACATTACAACTGGGCTCGCTCATTAGAACCCGGATACGTGGAAAAGGACTACTTTCTAAATGAAGTTGGTGGAACGCTCTTTTTTGCCGGGCGATATCGGCTCTCCTCACTCGTATATGAGCGGTGCAATCGGCTGAAGCCATTGGCGAGAACTGCTATTTGTGCCGGAGATGGCCCCCTGTATGCCGGAAAATTCCATCTGGCCGAAAATTTTTACGGCCAGGTACTGGAGATTGGTTCGGAAAATGATTTCGAACTAAACGAGGCTCTTCTGAAAGCTTGGCTGGCGACCAATGCCCCAAAATCAAATGCCGGTCACATGGTTAGGGGACGACGATCAGACCATGCTGATTTGGAAAAGCATCTCGCCAAAGCCGCAGAAACTAATGATGCGTACGAGGGCATTGTATCCGCTTTGCTCATAGCGTTTAAGGACGAAGGCTTCGTCGAGTGTTGGAGCAATGCGATATCAATAGCGCTCAATTTCGGTGAAGTAGAGCTTACTCTGCTCGTAATGAGCGCGGCGACGTGGCGACATGGCTACGAAGCCTACGCTCCAGTGCGAGAAAAGCTTAGTTCGGCAGCGGTCCCCTCAGACATTATTTCCGAAATCGATGAGTTGGTGCACTCACTATACGCGCGTCGCAAGGAATTGGCGTCAAAGGGCGTCACCGTGCGGCTAGCTGGGCAGAGCTATTTTGACACGACAAAACTTGCCCAATCTAATCATCCGGTTTAGCCATCGCTAGAAATCACCGCCAAGCTCCTTCAGCACCGGCGCTGGCCTTTTCAGGCGGATCGTGCGCCCAGCAAGTTAGATCTATCTTCTCAGCAAAACAAAACCCCGCAAACACGGGGCTTGCGGGGTCTGCCTGGTACTGTTGGACTACCCACGCCTCAGCATAGGGGTCAGTACCCTGCCCTTATTCCACGATCGGTGTGCGCTTCATCGACTCCACAATCCGATACATCAACGATTGAAGCAGCACGTCCGATAGCTGCGGGTACATCTCGTCTAGTTCGGCGTAAGTGAAATCGTGTAACTGATCGACGACCTTAAAGGGGTTTTGCTCCTTGAGCTGCTCGATGACAGCCGGATCATTCTGAAGCGTTTCGGCCGCTGACATTCCGGCCATCGCCAGTAGTGAAAGAGAAGCGAGAAAGGTTCGTTTCATGGGCACTCCGTGTAATGTCTACAATAATAGACATTACAGTCATGCCGTCAGTGCGTAAACCAGAAATGTCGACTATAGTGGATAGCTGGGAACGCGCCCTAGTCCGAGTTTGCGGGCATGAGACTGGCGCAAATTTTCGGCAGAAACGTACGGAAAGCCCGATTGGCTAAGGGCTGGTCACAGGAACAGCTTGCCTTTGAAGCTAACCTGCAGCGCAGCTATATCAGCGAGATCGAGACTGGCAAACGCAACCCCACGCTCGATGTGGTGGAGACCATAGCACGGGTGTTGGAGGTTCGAGTAATAGAGCTGCTAGCGGAGTAGAGGAGCATCGACGTGAAGCGCGATCCCAAAATCATAACATCTGACCTTTCGAAGACAGTGTCAAAGGACGGCGTTGTCGTTGAAGTTCATATCTTCCGATTAGAAAAAGAAACTGGCTGGGCACTCGAAGTCGTCAACGAAAATAATACCTCCACCACATGGGACGATCTTTTTCCGTCCGACGAGGCAGCGTTTGCAGAGTTTACGCGGGTTGTTACTGAAGAGGGTATCGAAGCGTTTATGGACGGTTTGAATGTGGTGCCGTTCCAACGGCAGTGACGAGAAAAGTCCGCGCTGCGGACCTCAGCGTGATGGATAGGGCGAGTTTTTAATGGAAAGAGCGGGGTGATTTCCTGCCTGTCCGCTGTGCTGCTCCAATGGTAAGAATTAGACACTAAGGTCGTTTCGACTATCTTGGTCTGCTCCTTCAAGGTCGAGACAACGATATCCTGGAGACAAATTTTGAGCAGCGGTAGAACCACTCGCAAGTACGACCTGAAAGCTTTGCTCACTGAATTGGTGGCGACCGAGCAGGGTATCATTGAGGTGTATCTATTCGGTTCCCGGGCATACCGCACCGGAAGCCATCGGTCGGACTGCGACCTAATTGTCCGCATTCCTTCTCTTCGTCATCTACCTAAAGGAGGGCACAGTCGACGTCGACGGTCCGAAGTGGGGGGCTGAGTTCTCGTATCAAGCCAGCCTGCCGCGCGTTTTGACGATGGTTGTGCCCGTCCCGTGAGGGCATCTAGAACTTCATCGCCAAGGGTCGAATACCTGTTCCGTCCCTTGCGCAGTCCTCCGCCTCGCATCACGCTCTTTGTCAGGATCGGGCAAGCGACGACGCTCTCGATAGCTGCGGCAACATTATTGCCGGGCAGCTTGTGAGCGTTACCTGCAGATCACCGGCGGGTGCGCTGCATCAGCCATCGGTGCGACGGACACACGAATTTCGGTTACCGAGGACCTGGTTGCAAAAAACTGCCATCCGCTTGGGGCTCCTCTTCCGCCGAAATACACGAGCTGAATGAACGGCAAATTTCGGGTGCCTCGCAGCTCAACCTCAATGACGGTTTTTGCGTCGGATCCCGTAATGTCTGTAGCAATACTTTTTCCGAGCTCCAATTTTTCATCTTTGTTCTTGGGCCCTGAGTAGCCGAAACGCTCCCGCACACGGGTCATACTGACCTCTATGGCACTCGCAAATTCAGCTGCCGTGGCATTAGCTAGATGCGCGAGTTCAATAAGTTCCCCATACTTCTGAACTTGCGAGCGCTGAACCGCGCCATTGTCGTCCCTGACATCGTCGAATGCGAGGCGAGCAATTCGCTGATAAACGGAGGTTGTACTCTTTACTGTTGCCCCGACCTCTTTCAGTTTGGCATCCACCAGTGCCGGATTGGCCGCATAGTCCAGGGTGAAAGCGTAAAGGGCTTTACCAAACTCTGCTGTCGACCTTGTGGCCCGAAGGGTTGCAGCGTCCGCTTTGTGGCGAGCGGCCAGGTGCGAGCGCTCATCAGCGACGGCAGCGCGAGCCAATTTTTTCAGGTCGTTAAACCTGTCTTTCGAAATTACCAACGCCCTCTGCATGCTCCCCCTCCACGCTGCGAATCTGAGGCCTAACGTTCCAGCAGGGGCCTCGATTGGCAATCAGAGAACGGAAATATTTCCCGAGAAACATTTCGCAGTTGCCCTTGATGTTCAACTGACCTCGGCTATCAATAAGCTTTTGTACGAGAATATGGGTGGCAATTATGAATGTTTTTCAGACGCGAGAAGAACTACATCGTGAGTTGGCGCTCGCATCCACCCAACAGGCAGTAGATCGATGGCTCAAACATTCAGAACCCAACATCGAGACGCTTGCCCAAAATTGTTTCGAACGAAATACTGCGCGTTCATTTCGGTTTAAAAAACTCGACATCACAGACGTCCAGCCTACTGCTGTATTTAGACGATGGGCTGTCCCCTACCTAACTGGAAATGCTCCAACAATTCTAGGTTTCACTAAGCCATATCAGGTTCGTGAGCTAGTTCACGATGCATCCAGCACGCTCCAGTCAGCCTTTTATCGGGACACCCGCGAACGATATGAGATGGACTATGGACGAGCGGCAAAAGTAGTGAACTTGGCTCTAAAACACCTAATATGCCTGGCCCACGTATCTCCAGCGCGACGCAGCGCACTGTTCGAAATCCTAGATATCCCCCTGGACAAGTACACGCTGGGAATGCTGCGCCCGTTATTGCCTAACGGACTACTTCCTCGAAACCCATCAATGGGAGACGTAAAAACTCGCGCAAACTATATCTCGATCCAAAAAGCCATACGCCAGTTATGCAACCCAGAATTTTCTCCGATGCATTACGAAGTATACGCCTACAATATCGGCAGTGCTCAAGCTGCCAAAGCGAAGGCTGCGAAAAAGGCTGCAGCGGCAGGTACAACAACATCAACGGCCGGAGCAATCTCTTCTAGCGTCAAAATATAAGAGATTCAGCAGTTCCTGACATCCTTGGCTAAGCCATTGTGTCTAATGACATCCAGAAAACGGTCGCTTCCTGGCCAGCCTGAAAACATCATTGTTTGTTGGTTCAACCCACAAAAGGTGATGTCCATGAAGCAGGCAAGGGTGCTGACGGACGCGGAATTGAAACGGGTCCTGGCGCTGTGCGATAGTCACACACAGGGCAAGCGCAATCGACTGGCGGTGCTGCTCTCGCATTACGCGGGCTTGCGGGTAGGAGAGATCGCCAGTTTGAAATGGTCGGATGTGCTGAACTCGGACGGCACAATCAGAGACCAGTTCTACCTCAAAGCCGAAAACACAAAATCCAAAGAGGCACGCGCTGTGCACCTTAACGATCGTTTGCAGCGGGAACTTCGGCAATGGAAATCTTGCCTGAGGCAAGTTACGACAGATGGTCCGATCATTCCCTCGCAAAAGCGATCCAAGCACTACAACAGCGAGCTGGGACATTTCTCCGCTAACAGTCTTTGCCAGCTGTTTGCACGCATATATTCGGCAGCTGGCGTTGACGGGGCTAGCTCACACAGCGGGCGGAGGTGGTTCATTACCCGGTTGGCGCATTCCGGTGTTTCGCCGAAGGTCATAATGACGTTAGCCGGACACAAAAGTCTCGCCACCACGCAACGCTACATCGACATAAATGACGAGATGATGGCTAACGCGGTAGGCAGGCTATAGGCGGCTGAATGACATAGCCGAGCCCTGCACCTCCGCAACTTTTCTGTGCCTACTACGACATCTTGGGTAGAAAAAGACGACTCATCACCCTAGCCTTAGACAACAACGGCGGGCAGGCGAAATGCTGAAAAACTGGAAGCTGCAAAATTTCAAATCGTATCGTAACGAGCAAAACATTGAGCTAGCCCCAATTACTATTTTAGCCGGAGCAAACAGCAGCGGAAAAAGCACAATAATCCAAAGTATTCTTCTTCTAAAGCAGACGCTTCAATACGGCTCGCAAAACCGTCCGCTGACACTAAATGGGCCCTTATTACGACTCGGCAGTTTCAATGACATACGAAGCATAGGCAGCGAGGCTGAACCTCTCAGGATCAGCTTCACATATGAAAATGAAATCGAGGAAGCTGACGGTATCTACCCGTCCGTTTGGCAAAGTAGTTTTAAGCGCCGCAGCTTGGGAAGCGGAGACACAGGCTTACGCACGATAGCGCTGGACGTGACTTTTGGGGACGGCTCAGAAGGAGCACCGACACTGCCAGGGACGACGAGCGGCGCCAGTCTTGCACCAGCAATTGAATCCTCGAAGTTAGTTGTCACCCAGCACACCGACGAAGACATCTTGCAGGATCGATTTGCGGTGCTAACCGGACGCGATACGGCAGACACATCTCTTCCGAATTTGCCATTCTACCTTAAAGTGGACCCCGATAGCGAGTTGGAAATATTCGATGGGCGGCCAAAGGCATCAATCGTAGGTGGATTTCCTTCGCACTTTCTTCCCTCATTTTCGGTCGTAAGCTTCGATGCCGGAGCCCAACGAGCAAAAGAACAAGCGGAAGCAATTTTTTCCTTTCACGCCACCGCCTTGACTATTCGGAGGAGTGCACGCGATGCTCTGGATCAAGAAATAGTTGGTATTGTAAGACGGTGGTTAGAACAGCGAGGAGCTCACTTACCTGATGATGCTTCCACAATAGGGGAAATCCAACAAGCTTTATTGCCCTTCGCGCCACGGAGAAGAGGCCTTCTCGCATTGGGTGATTTATTTTCAGACAAAGAGCAAGATTCTGATCTAGCGGCATTGGAACGAGAGGTCACCGCTACAATGGTAGAGTCGGCCGAGTCAGAGAGAACGTTCGATGTCTCTACGCCTAGACTCGTAAATCTCGCCAGCGATTTTCTCAGGGATTATTTTCAACAAGGAGTGCGATATCTTGGACCCTTGCGGGACAGTCCTCGCCCCGTTTATCAACCGGAAGCGTTAGAAAGTACCACTGACGTTGGATATCGTGGAGAGCACACCGCTGCAGTTTTAGACCTAAACAGCAACTCAACTGTTCAATATTTCTCGCCACCTAGCGGAGGCTTTGAGAATGACTACATCGCTATCACGCGGAAAAAAACCGCCTCACTTCATGATGCCGTAGTGCAGTGGATGGCTTATCTAGGTGTAGGTGAATAGAGAGCGCAAGAGAGACGCTTCCTTGCGCAAACAGCTTAGCGTGGGCTGTTCATGCTTGGCTGGTCGGCTTAGGCGCTTCCCGCCACGCTCATACTCGATGTACCGAACGTCCTTGCCCGGTCCGGTCACCCAATAGGCTTTGCGCCAAACCTGGTAGCGCTGAATTTCACCGCTGGTAATGGCATCGATTGGCCTCTTGCCGAAATAAGCAATGAAATAGCGTTCGATTATCGGTGGATAGTCGCGCTCCACATAAGGCTTGGCCTCCCCTGCCGCCACTTGGGCTTTCAGATCAGCACTATATTCCCGCGCAACCTTTTCGAACGAGGATTTGACCGCAAGCAGGCCCTCCTCTGCACGCAGAACAGCGCGCTGATGCTCTCTCTGTGCCAATTGCAGGGCTTCAGCTTCATCAGCTGTCCCTAGCGGCATTCTGATTTGGCCCTGCCCTTTGATCGAAAAGCGCACCCAGTAATTTGGGCTGTCCTTGCGCTGGAAAACCTTTGGCTCTGTCGCCTCTGTTTTCGCCAATTTCAGCTCCCCCAAAAGCTTATGTTGGTGCAAGCGCGTGCTTGGAGTGTGCTAGCACGGCTTCCCCCGCGCAGCTAAGCCATTGATTTTCAAGAGCTCAAAATCCACGTGCTAACCACGTGCTACTATGCATGGGCACGAACTGGGTGTCACCCGATTTTGCAGTCCGACTGCAAAGCACTGATTTATATGAGATTTTTGGTAGCGGAGGAGGGACTTGAACCCCCGACACGCGGATTATGATTCCGCTGCTCTAACCAGCTGAGCTACTCCGCCCCAGATGAGGCCGCCGCGCTAAGATTGGCGGCTGGCGCCCGCCGGAAGGGGCGGACAGCACGGCGCTTATTAGGGACCGGCGGTCGTGCTGTCAAGCGCAACGCTGGCCCCGATTGCGCTTTCCACGTGATCGCGGATCATCGCCAGATCACGCACGAAGCGATCCCGCTCCAAAGCTGCCTTTTCGCGGTCGGGGAGCCGCAAGAGATAGGACGGATGAATGGTCACGAACACAATGGTCCCATCCTCGATAGGTATCGGCGCCCCGCGCATTTTCGCGATCGTCGCGCCCGGCCCCAAAAGGCTCCTCGCCGCGGTCGCCCCCATCGCAACGATCACCTTGGGCCGAACCAGCGCGATTTCCTGATCGAGCCAGAACCGGCATGCATTGACCTCGCCCGGCTTGGGGGTCTGGTGAATGCGCCGCTTGCCGCGCGGCACGAATTTGAAATGCTTGACCGCATTGGTGATGAACAACTTGGCCCTGTCGATCCCCACCTCTCCAAGGGCCGCATCGAACACCTGCCCCGCCGGCCCGACGAATGGCTGGCCAGCGATATCCTCGCTGTCGCCCGGTTGCTCGCCTACCATCATCACGCTCGCGTCCGACGGCCCGACGCCAAACACGGCTTGCGTCGCGTTCTGATAAAGCGGGCATCTTGTGCAACCCTGAACCGCTTGTGCCGCATCGCCGAGGCTCTCGAACCGATCGACCGGTCCACCCGCCTCCGGCACGACCCGCGCGGCCTGCTTGAGATGCCGTGATGGCGGCTGGCTGGCGCCCGATGCGATCATTTCGGCCTCGCGCGCCTGCGCGGTCTTGATCATCCCGTCGATGAGCCCGGCTTCGGGCAGATTGCGCCAATATTTGCGCGGCATCTCCGAGGTCATCGCCGAAACCTTGAGCCGCGCCGGATTGAAGATCGAGGCGAAATAGGTGCGCCACGCGTCTTCGAGCGCATCGTCGGACGGCACGTCCCTCTTCTGCGCCCCCGGCCCGAAGCTGAGCGTTTTCCTGTCCCAGAACGCCGACCGATAGGGCGTTAAAATCGCCCATTCCATTCCGGCAAACCGCTCGGCAAAAAATGGCGCGGTGCGCTCGAGGGTAAAATGGTCGGGTTCGAACCATGCGGCGAACCGCTCATTGCTATCGTCGATCGCACGAAACCGAACGAACGCCTTCATCTTGTGGCTGTCGCGCTTCACCGCCTTCATGAGCCGCGTCAACATCACGATGTCGGGGTCCGACGCGACACTCAACAGCCCCCTGTCATCACCCAGCCGATAGGCAAGCCGGTAGAGCAGATCGAAACGTCTTGGATCGGCATGACAGAGCGCCCGTTCGGCGGCGGCGATGAAATCCGGCGGCACGCGTACCGGGCGCGTCTCGTCCGGCAGATCGAGCGCATCGCCAAACAGCGCCTCGGGATCGCCCTCCTGCAACCAGATGACCGCCTCGGGCGCAACCCCTGCCGCCAGCAGCGGCCGCACTGTATCGCGCCAGGGCTTGAGTTCGTTAAGCGTCGGAACGAGAACCCGATACATCGATCAAAACAACGACAATTGCGCCGGCTTTGGCGTCAGCCGCGCCTTGAGATGCGCGCTGTCGAGCGCCTTGCCCGGCGTCCAGTCGATCGTCTGGATGAAAGGCCGCACCTTCTCCAAACTCGCGCATAGCCGAGCCATATCGTCGAGCCGCAACCCGTGATGCCGCCGCGTCGATAGGATCCGGTCCACCGCCCGCGTCCCAAGGCCCGGCACGCGCAACAGCATGGCGCGATCGGCGCTGTTGACGTCGACCGGAAACTGCCCGCGCGATTTCAGCGCCCACGCGAGCTTGGGATCGATATCGAGATCGAGCATCCCCGCCTCGCTCGTCCCGGCAATCTCATCGACATCGAACCCATAAAACCGCATCAGCCAGTCGGCCTGATACAAACGGTGCTCACGCATCAGGGGCGGCCGTGAAATCGGCAGTTTGGCGCTTGCATCGGGAATGGGCGAAAACGCCGAATAATAAACGCGCTTCAGCCGATACCCGGCATAAAGCGCCGCACTGCGCCCTAAAATCGTCGTGTCGCTCGAAACATCCGCGCCCACGATCATCTGCGTTGATTGCCCGGCGGGCGCAAAGGCCTTGGGCTTGGCGCGCGCCTTTTTCTCGGGCTGCCCCTCTTCCCAATTAGTTTTCACCCGTGCCATCGCCGTACGGATTTCTCCCGGGCGCTTTTCGGGCGCAAACTGCGACAGGCCCTCATCGGTCGGCATTTCGATATTGGTCGACAGCCGATCGGCATAATGGCCCGCCAGCCGCAACAATTCGGGCGCCGCGTTAGGAATGATCTTGAGATGGATATAGCCGGCAAACC
Organism: Pelagibacterium luteolum; assembly: GCF_900100665.1. GTDB lineage: Bacteria > Pseudomonadota > Alphaproteobacteria > Rhizobiales > Devosiaceae > Pelagibacterium > Pelagibacterium luteolum. The sequence continues at coordinate 434,381 of NZ_FNCS01000003.1, forward strand.
CGTGCTCTTCGCGTAAGCTCTTGGCCACGCGCACCATCTCTTCCATCGTATAGTCGGGCGATCGGATGATCCCCGAGGATAAGAACAGCCCCTCGATGTAATTGCGCTTATAAAAATCGAGGGTAAGCTTCACGACCTCCTCGACCGAAAACCGGGCCCGCGCCACGTTGGAGGACGATCGGTTGACGCAATAAACACAGTCGTAAACGCAAAAATTGGTCAAAAGGATTTTCAGAAGCGAGATGCATCGCCCGTCCGGCGCATAGGAATGACAGATGCCGCTGCCCGGCGCCGTGGAGCCGATCCCACCCGTCGCCTTGGCATTGCGCCGCTCCGATCCGCTCGATGCGCAGGAGGCATCGTATTTTGCGGCATCGGACAAGATTGCAAGTTTACGCGTGAGGGTAAGCTGGGCCATTTGTTCATGCTATGTTCTAAATTTGATGAACGCAAGCCACTATTTTTTCGCGGCCTCGTACCCACGAAGCGTTCGTCAAAACCGAATGATCAATTCACCCCGCCCCTGTTTAGCCCGCGGCCGATCGCGCCTATGTTGAAGGCGAACGAACACTCATCCATTGGGAGGCCCCTCATGGCACTCGAACTCACTGGACTGCACCACCTCACCGCCGTCACCGCCAACGCGCGGGAAAACCTCAGGTTTTATACCCAGGTTCTGGGTCTGCGCCTGGTCAAGCGGACCGTCAACCAGGACGACACCACCGCCTATCACCTGTTTTACGGCGACGGCAAAGCCTCGCCGGGCTCCGACATCACCTTTTTCGATTGGGCCACACCCCGCGAACAGCGCGGCACCCATTCGGTGGTGCGCACCGCTTTCCGCGTCGAAGGCGAAGCGGCTCTTGAGTGGTGGAAAACCCATCTCGAGGCCGAAGGTGTCGCCACCTCGGAGATCGCGGAGCGCGCCGGTCACATGTCGCTCGATTTCGAAGACCCGGAGGGTCAGCGCCTGCGCCTCGTCAACGACACGCGCGCTGGCGGCGCACACCCTTGGGACAAAAGCCCCGTCCCGGCCAAATTCCAGATCAAGGGCCTCGGCCCCATCACGATGAGCGTGCCCGATCTGCGCCGGTCTGAACCCGTCCTCACCACGGTGATGAACATGCGCAAGGTCCGCACCCATCCGGCCACCGGCGAACAGGGCGAAATCCACGTCTTCGCCATGGGCGGCGGCGGCGCGTCGGCCGAGCTGCATGTGGCCGTCGAACCCGACCTGCCCTTCGCGCGCCCCGGCGCCGGCGGGGTCCACCACATTGCCTTCCGCACGCCGGACAAGAAACAGTTCGATCAGTGGGTAGCCCGCGCCGCCCAGGCCGGCCTGCGCTCGTCGGGCGAAGTCGAACGCTATTATTTCACCTCGCTCTATTTCCGCGAGCCGAATGGCATCCTCTTTGAAATCGCCACCGACGGTCCGGGCTTTGACGTCGATGAGCCGCTCGAGACCTTGGGCGAACACCTCGCCCTGCCCCCCTTTCTTGAACCGAAGCGGGCTCAGATTGAGGCAGGATTAAAGCCCATCGATTAAATGCAATTTTATCTAACTCATTGATTATACTAACATATTAGTCGTAGTCAAATTAACATAGGTCATAATCGAGGCAGGCGAGCCCATCGCCTGCCTTTTTTGTCTAACGAGTTGGAATCTTAAACTTTTCATTGCGCCGATCGCCCAAAACCCCGCCCCATCCCGCCCGCCCGAAAACCCCATAAGCGAAACCTACCTGCCCTTCTGTCATTGGCTTCCTGCGGAGGACACAAGCAAAACAGGAGGTATCGCATGTCATTCAAATATGGAATTTCGACTCTCGCCCTGGCGGCTGCGCTCATCGCAACGCCCCCGGCCTTTGCACAGCTCGGGATATCGATCGGCGGCGATGACGGCATCAATGTCGGCGTCGACGTGAACACCCGCGACGGCCTCGATGTCGGCGCGGATGTCGGCGTTGGCGGAGACGACGGCATCAATGCCGGTGCTGATGTCGGCGTCGGCGGCGACTCTGGCGTCAATGTTGGCGCCGATGTCGACGTCGGAGGCGATGACGGTATCGGCGTCGATGCCGATGTTGGTGTGGGCGGCCGTGACAACGACGATGATAGCGGCAGCCGACGCAGCCTCATCGATGCCAATGTCGGCATCGGCACCGGTGGAAGCAATAATGATGGCGGCAGCAGCAGCGGGGGTGGACTTGTCGATCTCGATGTCAATGTCGGCGGCAACGGCCCGCTCGTTAATCTCGACGGCGGCAATGGCGGCGCCTCCCAAAGCTCGGCAAACCTCGTTGAAGCCAATGTCGATATCGGCGGACCGACGATCGGTGGCAGCAATCTTTTGGGCCTTGGCAATGAAGCACGCGGCGGCGCCCTCGTCGAACTCATCGCAACCGCCAATCTTGGCGATCTCAATCTCGATGACCTCGTCGACGACCAGAGGGTGATCATCGTCGATATCGGCGACGATTTCTCCGATGCGACACTCGCGGAAATCGAAGTCGCGCTTGGCAGCGGCAATTCGGCCGGTACCCACGAAACGCGCGCCGCAATCTCGGCCAGCGTCGAGCTGTCTGGTGTCCTCGCGAATAATGGCCTCTCGGCCGACGACGTTCTGGCGATCCAGATCGGGTCACAGGGCGAAACTTACGTTTACATCCTGCCCCAGCTCAATGACGGCGTGGACGTCATCGCCGATGTCGATGCGGTCGGCGTCGACGTGGCGGACCTCGATGCCAGCCTGCTTGACGACGATGCCGTCGGCGACGTCGACCTCGACATCCTCCCCGGCAGCGGCATCAACACGGGCGACGAGCCCCTTGTCGACGTCGATTCCGATATCGGCCTTGGCAATCGAGACCTTGCCCAGGTCGATCTCGAACTCCTCGGCCCGGACTCCCTGGTCTCGGGCAACCTCGTCATCCTTCCGGGCACCGGCGGTGACGGCGGCGACGATGGTGGAGACGATGACGGCACCCCGGGCGGCGGCGATGATGATGACGGCACGCCCGGCAATGGAGACGACGACGACGGAACGCCCGGCAACGGCGACGACGATGATGGCACCCCAGGCAATGGTGATGACGACGATGGCATGTCCGGCAACGGTGATGACGACGATGGCACACCCGGCAATGGTGATGACGATGGCACGCCAGGAAACGGTGATGACGACAACGGCATGCCCGGTGGTGGCTCCAACGACGATGATGACGACATGGGCAATGGCGGCAACAGTGGCGGCACTGGCGGTACCGGTGGTACCGGCACTGGCGGCGGCACTGTCGGGACCACTCCAACGGGCGGTATGACCGACGGAGCGATGGTCACCACAATGCAATGTCCGGCCGAAATCCGTCCGTTCCTTGAGGCCACCGCCGACGCTCAGGCCGTCCGCGGCGCCACCGAGGCCGAGATCGTCATTTTGACAGCCTGCCCCACCGGCGGCCTGTTCGAAACCGCCGACTTCTCGCCCCTCCGCGCACTGCTGACGGCTTTGCCCGTCACCCAGGAGGCAATCGCATCGGCCGACATCACCATTGACGATGTCGGCCGATGCGACGGTCTCGGGCGAAACGGTCACCATTTTCGCCCTCGAATAGTCTCGAGCATTCGAGCGGCCCCCAAGCGGGCCGCTCGTACCAGGCCAATCCTTCCATCGTCAAAATTACGATGGAAGGATTTTCAATGCCCACCCCGCGACGATTGGACCGGCATTTACCCGTAGCGTTCGGGCCTGCACCGTCCTATTGAGAGCCAGTTTCAAATCCAGCGCGCGGACACTCGACATGGCCGACACCGAAAAGCCCAATTGGGGCAATCGCATCATCCTGCTGATTTTCGGCGTCCTCGCCGTCGTGACCATCGCGGGCACCATCTATTCGACGACGCTCGAATGGGAAGCTGGCGACATGGCTGAAACCCCTGTCGAAGCACCCGCCGAAACCGCGCCGCAGTAACAGACGCTAGAACCTTTGGCTGAACCGTGCAGCGACCGCCGCCCCGGCCTGATCGACGCTGTGCCCCAGTTCGGTGCTCACCACCGCCCCAAGCGAGAGGGCACTCGTTTCGGTCGGCGCAAAACTGTAGTTGAGCCCGAAATCCATCTGCCTTCCCTCCGGCGCCAGATCCACCCGATGGTCTGCCGTCGTGATCTCCCCGCCCAGCGTGCGCCCCGCCGGCAATCGCACCACAGCTGCCCCGCTGTCGAGCCGCATGGGTTGCGACACGGCAAAGGTCAGCTGATCGCCCGCAGCCATGAGATCGCGCGAACTCACCCCCATCTGGAAGCTCGAAAACGCCATCGGCTCCAGCGCGGCGAAATATCCCCCCGCCGCAGCGCCCGTCACGCCCCCTTCAATCCCCGCAAACACCGTCGCGCCCCCGAGCTCGATCTGTCCCGACAGCGCCAGCGCATTGACCACGGCCCCGCCATCGACGGCAAACCCGCCGCGCCCCGAAAGCCCGAGCACGCCGCCGGACTCATAGGCGCTCATCACGGACGCCTTGACCTGTGCAGCGCCCGCATCGAGGCTCAGGGCCGCCCCGACCCCGCCTACGGCACCATTTTCGATCGAGACATGCGTGCCGACAAACCCGAAATGCTCGAACCCGATCGCCCCGGCCTCATAACGCCCGATCATCGCCGCCGTCGTATCCGATAGCGACGCCACGGCCCCCACATTGGCAGCCGCGCTGCCCAGCCCGCGCGCATCGGTAATCGCCTCGCCGCCGCCAAGCCCCGTGGCCGCCACCCGATACTGCGCCGCGCCAAATTCGGTCATCGCCGAAACGCTGTCCATCCCGTTCGCCATCAAGGCTCCGGTCAAGCCGTCCTCGCCGATCTCGGGAAGCGCCGCCGCCGCCCTGAGATCAGGCCGCGCCGCCACCGCAAAATTGCCCGCCGACGTCATGAACGGCGTATCGAGCGCATCGAATACGGCGACATCGACCCCGGCCAGCGCCGCCCGCACGCCATCGCCATAGGCGGCCCCCGTCACAAGTCCCGATGTCTCTGCATTGGACCGATCCGCACTGGCCAGATCGCGGCCATTGACCAGCGACACGCCATTGATCGGGCTCAGCGCCGCCGCGACATCGAGCACGCCCATGCCCCATTCGTCCGAATAGGCCTTTTCGACAGCGCCGCCGATCATCACCGTCCCATCGGGCGAAAAATCTGAAAAGTCCGAATAGGCCGTCGCCAACAGCCGCCGCGTCCATTCTTCGGGCGTCAGCGAGGGAAACGCCTGCGCCAGAATGGCGATGGCGCCTGAAACCTGTGGCGCGGCAAACGATGTTCCCGTCCCCATGCCATAACTCGTATCGCTCGCAATCCCCGCCGATTGCGTCGTGCCGTCGGCAAAAAGGCACGAACGCGCCATCGCCCCGCACGCCACCGACAGCCGGTGCGCATCGACAATCTCGTTTTGCGCATTGACGGTAAACAGCCCGTTCCCCACCGCGATCCACGCATTGTTGAGTTCGGGGACCAGCAGAGGCAGTGCGCTCGAGGCATCGTTTTCCCCCAGGCTTTCGTCATTGGACATCGCCCAAACGACGACGCCGCTGTCCTGGAAATCATCGAGCGCATCGAAATAGCGCCGCCACCCGTTCGCCGATCCGCCCGCCAGCGTCGAGAACGCGTCCGAAACCGTGCTGCCCGCATTAGCCGCCAGATGGGCCTCGACATCCGACAGCAGCAGCTCCGACCCGCCGCCCCGGCGCAAAATGCCCCATGAATTGTTCTGCGCCACCGCCCCCAGCGACGTCGCCTCCGCCGTCGCCGCCGCCAGCTTGGTGATGTCGACGCCCGTGCGGTTATCGTCGCGCAGATAACTGGTGAGATGCAGATCGGCGTCCGGCGCCACCCCCATCATCGCTCCGCTATCGGCCGAACCGCTGATCAGCGCCGCGACATGAGTGCCATGACTGCTCGTCCCGGCCACCGCTACGTTGCCGAACGTCTTGATATCGGTCCCGGCAAATTCGCCATGGGTGAGCCGAAACCCGTCATCGACCACCGCCACGCGCTGCCCCAGCCCGGTCCAGCCGCCCGACAGCGCCAGCTCAAGCCGGATCAAGGCATATGGATGCGATTGATTGTCCCCGCCCCCGACGAGATCGGCATTGACGCCCTGAAACCGTCGTGAACTCAAAATCCGCTGCGCGCGCTCGAAATCGAACGTATGCGCCACCGATCCGCTCACCCAGTCGGTCGAACCCGATCCCTGCGGCCCGCTCGGCACGGCCACATCGCCCGTCGTCTCGGGCTGATCGCTGTCGCCGGAGCCCCCGCTCCCTCCGCACCCGGCCAGAGCCAGACACGCAACGAGCGCGGCCCACCGGCCGCCAGCCCACCAACCAACCATGTTTGACATGCTCCCGACACAAGGCGAATCGCGGCCCCCGCCTGTCTCCGGAATACCAAACCGCCCGCCCCCGCGTAAGTTTGAAAACGGCCGCCCCGCACGGCTCCCGCCCCAGTGTCACGCAACAGACACAGCCCACCCCGGCCAGACCCATCCCGCCAGACGCAGCTCCCACCGCGTGCCACACCCCACACCGTCATCCCGGGCGAAGACCCGGGACCCAGTATGCGCCCCCCTCCCGGCTCAATCCCGAGCCCTAAATATCCCGAAATTCAGCCCAAGCCGCACTGCACGGCTAGCCCCACAGCCCCGCCTCACCCAGCGTCTCACGTCAAAATACCCGTGCCGCAGAGGCGAGCCCCCCGCCCTACGCCACCAACGCCGCCGGCACCGCCTCGGCAATAAATCCGCCGCCCAGCACCTGCGCATCCGCCCCGTCATCCGAGTACAAAACGCACGCCTGCCCCGGTGCGATGCCCGTTTCGCCCGAAATCAGCGTCACATACACCTCGCCGTCGCGCATCTGGATCACGGCCTCTTGCGGCGCGCGCGTCGAGCGCACCTTGGCCTCGAGCGCCAGCCCGTTCCCGGCCACCATCTCGGCCAGAGGCCGCGGCCCCAGCCAGTTGATGTCGCGCAAGCGCACCGTATGCGCCGTCAGCGCCGATTTCGGCCCCACGACCACCTGCTGCGTGCGCGCATCGAGCCGCAACACGTAAAGCGGCTCGCCCGAAGCGATCCCCAGCCCCCGCCGCTGCCCGACGGTATAATGGATGATCCCCTTGTGCTGCCCCAGCACATGCCCCTGGGCATCGACGATATCGCCGGGCTTTTCCGCCTCCGGCATCAGCTTGCGGATCACGTCCGAATAGCTGCCCTTGGGCACGAAACAGATGTCCTGGCTGTCCGACTTGTCGGCAATCGCCAGCCCCATCTCGCGCGCCATCTCGCGGGTTTCGTCCTTGGTCATGTTGCCCAGCGGAAACCGCAAAAAGTCGAGCTGCCCCGATGTGGTGGCAAACAGGAAATAGGTCTGGTCCTTGTCCCCGTCGAGCGGACGCAAAAGCTGGCGCTGCCCGTCCACCATGCGCGAGCGCACATAATGCCCCGTCGCCAGACAATCGGCCCCGAGGTCCCGCGCCACTTCCATAAGGTCGACGAACTTGACCGACTGATTGCACGAAACGCACGGAATGGGCGTCTCGCCCAAAGCATAGCTTTCCGCAAACGGCTCGATCACCGCCTTGCGAAACCGCTCTTCATAATCGAGCACATAATGGGGAATACCGAGCGTTGCCGAAACCCGGCGCGCATCGTGGATATCCTGCCCCGCACAACACGATCCCTTGCGGAACGTCGCTTCGCCATGATCGTAAAGCTGGAGGGTAACGCCAATCACCTCATAGCCCTCACGGGCCAGAAGTCCGGCAACGACGGACGAATCCACGCCCCCCGACATCGCAACGACAACACGCGTCTCACCGGGCGCCCGGTCGAAACCTAAAGAATTCACCATTTTCTCTTCATCCGGATGGGTTCAAGGGCCAACGGACAATCACCAGACAGCAGCGCCCGGTGGTGTGGGGCGGGTTTTATGCTGAAAGGGGCCGGCGTGCAACTGGGTCGGATCCAGCGGCGGGTTTTGACGCCATGGCCGCGTCATAGTGGGCGCCACGCCGCTTCCATAAGCTTGGTCTCTTCCTATTTGGATGCTGGCGTGTAGATAGCCACCGTCCGATAAATTTCGACAAAGTTGACCTCTCCGACAACCACAGTGTCCTCATAGGCATCTACTCACCCCACGCGTCGCGGAGCAGCGATTCGATTATATCAAGTGGGGTATACCCGCGACCCTGCGTAACACTTGCGATCCAATCGGTGTCACGCGTGTGCCCGTACCTGCCGTCTATGGTCTGAGCGATCATGGCACTAGCCTCGAACGAAGAATCGAACTCGCGCCTGGTGACGTCGTCATCATCATCGTGATTGATCGAACCTTCATACACCTCCAACCGATCGCACAACTTGATTGCATCAACGAACTGAGATGCGGTCATCCATTGCTCCTGCCACCAGATGATCGGCAGCGTCGCCACATCGCCGCCGCATCTCATAACGACGGCCGCCGCTTCGGCCTTTTCTGCATCAGGTATTTCAGCGGCGGCAAGCACAATCGCTTGCTCGGATGACCAGGAAGCGAGCACCGGCGCCGGTACGATCGGTCTCGCGGAATTACGCGATGCTGTCGTTTCGACGCCGATCAGGATGCCTGCGATCATGCCGACTTTACTTGCGGCAAGCCCATCGACGGTAACTAGACCGGACCGTCCCCATTGACTGCCCGCGTCGATGCGCGCGCGACCATATAGTTTTCCATCTTCGTCACGTAGCTCGACAAGTTCATCCCACGCTTTTGTTGACGCCGCAGGCTGGTCATCCTCGTCGTCCCCACCCACAATTCGGTTCAACAAAGTGGACGATTGGACCTCCAGCCAATCGCTTGCCGCAGTATGGCCTGGAGGTTCCTCGTCTTGGGCAACTGAAATGGCCACGTCGCAAGCGGGCGCGATTGCGGCGATAACACGGCTCAGCCTCGCCACCTGTTTCTCGGAAAACGGTGTCTCGCGGTGGAGCAACCCGTCTGGCTCGAACGGATTGGTCTTGAGCTTGACCTCGATCCGAGTTCCCCCATCCAGCGGCGCTTCCTTGGGGTCGGCGTGGCGCAGGTTGGGCCGTGACCCCAGGCCGTGCCGAAACTCCAGCACCCGTGCGGACTGCGTGTCGCGATCGTAGCGGCGGCTGATAACCCTAACCACATCGCCTAGCATAAAGACTGAGAAAAAACCGATTCCATATTTGCCACGGGATTTCATTCCCGCGGCTGCAAGACCGGGGAACTCCTGGATCGCGAGCGATGATTTCCAGAAGGAGTTTCCGAAGTCGATGAGGGGACCGGTTAGCACGGTTTGCGACATCCCGACGCCATTGTCCTCAAAATAGAGCCAGAACCCGTCGTCGCGCTTCTCCAGTACAACTCGGAGCTCGCCCCATTTGGCCGGACGTCCTTGCAACCGTCGCCGCGCCGTGATGGCATCGAGGCCATTTTGGATTAGCTCGCGGATCGGCGCAGCAGTACTGTCGCCGTAGAGCTTACTTCCTCCGAGTGTGGCAACGATCTTAGGAACGTCGCTAACCCGGACGGTGCTGTCGACCGGCACCCAACCGTCTGTTTCTACTGTACGGGCCAGGTCGCTCGGCGAATGCGCTCCTTCGACCCGCCGGACAAGAAGCGGCATTTTCTGGCGATCGCGGAGCACTCGGTCGACGTCACGCAACTCGCGATCGACCATTTGCAGCGCGTCGAATGCCGCCCACCACGCATCTGCAGCGTCGACCTCAAATGGCGGCTGCGCTGTGTAGACGAGCGCATCGGCCTGAACAAATGGCTTAGCCATTCGTTCCTGAAACTTCCAATGGTTCGCAGAAATCCCTGTGGGCTGAAGAAGCGCGAAGTCGAATGCCGGAGCGCGCCGCTGATCCAAGTGCATCGCATCACCCACACGGAGCAGGCAGGCGACCTTCAGTAGGTCGACAGTGCAGTTGGTGACATCAGGCAGGGCACCGAGCGTGCCGGACAGCTCTTCCTCAACTTTAGCGATGCTCCACCAGTGACTGTACGCAATCTTTCCGATCTTCTGGCCGTAAAAGTTGCGGACCTGTTGATCCTCGATGATAAACATCGGCTGCTTTTGCGGACCCAGCCATGAGATAGTCGGCAGATTCTCGGCCTGCTTGGCGTGTAGCAGGCGGAGTGCGTCCTCAGTGGCGCGGTCTTCGGCTTTCTCGGCCGCTAGCGTGTCGCCCTCAGCAACGGACGCCATGTATCGAGCATGCAAATCGCGCCATTCGGTTTGCTCGCGTAGCTCGGCTATTCCGCCAGGGAAAGCAGCAAGCGTCATCGCCGCATCGTGCAGAAGGATCGCGCCGCCGAACACGAAAGCCTCGGCCGGGTTAAGGTCGAAGTTTTCGATGGCGGCGATAGACGCCATTTCCCACAGGGCATCGAGATGCGTCACGTCATGAACGGTCATGTGGGGCAGGTCGCCGGCTATTTTTGCGACTAGCGCGCTAGCGCGCGTACGCATCGCCTCATAGCAGCTGGCAAGACGTACCTGCTCGTCTGGTGTGGCGTCAGTGCGTACGGCTTCGAACGCCGCTTTCCATAATGCTGTCTGTTTATATGACATGGCATTGACTTGAATAGCAGCTTATCCAACGCCGCAACAAAATTGTGTCTGCACAACTGAAGATAGCAGCGCGTACTGAACCGCAACAAGCTCGGCGGTGGTTGAAGACCCTGCCTTGTAGCATGATGTGTGAAGCATTCGGGTTTGGGTCTGCCGCACCGCACGACCGCAATGAGGGCGCGTTGCAGTCGAAGTGCGGACGTGCAGTCTTCACCGTCTGCCGAGAAGCGGCAAGTATGCACCCCCCGGCAAAATCTTCCCCCTCCCCGACACATCCTGCCGCCCGCCCCCGCCGCGCACTCATCCAGCGCCCCATCAACCCCTTGATTTCCTTAACCTCTCCACCGCGCCCCGACTTGGCAAGCCGCTTGCATCACTGATCGCGACGAACTCTATTCTTGCGAGACCACCATCGTGACCACAGCGATCGGCATGCCCGGCAACATCATCGCCTCCACATCCCAGCAAGGCGCAAATCGCGCCTCCAGCGGGGCCGTGGAGGGGTTTGTCGATCTGCTCAACGCCACGCTGGGCACAACGAGCGCCGCGCGCCATATCATCGGCGGCGCACAGGCCGCGCCGACCCTTACGCCCCCCACCGAAGGCGAAGCCGAACTCGCAACGCTTCTGGGTGAACTTTTGGGCCGTCTCGAAGCCCTCGGCACCCGTCTCGAAGACGACGCGCCGCTCGACGCATCGGCGCTCAAGGACCTCGAAGACCTGCTCGCCGGCATCAGCGATCTCCTGGGCGAAGATATCCCCCTGCCCGGCCCCAATGCTCCGATCTTCGCCCGCGTCGCCGATCTCGCCGCCCAATTGGGCCTTGGCGCCTCTGGCGACGACGGCGCCACCGGCCCGCTCGACAGGCTCTCGCAAATTCTCGCAAAACTGGCCGACGGCGTGCGCAAGGATGCGCCCGATCTCGCAGCCGGTCTTACCGCCATGACCAAGACGCTCGACGCCCAATCGGCAGCGCTGCTCAAGGCCCAGTCCGAAGCCGCGTCCGCCGCGATCAATCCGCGCCAGATCGAAAGCGAAACCAAGCTCAACCCGCTCACCGCCATCGCGGCAGCCGATCCCGCCGCCGACGCCGCCGATCCCGTCACGGCCCGCACCCAGGCCGAACAGCGCAACACGACCGACACGGCCGAAGGCAGCGAACGCACCCTCGTCAAATCCGACGCGGCCACCCAGCCCGCCGGCAACGCCGCCAACCAAAATGGCGCCGGATCGCAAAATCAGAACGGCACGGGCGCGGGCGCATCCACAGCCCCCACCCCCGCCGAACTCGACGCCCCCGATGGTCTCATCACCCCGGCGGGACAAACAGCGACCCAGTCCGTCGGCGCCACCACCCCCGGCGCACGCCCCGAGGCCGCCGCCTATCAGCGCCCCGACGCCCAGATCAATCTCCCCCACATCGCCGCGGAAATTTCCCGCCATGTGCAGAACGGCATCAACCGTTTCGAAATCCGTCTCAATCCATCCGAATTGGGTCGCATCGACGTGCGAATGGAGATGGACACCTCCGGCAACGTCATCGCCCGCCTCGCGGTCGAGCGCAGCGAAACCCTCGACCTGCTCCAGCGCGATCAGCGCGCACTGATGGCGGCGCTCGAAGATGCGGGCATCGATCCCGGCAAGACAAATCTCGAATTTTCGCTCAATCAGGAGGGTGGAAACGCCTGGGATGATGGCGAAAAACCCGGCTGGTCGCACGATACTGTCGCCAACCTCAATATAGACGCGTCGATCACCGCCACAAACGCCGATCCCAACCCATATATGCGGGGTTACGCGCGGCTCGATGCAGTCAATCTCTGGGTTTAAGGAACGATCATGGTCGACGGCATTTCAGCATCATCTGGCACCAATTCGAGCCTCAATAACTCGCGCTCGACCATCGCCGATAACTTCGACACCTTCCTTCAGATGTTGATCACCCAGCTCAAGAACCAGAACCCTCTCGAGCCCATGGACACCGCCCAGTTCACCCAGCAACTGGTGCAATTTACCTCGGTGGAACAACAACTTAAGACCAATGAATTTCTCGAGACGATGATGCTGTCGTCCCAGAATGCGTCCAATACCCAGGCCGTTGGCTATATCGGCAAGACCGTCACCGCCTCCGGCGCCTCCACCGATTTGATCGATGGCCGCGCCAGCTGGGTCTATCGCGTTGATTCCGCTGCCCAAAATACAACCGTCACCATCAAGGATTCATCCGGAAATACTGTCTTTACCGACACCATTTCCGTCCGCGCTGGCACCGATCAGATCGTCTGGGACGGCACCACCTCGACTGGCGAAAAGCTGAATTCCGGGCGTTTCTCCATCACCATCGACGCCCGCGACGAAAACGGCCGCTACATCCCCGTCACCACCGAAATGCGCGGCGTCGTCGAAGGCGTCGACGTCAGCGGATCTGAGCCCTACATCCTCATCGGCGACCTCAGAATCCCCCTCTCCTCGATCACTTCAGTGACCAGCACGAAAACTGGCAACGGTGGCGAAAATGGTGGCGGAAATTCAGGCGGCAATGAGCAGGATCAGGCCGCCTGATCGCCCCATTTTATCTTTTCTCTATATATATCAACACACAAGGCCGCTCCTCATCCGAGCGGCCTTGTGGCATTTTGCAGTCGCTCTTAACGCCTTGTAAGTTTCCGCTTAGCCAAATTTTAAGCGCAACACGCTAGTGTGAACACTGCTTATGGTCAGGTTGAGTAGAGAGTAAAATGACCGTACAGATGCGTCCGCGCGTTAAGTATGTCATCGGTCCCGATGGTAGCCCGCTCACAATAGCGGATCTGCCACCGGCCAACACGAAGCGCTGGGTCATTCGCCGCAAGGCGGAAGTCGTGGCCGCCGTCCGCGGTGGCCTGTTGAGCCTGGAAGAAGCTTGTGAACGCTACACTTTGAGCGTTGACGAGTTCCTGAACTGGCAGGCAGCAATCGACAAGCATGGCCTCGCTGGCCTGCGTACGACCTGGATCCAGCACTACCGGGAAGGTTAACGCCCACAAGGCGCCACATTCCGGCATACGAGCGTAACCCCAAAGCCCGTCGCGACACCGCGGCGGGCTTTGTTTATGCTGATACGCCAAGCCATTACTGCCGCAAGCGAATGTTAACCCATTTCGCCGCCCGATCGGCACAATTTGCCCACAAATTGCAATCTGCGGCAATTGGTTAACACCTTGTTTACCATCCGCTAGGCATATTTTGCCCAGTTTGGGGGCACCCTGATTTGGTGCCATTAGTCAAAAAATATGCTTGGCAGGGGTATTGCGTGAATCAATTGGGGGAACTGCTGACCAAGCTCGGCGTCGCGCGCATTGCAGCGATGGCCGTGGTAGCGGTGATGCTGGTCGGATTTTTCGCCTTCATCATTATCCGCTCGACCACCCCCCAACTGGCCCCGCTCTACACAAATCTCGAGCTCAACGACGCTTCCGCAATCATCGCAGAACTCAATGCATCGGCCACCCCGCACGAGCTGCGCAATGACGGCTCGACCATTTTGGTCCCGCGCGACCAGATCACCACAATCCGCATGTCGCTGGCCGAAAACGGCCTGCCGGTCCGCGGCCAGGTCGGCTACGAAATCTTCGACAGCCAGAACACCCTCGGCGCGACGAGTTTTGTCCAGAATATCAACCACATCCGCGCTCTTGAGGGCGAGCTGGCCCGCACCATCGGTGCCCTGAGCCGCGTCCAGTCCGCCCGCGTCCACCTCGTTCTGCCCGAGCGTGAACTGTTCCGCCGCGAAGTGCAGCAGCCATCGGCCTCGATCGTTCTGACCGTGCGCGGCCAGCTCTCCACCGGCGAAATCCGTGCCGTTCAGCACCTCGTCGCCTCCGCCATCGAAGGCCTTTCGCCCAACGCCGTTTCGATCGTCGACAGCGCTGGCAACCTCCTGGCATCGGGCACCGGTGACGAGACATTGAGCGTTACTGCCCAGGCCATGGAAGAGCGCGCGGTCGGCATCGAAAACCGCATGCGCACCCGCATCGAAGAGCTCCTGGCCTCGGTCGTAGGCCTAGGCCGCGCCCGGGTTCAGGTCTCCGCCGAACTCGACCTCAATCGCTCGACCCGCACGTCGGAAACGTTCGATCCCGAAAGCCAGGTCGTCCGCTCCGCCCAGACCCTGGAAACCGGCGACCAGTCGACTGGCCCTGGCAATTCCGGCCAGGTCACCGTTGCCAACGAGCTGCCCGGCGCCAGCGAGCAAGCCACGGCCAATGGCGGCACGCAGACCTCGTCCGACACCTTCGAGGAAACCCTCAACTACGAGATCTCCTCGACCACCGAGACCCGGGTCACCGAAGCCGGTGGCATCGAAAAGCTTTCGGTCGCCGTGGTTGTCGACGGCATTTACACCTACGATGCAGAGGGCAACGCCATCTACGCACCGCGCAGTCAGGCCGAGATCGACCAGATCACCGCACTCGTCCGCACCGCGATGGGCTTCAGCGAGACCCGTGGTGACCAGTTGCAGGTCTCCAACATGCAGTTCGCAGAGCGTCCCGGCATCGAAGTGGGTACCGAAGCGCCGGGACCTTTCGAGTTCAGCCGCGACGATCTGGTCAATCTCGCCGAAATGATCGTGACCCTCCTGATCGCCCTCGCGCTGGTGTTCTTCGTGATGCGCCCACTGGTGAAAAAAGTGCTCGCGCCCGAACCCAAGCCGCTCGCACTGCCCGAAGCCGCCAGCGTTCCTGCTGATTATCAGGAAAACCAGATGGCCGACGCCACCCTTGCCATCCGCAACCGCGAGGCAGCCACCGATGCCTGGCTCGAGCAGGCGAAATCGCTCGGCGAGACTCAGATCAAGACCCTTAAAATGGTCGGCGAACTGGTAGAAGAAAATCCCAAGCAAGCTTCGCTGGTCGTCCGCGACTGGCTGAGCGAGGCCGCGTAATCCTATGGCTCTGACCAATCCCCAAAGCACAGGTGTAGAAGCCGAAAACAAGGCCAAGGGCCTTGTGATCGACAATGACAAGGGCGGTCGCCAGCTGTCCGGCGACGAAAAGGCCGCCGTGCTTCTTTTGGCGCTCGGCCCCGATTTCGGCCGCCCAATCTGGGACGAACTCGACGAAATCGAAATCCGCCAGCTTTCGCGCGCCATGGTCCGGCTCGGCCCGATCACCCAATCCATGCTCGACGACCTCCTTGGCGAGTTCGTCATGAGCGTATCGTCCTCGGGTTCGATGTCGGGCAATTCCGACACCACCGAGCGCTTGCTGCTCTCGTTCCTGCCCAAGGATCGCGTCGAGCAGATCATGGAGGAAATCCGGGGCCCTGCCGGCCGCAACATCTGGGAAAAGCTCTCGAACGTTCAGGAAGACATCCTCGCGAGCTATCTCAAGAACGAATATCCCCAGACCATTGCCGTGGTCCTGACCAAGATTTCAACCGAGCACGCCTCGCGCGTTCTGGCGGTGCTGCCCGAAGAACTGGCGCTCGATGTCGTTCAGCGCATGCTCTCTATCGACCCGGTGCAAAAGGAAATCCTCGAAAAGATCGAGGCGACCTTGCGCACAGAATTCATGTCGACGCTCAGCCACACCCAGCGCCGCGACAGCCACGAGCAGATGGCCGACATCTTCAACGCATTCGATCGCCAGACCGAGGCGCGTTTTATCACCGCGCTCGAAGATCTCAGCCGCGACAGCGCCGAGCGCATCAAGGCGCTGATGTTCACCTTCGACGATCTGACCCGGCTTGAATCCGCTGCCATCCAGACGCTGTTGCAGAACTTCGACAAGCGCGAACTGGCGCTGGCCCTCAAGGGCGCGTCCGAAGGCGCACGCGAATTCTTCTTTGCCAATATGTCGGCCCGCGCCGCCAATATGATGCGCGACGACATGGACGCCATGGGCGCCGTGCGTCTCAAGGATGTGGACGAAGCCCAGTCGCGCCTCGTCAACACAGCAAAAGATTTCTCGGCTCGGGGTGACATCGTCATCAACAAGGGCAAGGCCGATGAGGAGATGGTGCTGTGAGTGTCGCACACAAATTCACCTTCGACCTCGACCTCGCCCATAAGCCGGCCCCCAACAAGGTGTTGCCCGAGAGCGAGTTCGAAGCGCTCATCGCGGCCGCACGCCAGAACGGCTACCAGCAGGGCCTGCGCGCTGGACAGCAGACCGTCGAGGCGCAATCGGCCAAAACGCTCGCCACCGCAGCCGATAAACTCGCCGCGCAGGTTGCAGAAGCCCTCGCCGATATCGAAACCTATGAGCAACGTCATTTGGCCGATTCCGTCGACCTTGCGGCCTCGGTCGGCAGAAAGCTCGCGGCGCACCTGATCGCCCGCCAACCGCAGACCGAACTCGCGGCACTGGTTTCCGAATGCATGGCCTCGCTGGAAAAAGCCCCGCATCTGGTGATCCGCTGCCATCCCGACCTTTGCGACGCCATGCGCGCCGCCGCCGAAGAGCGCATGAAGGTCTCAGGCTTTTCCGGACGCCTCGTCGTCCTCGGTGATCCCGATATCAAGCTCGGCGACGGACGCATCGAATGGGCCGATGGCGGCCTCGTGCGCGACATCAACGCCATTTCATCCGAAATCAATGCTCGCGTATCCGCTTATCTGGCGGCACGCGGAGCCAGGCAGGGAGACTAGTCCATGGCCAATGGCGAAGACGATATCCAGACCGTCTCCGACGGCATCTCCTTTGAGGAAATGCTGGCTGATATGAATGAGGATGATGGCGCGGGAGGGGAAAAGACCGCCAACGATCTCGAAGCGGTGTTTGACGTTCCCGTCCGCCTCTCGGTGGTCCTCGGGCGTACCCGCATGCCGGTCGCCAAACTGCTCAAGATGGATGTCGGCTCGGTGGTCGAACTCGACCGCCAGGTCGGCGAAGCCATCGACATCTACGTTAACGACCGCCTCGTGGCACGTGGCGAAATCGTACTGGTCGAAGGACGCCTCGGCGTCACGATGACCGAAATCATCAAGGCAGGCTAAGGGGTCCACCATGCGCTTATTGATTATTGGAGCCCTCGAAGGACAGCTCAGCCAGGCCAGCAAGATGGCCATGGATGGTGGCGCTAAAGTCTCTCATGCGGGCAGCATCGACATTGCCTTGGCGACGCTGCGCGCCGGCAAGGGTGCAGATCTGCTGCTGGTCGACGTGATGATCGACATCCCGGCTCTGATCGCGGCCCTCGAAGGCGAGCGCATCCATATTCCGGTCGTCGCATGCGGCACCGAAACCAACGCCGCCGCAGCCGTCAACGCCATCCGCGCCGGGGCCAAGGAATATATCCCCCTGCCCCCGGATGCCGAACTGATTGCGGCCGTGATCGCCGCCGTCGCTAAGGAAAGCTCGGATTTCCTGTTCCGCGACCCGGCCATGGCGCGCGTCGTCAAGCTCGCCGATCAAATCGCAGGCTCGGACGCATCGGTTCTGATCACCGGCGAAAGCGGCACCGGCAAGGAGGTGATGGCCAAATATCTCCACGCCCGCTCCAAGCGTGCCAACCGCCCGTTCATCTCGATCAATTGCGCCGCCATCCCCGAGCACCTGCTTGAATCCGAACTGTTCGGGCACGAAAAAGGCGCCTTCACGGGCGCCGTCGCCCGCCGCATCGGCAAGTTCGAGGAAGCCAATGGCGGAACGCTTCTGCTCGACGAAATCTCGGAAATGGATTTCCGCCTGCAGGCCAAGCTGCTGCGCGCCATTCAGGAACGCATCATCGACCGCGTCGGCGGCACCAAGCCCGTGCCCGTCAACATCCGCATCCTCGCCACGTCCAACCGCGATCTGGCGATCGAAGTGCGCGAAAACCGCTTCCGCGAGGATTTGCTCTTCCGGCTCAACGTCGTCAACCTCAAGCTCCCTGCCCTACGAGAGCGCCCCGGCGACATCATCGCCTTGGCGGAGCATTTCGTAGCCCGCTATTCGGCGGCGAACGGTCTGACCCAGCGCGTTCTGAGCCAGGCCGCCCGCGATGAACTGCTGCGCGCGCCCTGGCAGGGCAATGTTCGCGAACTCGAAAACACGCTGCACCGCGCAGTACTGCTGTCGTCGGGCGATGTCATCGAACCCGAAGCCATCCGCATGCCGGACGGAACGGGCCTGTCGGAATCCATCGCCAACCACTCGCTGGTCAGCCAGGCTGCGCTCGCCGCGGATGCCGCAACCCGCGCATTGGTCGGGCGCACCGTGGCCGATGTGGAGCGCGAATTGATCCTCGATACACTCAACCACTGCCTGGGCAACCGCACCCACGCCGCCAATATCCTCGGCATCTCGATCCGCACGCTGCGCAACAAGCTCAACCAATACGCCGATGAGGGGAGTTCCATCCCCGCCCCCGGCGAACAACGCTTTAGCGCCGCATGACAATCGCGGCGCCGCTCCCGCCCCCACCGCCGCCGGTTGCCGGTGCGCATCGGGGTGTGGGATCGGCCGCTGTGCTGCGACACCCTTCTCCGACAGATAGTATTTTCCGCCCCATGACCGACACCAGCCCGACCGCCGTCCAGACTTCGCCCATGGGCCGCATCAACGCCGTGTTCGATGTCATTCGCCAGTCCAACGCCGGGCTGGCGATTGGCGTTGTGGTGATCCTGTCGGTCCTGATCCTGCCGATGCCGGCGATGCTGCTCGACATCCTGCTGGCCTTCTCGATCGTCTTTTCCGTGATGATCCTGATGACCTCGCTGTTCATCCAGACCCCGCTCGAGTTCTCCGCTTTCCCGACGGTGCTGCTGGTGTCGGCAATGTTCCGCCTGGCACTCAACCTCGCGTCCACACGCCTCATTCTGGCGGAAGGACATAACGGAACGGCTGCAGCCGGCCATGTGATCGAAGCCTTCGGCAATTTCGTCACGCGCGGCAATTTCATCATCGGCGTGATCGTCTTCGCGATTCTGTTGATCGTCAATTTCATCGTCATCACCAAGGGTTCGGGTCGTATCGCGGAAGTTGCGGCGCGGTTTAACCTCGACGCCATGCCGGGCAAGCAGATGGCCATCGACGCCGATCTCTCGGCAGGCCTGATCGATGAAATCGAAGCCAAGAACCGCCGCAAGACGCTCGAAGATGAAAGCTCGTTCTTTGGCGCCATGGACGGTGCTTCAAAATTCGTGCGCGGCGACGCCATTGCCGGACTCTTGATCACCTTCATCAACGTGATCGCCGGCATTCTCATCGGTACGCTGCAGATGGGCCTGACCGTCCAGGAAGCGAGCGGCAACTATTCGCTTCTGACCATCGGCGACGGCCTCGTTAGCCAGATTCCAGCGCTGATCGTTTCGACCGCTGCCGGTATCCTCGTCTCCAAAGCCGGCGTGAGCGGCTCGGCCAACAAGGCCCTAACTACCCAGTTTACCGGCTATCCGATCGCCCTGGGCATGAGCGCGGGCGTGATGTTCATGATGGCGCTCGTTCCGGGCATGCCGCTCATTCCGTTCATCACGCTCGGTGGCGCGGTCGGCTATCTTGCCTGGTCCTCGGCCAAGCGCCACAAGGCCGAACGCGCCGTCGAGACGGAGAAACTGGCCAATGAGAACAAGGCGCAGATCGCTGCCGCATCGCCTTCGGAAGCGCCAATCACCGACAGTCTCAAGATCGATGAACTCAAGCTCGAACTCGGCTACGGGCTTCTGAGCCTCGTCAAGGAAGACGATTCCGGCACCGACCGTTTGACCGAGCAGATAAAGGCCCTACGCCGCCAGTTGGCGACCGAATTGGGTTTCGTGATGCCCGCTGTCCGCATCCTCGACAACATGCAGCTCGAACCCAACCTCTACAAAATCAAGATCAAGGAAGTCGAAGCCGGCCACGGCGAAGTCCACGCCAATCAGTTCATGGTCATGGACCCCTATGGCAACAAGATCACCCTGCCCGGCCAGAACACCGTGGAGCCCACGTTCGGACTTCCCGCCACTTGGATCGACATGGCGCTGCGCGACGAAGCCGAAGTCCAGGGCCTGACCATCGTCGATCCCTCGACGGTAATTTCGACGCACCTGACCGAAGTGCTAAAGGCCAACACCGCCGATCTTTTGAGCTATGCCAATGTCCAGTCGCTGCTGTCCGGTCTCGATAAAGACCAGCAAAAGCTCGTCGAAGACATCGTGCCGTCTTTGATTACGGTTTCAGGCATCCAGCGCGTGCTTCAGGGTCTCCTGAGCGAACGTGTTTCCATCCGCGACCTGCCGACAATCCTCGAAGGAGTGGCAGAAATCGCAGGATCAGCCCGCAACACGGGACAGATCATCGAGCACGTCCGCTCGCGCCTCGCGCGTCAGATTTGCGCGGCCAATCTGGGCATGGATGGTAATTTGCCATTGCTCACTCTCGGGCCCAATTGGGAGCGCGATTTCGCCGAAGCGATGATCGGTGAAGGCGACGAACGCCATCTGGCCATGGCGCCCTCGAAACTGCAGCAGTTTATTGTCGGCATCCAGAACGGCTTCGAGCACGCCGCGCAAATGGGTGAAATCCCTGTACTGATCACATCGCCTCATATCCGTCCGCACGTCCGTGCCATCGTCGAGCGGTTCCGCCCGCAAACGGTGGTGATGAGCCAGAATGAAGTCCACCCGCGCATCAAGCTACGGACGGTCGGCAGTATCTAGGGCAACGAGCGGAACCGCCAGTTCCCGCTGGCGTTTCCGAGGCGCATGATCAAGGGGATCCCCGATGCGTCTTTTTGCCTGTCCCAACTGCCGCCAGGTCGTTCACTTCGAAAACTCCGCCTGTGGCCAATGCGGGACGATGATCGGGTACGATCCGCAGACCAATTCCATGGTCGCTATATCCGAGAGCCAGCCCTATTGCGAAAACGCCCAACACGGCGCTTGCAACTGGATCGCGCCAGCAGGTGGGCTGTGCATCGCGTGCCGGCATAACGAGACCGTGCCCGATCTATCGGACCCCGATAATCTCACCCAGTGGCAAACGCTGGAGCGGGCCAAAAAGCGGCTTTTCTACAGCCTCGTCCGGCTCGGCCTGCCGTTGATCACCAAGGATGAAGATCCGGTTCGCGGGCTGTCGTTCCGGTTCCTCGCCGATGATCCCAATGGCGAAAAGGTCATGACAGGCCATGCCGAGGGCGTCATCACCATTGCCCTTGCGGAAGCCGATGACCCCGAACGCGAAAAACGTCGCTCGGACATGGGCGAGCCCTATAGAACCCTGCTCGGGCACTTCCGGCATGAGGTTGCTCATTACTATTGGGATATTCTCGTCGACGGCACGCCCCTGCTCGAGGAATGCCGCGCGGTGTTCGGCGACGACACCGAGGACTATGGCGAAGCCCTCAAGCGACACTATGCCAATGGTGCGCCCGCGGACTGGGAAGAGCATTACGTGTCGTCCTACGCCAGCGCCCACGCCTGGGAGGATTTCGCCGAGACCTGGGCGCACTATCTCCACATCGTCGATACGCTGGAAACCGCGCGCAGCTTTGGCATCTCGATTGCCCCAAGACGCGATCGCTCTGGTGACCTCTCTGCCGAAGTGGATTTCGATCCCTACCGCACCAACGACATCGCCGACCTGATCGATAGCTGGGTGGCTGTCAGCGTTATGCTCAACGAGCTCAACCGCTCGATGGGCCTTCCAGATGCGTATCCATTCGTTCTTTCGGACGCGATCGCGCAAAAGCTTGGTTTTATAGCCCGCCTTACACATCAGCGGCCCAATTGAAAAAGGGAGGCTCAAAGCCTCCCTTCTCCTTTACTCCGCCGGAACCGGGGCCGGTGTCGGCCCCGTATCAAGCGCATCGATCTCGTGGTCCTTGTCGTAGACCGATTGATCGAGAATACCCTGCCGCTTGGCGACGATCGTGGGCACCAGGGCCTGACCAGCCACGTTCACCGCGGTGCGGCCCATGTCGAGGATCGGGTCGATGGCCAGCAGAAGACCAACGCCTTCGAGCGGCAAGCCGAGCGTCGACAGCGTGAGGGTCAACATGACGGTCGCACCGGTGAGACCAGCCGTCGCCGCCGAACCAATCACCGCGACGAAAACGATCAGCAGATATTCCTGCAGGCCGAGATTGATGCCGAAGAACTGCGCGACAAAGATCGCAGAGATCGCCGGATAGATTGAGGCACACCCGTCCATCTTGGTCGTGGCACCGAGAGGCACGGCAAAGCTCGCATATTCACGCGGCACGCCGAGGTTCTTTTCCGTCACGCGTTCGGTAATCGGCAAAGTACCGATCGAGGACCGCGACACGAACGCAAACTGGATCGCTGGCCAGGCGCCCTGGAAATAGCGGATGGGATTGAGCCCATGAACCGTGAGCAGCGTCGGATAGACAACGAGCAAGACGATGGCGAGACCGATATAGATCGCCGCAGCATACCAGCTCAATTGCGCCAGTGTTTCCCAGCCATAAACGGCAACCGCATTGCCCAGAAGGCCGACCGTAGCGATCGGGGTCAGCCGAATGATCCACCACAGCAGCTTATGAATGACTTTGAGGAAAGCGCGGTTGAACTCGAGGAACGGCTTGGCAGCATCGCCGACCTTGAGCGCCGCGATACCCACCGCAATCGAGATCACCAGAATCTGGAGCACGTTGAAGTTCAAGCTGGTCGATGCACCGCTATCGTTGAGCGAAGTTGAAGCCTGAAGCCCCAAGATATTGGACGGGATCAGCCCTGTCAGGAAATCGAGCCATGATCCGGTCCGCGCCGGAGCCCGTGCCGCCGCTTCGGTGACAGCGGTGTTGACGCCCGGCTGAATGATGAGGCCGAGCGCGATACCGATCAGAACCGCAATCAACGCTGTAATCGCAAACCACAACAGCGTCTGCCAGACCAGCCGCGCCGCGTTGTTGAGCTCACGCAGATTGGCGATAGACGCAACGATGGCGGTAAAAATCAGCACCGGAACTATGGTGCGGAGCAGCGACACAAAGCTCGACCCGATGGTCGAAAGCGTCTGCACCAGCCAGTTGGGGCCGTCGGCGCCGGGGCCCATCTGGCGGGCGATGAGCCCGAGCACCAGACCGAGAACAAGAGCCACCAGAACCTGGAAGCCGAAGGATGTATAGAAGGGTTTCGGCGTCTTGCGGCGCTCCCCACCCTGGGAGATGGACGACATTTTTGCCTCTTGCAATTGTGCACACGGGGGTCCGGGATGCACGTCAATTAGGCAAAATCTACGCCTCTCACTGCCCGTAGCCAAGGCGCAGTGTTGTGGCAGGTTCCGCTCGGGCGAAATATCCTGCCTCAAAATTCCAATTTATTGGAAATCAACCGTGAGTAGCTCAGCTATGGGATGCAAACTTGTCGCGAAGCGCTGTCATGCGATCGCTGACCGGTCCGCTGGTCTCGAGAATACGATCAGGCTACCCTAGGAGCTCGACGTCGTCACCGGCAAATTTGC
The DNA here is from genome assembly GCF_900100665.1 of Pelagibacterium luteolum. GTDB lineage: Bacteria > Pseudomonadota > Alphaproteobacteria > Rhizobiales > Devosiaceae > Pelagibacterium > Pelagibacterium luteolum. The sequence continues at coordinate 458,375 of NZ_FNCS01000003.1, forward strand.
TCACCCGATCAAACAGGCTTTCGGAGAGCCCCTTTGTGTCTTCAGCATCCTCTGCATAAACCAGACGCGAGACGTCGGCGGCAATCGCCTTGAGTTCACCGCGCAAATGGTCAGCGTCAAAGCGCTCGGTTTGCCAATCAGCCATCACCTTGCCCTCCAACCCTTCAACGCGCTCACGGATTTGGCCCTCCTGTTCGCCCGCCGAAAAATCCTCGGCCAGCAATCGCACGGCACCCGACGGCACGGTTATGTCGCCGTCGGCATCGCCGGTGGTCTCGGCAAGCAATGCATTGAGCCGGCTTTCGGCGCCAGAAATCCGGGCCTCGGCCCGACGCAGTGCCACCCGCGCCTCGCTCTCGGGATCGGACTGCGCTGCGAGCGTATCACGCAGCATGGCGATGGCTTCGTCCTTCAGCCCGCTCTTCTTTTTCTTTTCGATCCGCGCCAACAACATGCGCGTCTGTTCTTCGAGATAGGAATTGCGCTGGCGCTCGATCGAAAGCGCCGTCAGCAGGTCTTCCACATCCGCGCGATAATCGCCGCTCAACTGCTCGGCGGAGATGGTCTCTGGCTGTTCAGGCAAAAGATCGGGGTCGATATCGGCGAAATCATCATCGGAGCGCCGCACGCGCGCAGCCAGCGCTGCGCTGTCACGCTCGAGATCACGAATGTGTGCGACCAGTTCAGTCTCACGCAACCGATAGGCTTCGATCGCGGAAAACTGTTCGTCGCGTTCCGACTTAAGTGCAGTCAATTCGATTCGCGCTGCATCCAGCTCAACGATTCGCGCCGTCAGCTTTTCCAGCAGCGCCTCGACGCGCAAATCGCGCTTGCGCAGCGCGATGGCAAACTCGGCACGCAGCTTGTCCTTATCCGCTCTGAATTCTGAAAGCGTGACGGGTGTTGCAGCTTCGATGCGGCGTTTGGTCAGCCTCACAGCGCGGCGCCAGAAGGCCGGGCCGATGGCGATCGCAATCAATGCGGCAGCGAGAAAGCCGAGCGCAAAATACATTCCGTATTCAATTACCATGCACCTCTCCCCGGCCTTGGGGTCTCACCGATATTCGCACGCGAGTCTAAACTGCGCCACTGGATGGCGTCAGGTAACCTTACCTGAGATGTGTCACCGAGTCATTGCCTGCGCAATAAAGCAGCCCTCAAACCCACCACACTTGCGTGAACTCGCAAGGGCTAGAAGGGGTTCCAGGTGGGTTCGCGTGTGAAGTTAAGGTACCCGACGGATATACCGGCGCGAAGGCCGATTCCCGAGCTGATCGGAACGACATAGACATCACCTTGCTTGAGCGCGGTCATGCCCAGCCCGCCGACGGCATAGATCGATCCTTCGACCCCGGGAAAGCGGTCATAAATCGAGTCAACGGCTGGCAGATTATAGACCAGCATCATCACCCGGCTGCCATCGGCGCCGATGTTGAGCCCAAGGCTCGGCCCCTGCCAGAATACCTGATGAGTGCCCGCGTTGCGGGTGTAAAGCGTGCCATCGCCATAGCGCGCACCGATAAACAGCGCGCCACCGCCCTCCTGGCCGAGGATATAGCCATTGGGCTGTCCGTATTCAGCAAACGAGCGCTCGATCAGCGATGCGAGCCCCTGAGCGACCGAGCCAAAGAACTGATGGCCGGCGGTCATGATTTCTTCGCTGGAATAGGTGTCGGACAGCGATCCGCCCTGCTGCGTCTGCGCAGTGGCTGGACCGGCGGCAAGGCCGATTGCCAGAACCAGTGCTGCAAAGAGGCGATTGATCATCACGAGAATGCTCCCAACTGTCGCGTTCGTGTTGTGCGATATGCGTGTCCGGTTAACCAAGGCCAAACGGCCTCGCGTTATGATCAACCGACTCGCCCCCACCAGCATAACGGTTCCAGTGAGCAATAATGCGGCAAAGAGGTAAACAAATCTTAACCCTTACAAAGTCTTACGCCGTTTTGTTTGCAATCGTGTTCGCAGCGGCCATGGCGCCCGCTCACGCGCAGCAAAAAGGCTATGTGACCAATGTGCTGACCGGGGTCGCCATATCGGGTTACGATCCCGTCGCATATTTCACTGAGGACGCCGCGATCGCTGGTACGCCGCTTTACGAATACGAATGGGGCGGAGCCGCCTGGTACTTTTCATCCGCCGCCAACCGTGACGTTTTCATAGCTGCGCCAGAGGTTTACGCCCCCATGTTCGGCGGCCATTGCACAACATCCATGGCCCGTGGCTTCCTCTCGGATGGCAATCCGCAGATATTTCGCATCGTCGCCGACCGGCTCCTGCTGTTTCATTCCGTCGGCAATAGAGAAGCTTTTGACATGTCGCGCGCTCCGCAACTGGCGACGGCGATCGACAATTGGGACGCCCTGCCCCGGTTTCAATCGCAGGCCAATCTGGCACACTAAGCTGGGCGAAACGGGCGGCACGCGCCACCACGGCGTTGCCCCACTGTGACGGCACTGTAAAGTGCACTCAATGATTCGTGAGCGAAAGGCAGAACCGAGACATGACGAGCATTATCGAGCTGAGCGCCCCAGACCTGGCGGCCATGCTGTGTTCGCGGGTTTGCCACGACCTGATCAATCCCGTCGGCGCAATCGGCAACGGTCTCGAGGTTCTTTCGGACCCCACCCAGGTCGACATGCAGGCTTTCGCCAAGGAATTGATCGAAAATTCTTCGCGTCAGGCGCGTGCCAAGCTCGAATTCGCTCGGCTCGCGTTCGGCGCGTCCTCGACGGCTGGATCTGATATAGACACACGCGAAGCCGAGCGCGTCGCGAGCCTTTTGTTTGCCGGTGAAAAGGCTGACCTTGAATGGAAGGTCACCCCGATGCTGCTACCCAAGAACAAGGCCAAATTGCTGCTTAACATGCTGCTGATTTCCGTCGCTGGTGTGCCGCGCGGCGGCACCGTCACTGTCGAAGTCGAAGGCGATGCCGGGCGCGAGAATTTCACCATCACATCGACTGGCCCCAAGGTTCTGATGCCGAACGCGGTTCAGGGACTTTTGGCCGGCATGCCCGAGGAAGGCTCGGTCGATGCGCGTGGCATCCAGCCTTTCTATACGGGCATCCTGGCGCGCGAGAGCCATATGGGGATCAATCTGACGCTTGACGGTGACTTCCTGCGCTTCACGGCAGATCCGCTCCCGCACGATATCGACTGATTTTCCATTTTCCTAACGATTGTGGCCTAGTCTTCCTGGTCTGTCGGCGCCGTCAAGCGTGCCGACGAGAGCATGGAGCCTTGGCATGAAATCCTGCCTGATCGTCGACGATTCCAGCGTCATCCGCAAAGTCGCCCGGCGTATGCTCGAGGATATGGATTTCATTGTCGATGAGGCCGAGGACGGTCAGGAAGCCTTCGACAAATGCACGCGGGAAATGCCCGACGTCATCTTTCTGGACTGGCAGATGCCCATCATGTCCGGGATCGAATTTCTGAAATCCCTGCGCGGCTACAATGGCGGCGATAAACCCAAGGTCGTGTTCTGCACGACCGAGCGCGACATCGGTCAGATCGCCATGGCCCGCAAGGCCGGCGCCAATGACCATATGCTCAAGCCCTTCGACCAGCCAACGCTGGAAGCCAAGTTCCAGCCCTTCGTTTAAGCCCGCTGCACACATCTGCGTGACACGAGGCGCAAACCAATCCGGCAAGGCGTATCATCTCCATGCTGAACCGCGCGGTGTGCCGCGCTCCAGACTGCGGACATGGCACCGCGCCCTGTAAAAACGGGAGCCCGGAAAGCCTGCGTTCGAAACCCCCATATTAAGCGCTTACGCCCAGCCCACGCTCGATATCCGCAAAATCTCAATCAGCGACGTCGTTGACGCCCTTTCCAAGGGGGCGGCGGACTATTGGCGTCACCCGTCCCACTACATGTTCCTCGTCCTCATCTATCCTGCGGTCGGCATCCTGCTCGCCGTCTGGAGCGCTGGCGGCGATACGTTCGCACTGCTTTACCCTCTTGCGGCAGGGTTTGCCCTTCTCGGCCCGGTGGCCGCGATCGGACTTTACGAGCTCAGTCGCCGACGCGAAGCCGGGCTCGATGATAGCCCTCGCCACGCTCTGGGTATCGCCAGACACCCTGCTCTTGGCGCTATTGTGGCCCTTGGGATCATGCTGGCCGTAATCTTTGCGGCGTGGATCGCCTGCGCTGCAGCGCTCTATGGCACATTCATGGGTGCCAGCCGACCAGAAGGGGTGCTGGAACTGCTTACGATGACCTTCACAACACCCGAGGGGATGGCATTGCTCTTTTGGGGCAATCTTGTCGGCTTGGGATTTGCGCTCTTGGTTTTGGCCACTACAGCCATCGCCTTCCCGCTTCTGGTCGACAAGGGCGGAAGCACAGGACACGCCATCGCAACCTCGCTACGCGCGTTCAAAACCAATCCAGTACCCATGCTGGCATGGGGCCTGATCGTCGCCGTGATCGTATTTATCGCATCACTGCCGCAATTTGTCGGCCTGGCCCTGGCACTACCCATCCTCGGACACGCAACTTGGCATCTGTACCGCAAGATGGTCGGTTAGCTTAGCCGTAGACCCTGAAACGAAAACGTCCCGCGCTTGCGCACGGGACGGTTTTCAGACCAGCTCTGTGAGCGCCGTTCAGGCGCTTTCGGCCAGCTCAGTTTCGTCGGGCTCGCGTAGCACATAGCCACGGCCCCAAACGGTTTCGATGTAGTTCTTGCCGGCCGTCGCAACCGAGAGCTTCTTGCGCAGCTTGCAGATAAACACGTCGATGATCTTGAGTTCCGGTTCATCCATCCCGCCATAGAGATGGTTGAGGAACATTTCCTTGGTGAGCGTCGTACCTTTGCGGAGCGAAAGCAGCTCCAGCATCTGGTATTCCTTGCCCGTCAGATGAACGCGCTGACCGCCGACTTCAACGGTCTTGGTATCCAGATTGACGGTGAGATCGCCTGTCGTGATGACCGACTGGGCATGGCCCTTGGAACGGCGCACGATGGCGTGAATGCGAGCGACCAGTTCGTCCTTATGGAACGGCTTGGTCATGTAGTCGTCGGCGCCGAACCCGAGGCCGCGAACCTTGTCTTCGATGCCTGCCAGACCGGAAAGGATCAGGATCGGGGTCTGAACCTTGGCCACGCGGAGAGTGCGCAGCACTTCATAACCGCTCATGTCCGGCAGATTGAGATCAAGCAGTATGATGTCATAATCATAGAGCTTGCCCAGATCGACACCTTCCTCACCGAGGTCGGTGGTGTACACATTGAAACTCTCGGATTTGAGCATCAACTCGATGCTCTGCGCCGTAGCGCTGTCGTCCTCTATCAAGAGCACACGCATGCCAATCCCCTTAAATCCAACCTGTCCCTACGTGGGACCGAGCCCGGACCGAACCGCGACCCTTAACCAAACCCTACTGGGTACGCTTCGAAGCTAACGTCAATTAGTTAACAAAGTTTAATTCAACCACGCAATATGCGAAGTGTATTAACTGTGACAATAACTAAACCATTGATATATAAAGGGAATTAACGAAAAATTTTCTTAATCCACAACGTTAAGAAAGCCCTTCAACCGACTCTTGGGACTCATTGAAACTGGTCTGAAGGGGAACGAGCAGTGGCCGCCGCACTGCAGCGAAATAAATTGCTCAACTTCTGGCAATATCGCCATAACCTTAAGGTTGAGTTACCAATGTGGCCTCACAAAGGCCGAATCATGTGCGCAATTGGAGTGCCGCTTTCGTGCAGTCGCTGATCTCTGACATCGACTCCATCGACGAGATCGAGGTTTTCGGACGGGTGAAAACCGTTCAGGGCCTTCTGATCGAGGTCATCGGCCCCGTGCGGGAACTGCGCGTGGGCGGTCGGGTATCGATCGAAACCCAATCGGGCAGTCATCTCGCCTGCGAAATCATCGGCTTTAGGGACGGCCTCGCCCTTTGCTTGCCCTTCGGCCCGGTCGAAGGCGTGCGCCTCGGCTGCAAGGCAGTCTTTGCCGGCCACGACGGTGCTGTTTATCCCCATAATGGCTGGCTCGGCCGCGTGATCAATGCCGAGGGCCAACCCATCGACGGCGGCGCGCCCCTGATGCGCGGCACCTCACCCTATACACTGCGCAACATACCGCTGCCCGCCCATGAGCGCGCCCGCGTGGGCGGCCCCATCGACCTTGGCGTCCGATGCCTCAACACCTTCGCCACCTGCTGCGATGGCCAGCGCATGGGGATCTTCGCAGGTTCCGGTGTGGGCAAATCGGTTCTGATGTCGATGCTGGCCCGCAATACCGATGTCGACGTCTCCGTCATCGGCCTGATCGGTGAACGTGGCCGCGAAGTTCAGGAGTTCATTTCCGAGCAGCTTGGCGAAGAGGGCATGAAGAAGGCGATCGTCATCGTCGCCACCTCAGACGAATCCGCCCTGATGCGCCGTCAGGCCGCCTATCTCACCATGACGCTCGCCGAATATTTCCGCGACCAGGGCAAGCGCGTCCTGTGCATGATGGACAGTCTCACGCGCTTTGCCATGGCCCAGCGCGAGATCGGCCTCGCCATCGGAGAACCACCCACCGCCAAGGGCTATCCACCGACGGTTTTCACCGAACTTCCCCGTTTGCTCGAACGCGCCGGCCCGGGATTGCGCAATTCGGGGTCTGTTACCGGTCTATTTACCGTTTTGGTGGAAGGTGATGATCACAATGAGCCCATTGCGGACGCCGTACGCGGAATTCTGGATGGTCACATCGTGATGGAGCGTGCGATTGCCGAGCGGGGACGCTACCCCGCCATCAATGTGCTTCGCTCCGTATCGCGCACCATGCCAGGATGCGTGCCGGAGGATTTCCGGCCCACTTTGACCAAGGCGCGCGAACTGATGTCGGTTTATGCCGACATGGAGGAGCTGATCCGACTGGGGGCATACCGCAAAGGATCAGATCCCAAGGTTGACCGCGCTATCGCGCTCAGCCCGGCGTTGGAGGCGTTTTTGGGCCAACGATCGGATGAGCGAACCAACATCGCTGACGGCTACAATCTGCTGGCGACGATATTGGAGACGATGGGCGGGGAAGCCTGATGATGGGGTGGGGCGGCTCAGACAGCCGGCCGACGGCTTGGTGAGTAAGGAGTACAAGTCATGAAGTCCAAGAGCGCGAGCCTGATCCGCCTGAAGAAATTCCAGGTCGATGAAAAGCGCCGCCAGGTCCTTCAGATCGAATCGATGGTCGCCGACTTCGAACGCATGGCCGCCGAACTCGACCAGCAGATCGAGATCGAACACAAAAAGACCGGCATTTCAGACGTCGCCCATTTCGCCTACTCGACCTTCGCAAAGGCCGCGATTTCGCGCCGCGATAATCTCCTAAACTCCGCCAACGACATGCGCGGCAAGCTCGAAGCCGCCCAGGACGTTCTGGCCGAAGCCATCGAAGACCTGAAAAAGGTCGAACTGCTCGACCAGCGCGAACATCAGCGCGAAAAGGACGAGCAGCAAAAGCGCGAACAGGCCGAGTTCGACGAGATCGGACGCCTGCGCTACCGCCGCTGACCGGGCCGTCGTCATGACATATGACGACCTCATCGCCATCTGCCTCGACTATCCCGGCGTCACCCAGGCTGTCACCCACGGCACCCCGTCGATCAAGCTGGGCACCAAATTCATCCTGCGCGAACGCGAGCCCGGCATCATCGCCCTGCAACGCCCCTCAATCGACGAGCGCGACATGCTGCTCGAAGCCGATCCCGGGCGCTTTTTCATCACCGAGCACTACCGCGACTATCCTTACGTGCTGATCCGGCTCGCGGACATCGATGAGGACCAGTTCCGTGGTCTCTTCGAAACGATTTGGCGCGCCAAAGCGACGAAACGGCAGATTTCCGCCTATGATCCCGCGCGATAGAGCAAGAACACCGCCAAAACTCGCTTGACGCACGCAAATTTGTTCTATTGGCTCCTGTGAACGCCAGATACCGGCATCAAGGGAGAGCGCATGTTTGTATCGGTTTTCGACGTCTTCAAGGTCAGCGTCGGCCCGTCATCTTCCCACACGATGGGGCCGATGCTCGCCGCTCGGCGCTTCCTTGACACCCACGGCACGACAATCACCGACGACGGAAGACTGCAAATCACGCTCTACGGCTCGCTTGCCTATACCGGTGTCGGCCACGGCACCAACGCAGCAGTGCTCGCCGGAGCGCTCGGCTTTGCGCCCGAAACCTACGACAAGGCCGAGGCGGAAGCCGCTTTGGCCGCTCTCGCCGAGCGCAAGACGCTCGATGTCGACGGCAAGACCATCGCTCTCGATCCCGAAGCCGACCTCATCATCGACCGCGCCACGCGGCTCGAAGCGCATCCCAACGGCATGCGGTTTGCCTTGCTCGACGCCAATGGCTCAGTAATTGCCGAAGAGACCTATTTCTCCATCGGCGGCGGCTTCGTCAAAACCCTCGAAGAAATCGAAGTCGGCGACATGCCCGCAACCCCTGCCGACAATGTCCCTTTCCCGTTCGCCAGCGCACAGCAAATGCTCGAAATGGGCGCTGCTGCAAATCTCTCCATCGCCGAGATGAAGCGAAAGAACGAATGCGCCCGTCTCGATGGGCAGGCGTTCGCCGAACGGCTGATCGGCATCTGGGACATCATGGATGCCTGCATCACCCGCGGCCTCGGCACCACCGGCGAACTCCCCGGCGGCCTCAAGGTCAAGCGCCGCGCCAAGGCGATCTTTGAGAACATGTCGGGCAAGACCGGCCGCAACGACATGCCGCTCCATTCCGCCATCGACTGGCTTTCCGCCTACGCCATGGCCGTAAACGAGGAAAATGCCGCCGGCGGACAGGTCGTCACGGCCCCCACCAACGGCGCCGCCGGCGTTTTTCCCGCCGTCATCCGCTATTATCTCGACCATGTGCCCGGCGCGAGTCGCGACAAGATCCCCGAAATGCTGCTGGTCGGCGCCGCCATTGGCGGGCTCATCAAATACAACGCGTCGATCTCGGGCGCCGAAGCAGGTTGCCAGGCCGAAGTCGGCTCAGCCTCCGCCATGGCCGCCGCCGCCCTCTGCTCTGCCTTAGGCGGCACCAATGCGCAGATCGAAAACGCCGCGGAAATCGCGCTCGAACACCATCTGGGCATGACCTGCGACCCCATCCGCGGCCTCGTCCAGGTGCCCTGCATCGAGCGCAACGGGCTCGGCGCGGTCAAGGCCGTCGCCGCAGCCTCCCTGGCGCTCCAGGGCGATGGCAGCCACATCGTCCCGCTCGATGCGTGCATCGAAACCATGCGCCAGACGGGCCGCGACATGGACGAACGTTACAAGGAAACCTCGCTTGGCGGCCTCAGCGTCGCGGTGCCCGACTGCTGACCTACTCGGCCACCACCGCGATCTCACGCACCAATTCGCCGGTTTCGCCATCGAAAATCCGGATCGCCTGCGCCCCGTCCAATCCATAGGTGACGGTCACAAGTCCATCCTGGATCTGGCTGGATACGATCTCCGCGCCGCTTGGCAGTGCGATCTGTTGCGCGCCATATTGTTCAGCGACGGGGCTCGTCATGGTCGCAAGCCGATAGACAACCACCAGCACAACCGCCATAAAGCCGATCATCATGATGAGCATCGAAATCCCCGCACGCCGCCGGGCCTTTGCCATCACCGCCTCCGCCTCGGCGCTAAGCGGTTCGTCTTCGTTTATATCGACTTGAGGTTGCGTCATGGCAGCGGAACAGCTCCAGGGGGATAGGCACGACGCCACGGTGCTCGAAAGCGAGGCCGGGACGCGGCTCGATGCGTTTCTGGCTGCCCGTTTCCCCGCCTTTTCGCGCAACCGGATCAAGGATCTGATCCTGGAAGGCACGGTCAGCGTGGATGGAGCCGCCAATGATGTGCCCAAATATCGCGTGAAGGTCGGAGAGTCCATCACTCTCGCCGCCCCAGAACCCATTGAGGCCGAGCCGCAGCCCCAGGACATCGCGCTCGATATCCTGTTCGAGGACGAATATCTCATCGTCATCGACAAGCCCGCCGGCATGGTCGTCCACCCTGCCCCTGGCAATATGGACGGCACGTTGGTCAACGCGCTGATCCACCATTGCGGCGACAGCCTGCGCGGCATCGGCGGCGTCAAGCGCCCCGGCATCGTCCACCGCCTAGACAAGGACACCTCCGGTGTCATGGTCGCCGCAAAGACTGACGCGGCCCATGCCGGGCTTTCTGCCCAGTTTGCCGACCATGGCCGCACGGGCCCGCTGGAACGCGCCTATACGGCTTTTGTCTGGGGCATCCCGAACCCGCTGATCGGCACCATTGAGACCTTGATTGGTCGCGAGCCGCACAACCGTCTCAAGCAGGCGGTATTGGGCTACGATGGTCGCGAAGCCATCACACACTACCGAGTTGACGAACGCTTCCACGGCGAAAAATGGTCCGTCGGCCAGGTGACCTGCGAACTCGAAACAGGCCGTACCCATCAGATCCGCGTGCACATGGCCCATATCGGCCATCCGCTGATTGGCGATAGCCTCTACGGCTCGGGCTTTATGACAAAGATCAATACGGTGTCAGAAGAAACGCGCGACGCGATCCTCGGTTTGCGTCGTCAGGCCCTGCACGCAGCGGTGTTGGGCTTTGCCCATCCTGTCAGCGGTGAGACACTCCGGTTCGAAAGTCCGCTGCCCGCCGATATGAAACGTCTGGCCAATGCGCTCGCAAAGGGGTGAGGCCAAAACCTGCAACCTTACCGCAATGTTCGCGTTGCATTAATCAATAGCGCCGCATCCATGCATTCCGCGAACACCAGAAATTTGCGGAGCGGGGATGTAATCGCCCAACTGAAACCTATATTCACTCCGAAATAATCCCGCACACGTGCCGTAAAGGGCGTCGATGCGGCAAAACCCGCCGGGGTCCCCGGGGGTTTACAAGAGGGGGTGCTAAAAAATGGCCCAGTCTAATCTTCCTGTCCTGAGCTCGGAAAATGGGCTCAATCGCTATCTGCAGGAAATCCGCAAATTTCCGATGCTCCATGCTGACGAGGAATTCATGCTCGCCAAGCGCTATAAGGAGCATTCCGACCCGCAGGCAGCCCAAAAACTCATCACGTCGCATCTGCGCCTCGTGGCCAAGATCGCCATGGGCTATCGCGGCTACGGCCTGCCGATTTCCGAAGTGATCTCGGAAGGCAATGTCGGTCTCATGCAGGCGGTCAAGCGCTTCGAGCCCGATAAGGGCTTCCGTCTCGCCACTTACGCGATGTGGTGGATTCGCGCCTCGATCCAGGAGTATGTCCTGCGCTCGTGGTCGCTGGTCAAGATCGGCACGACAGCCGCGCAAAAGCGCCTGTTTTTCAATCTGCGCCGTCTCAAGGGCCAGATTGCCGCGCTCGAAGACGGCAATCTGCATCCCGACCAGATCAAGCAGATCGCGACGACGCTGAAAGTCACCGAAGACGATGTTGTCTCGATGAACCAGCGCCTGACCGGCGATGCCTCGCTCAATGCGCCGATGCGCGCCGATGAGGGCACCAGCCAGTGGCAGGATTGGCTTGTCGATGACGTTCCCGATCAGGAAGAAGTCCTCGGCGACAGCCAGGAGTTCGATGAGCGCATGAGCTACCTCGAAGGCGCCATGGAAGTGCTCAACGATCGCGAGCGTGCAATCTTTAAAGCAAGACGCCTCAAGGAAAATCCTTCGACCTTGGAAGAGCTTGCTCAGGAGTATGAAGTTAGCCGCGAGCGCATCCGCCAGATCGAGGTCCGGGCCTTCGAAAAGGTTCAGGACGCGGTAAAGGAAGCAGCAAGGTCGCAGGCCGCGCATTGACGCGCGGCCTTTTCGCCATCATTCTGCGCGCTCCTGAAACAAGCTGAAGGTTAAAATCGGATCGGTCATCGACCTGTCCGTCCTCCATGATAGAAATAGCTATCGTCGCAGGTCTCATCCTGCTCAATGGCGTGTTCGCCATGTCCGAACTCGCCATCGTCTCGGCCAGTAAGCCCTTGTTGCGCTCTATGGCCGAGCGCGGCCATCGCGGCGCAGCCGCCGCTGCAAAACTTGCAGAAGACCCCGGCCGCTTCCTCTCCACAGTCCAGATCGGCATCACGCTCATCGGCATCGTCGCGGGCGCGTTTTCCGGCGCCACCATCGGCGGATGGGTCACCGAAAGCCTGTCCGATGCCGGGCTCCCCTCCGCCGCCGCCTCGGCGCTTGGCTATGGTGGTGTTGTGGCCGTGATCACCTACCTTTCGGTGGTCATTGGCGAACTCGTGCCCAAGCAGTTTGCATTGCGCAACGCCGAAAACATCGCCAGCCTGATCGCCCCGCCCATGAATGTGCTGTCCAAGGTGGCCGCGCCGATCGTGTGGCTCCTCGACGCATCGACCAAACTGATCTTCCGCCTTTTGGGCATGAGCGAAGCCAGCGAGGACATGGTAACCGAGGAGGAGATCAAGTCCATGGTCGCCGAGGCCGCGGAAACGGGTGTGATCGAGCGCGATGAAAAGCGCATGATCGCCGGCGTTCTGCGCCTCTCCGACCGCCGCGCCCGCGGCATCATGACCCCGCGCACCGACGTCGAGATCCTGATCATCGACGATGACTACGCTGACATCCAGTCCCGCCTGAGCAACGCGCGCCACTCCCGTATCCCCGTCGCCGAAGAGACCGCTGACAACGTCATTGGCGTGCTGGTGATGCGCGAGTATTTCGAGCATCGGCCGCAGGACATGCGCGCCTTCCGCAAGCTGATCCACAAGCCGCAATTTGTGCCCGACACCATGGGAGCGCTCGAAGTGCTTGAGGTCCTGCGCCGCGCCGCGTTTCCTTTGGCGCTGGTCCTCGACGAATACGGCCATTTCGAAGGCGTCGTGACACCAAACGATTTGCTCGAAGCTATCGCCGGCGTCTTCCGTTCGGATCTTGATGAGGGCGAGGAAGACGAAGCCGTACAGCGTGAAGACGGGTCCTGGCTCCTGGCCGGTAGCCTGATGGTCGATCATCTCTACGACCATTTCGGCATCGTCCTGCCCGAACGCCGTGAGTACGAGACCTTGGCCGGCTACATCATCGACACACTCCAGCGCATCCCGACCACCGGCGAAGTCCTCGAAGTCGATGGATGGTCATTCGAGATCGTCGACATGGATGGCCGCCGCATCGACAAGGTGATCGCCAAGCGCCGCCAAGAGATCGAACCCTGATCGACTGCTGAAAGGGACGGTTATCGCCGTCCCTTTTTTCATCGCGGCGCGCCGTCCATCAACTGCCCGTAAGCGCGAAGGCAGGACCGTTCAGCCTGCATAGTTCCAGGGCATGAGGGCGTCGATGTCGCTGTTGAGCCAGCCATTGGCTATGCGCTCGAGGGTCTGAGTGAGCCAGGCGTGAGGATCGACTCCGTTCATCTTGGCTGTGGTAAGCAGTGTCGCGATGGTTGCCCAGGAGCGACCGCCCCCGTCACTTCCGGCAAAGAGACTGTTCTTGCGCGTAATGGTCTGGGGTCTGATGGCGCGTTCGACGATGTTGGAGTCGATCTCGATACGACCGTCGACGAGGAAGCGTTCGAGAACGGCACGCCGGGCGAGCGTATAACGGATGG